>CAZXVZ010000214.1:1756-4923 GCA_964644085.1 uncultured Syntrophus sp. | reverse complement strand
GTGGCGGGAAAAAGGAGAGCACGATCATCGGTTTTAACGCGAAAGTCCCCAGCTATATGGCCGCCTTCGCCAATGGTTCCATGGCCCACGCTCTTGATTTTGAAGACGCGCATGAAGGCGCCCTTGTCCATTCTAATGCCGCTGCCATACCTGCAGCCCTCGCTGTTGCCGAATCAAGAGGAATAACGGGCGGCAAAGAACTGATTACGGCAATTACACTGGGAAGCGACATAGCTTGCAGGCTTGGCCTTTCCCTGAAGGAGGACCTGATTGAGTATGGATGGTATCATCCGGCAATCCTCGATGCCTTCGGCGCGGCCACAGCGGCATCGAAGCTGCTTCAACTGACTCCGGAACAGATCGTCGACGCCTTTTCTTTGTGTCTTTGTCAGGCAACGTGCAGTGGGGAGATAGTCCACAGTCCTAATTCTGTCATAAGGGCCGTGCGGGAAAGCTTCGGCGCAAAGGCCGGTGTGCTGTCAGCACTCCTCGCGAAGAAAGGAATTCGAGGTTTTGATGAACCCTTTGAAGGTAAGGCCGGATTCTTTAACCTCTACGCCAGAGGTAACTATGACCCCCATATATTGTTGAAAGACCTGGGAACACTATTCGAAAGCGCCAACATCGCTTTCAAACCCTGGCCGAGTTGCCGTGGCACCCACGCGTATGTCGAAGGCGCCCTCGCAATCGTAAAAGAACACAATATACAGCTTGCAGACATAGACAGCATTAAAGTTGTTGTGGGAGAAAAGTCCATCAACAGGAGGCTTTGCGAACCGCTCGAGAAGAAACAACACCCCACTGTTGCTATCGATGCCAAATTCAGTATCCCCTTCACCGTTGCCACCGCTTTAGTTTATGGGACGGTAACGCTGGATCATTTTACTCCCCGGGCCCTCAACAATACCGATGTGCTGACCATGGCGGAGAAGGTTACGTATATGGTCGATAAACACTCGGATCGTGGTGATTCTGTTCAGGGTTACACCGAGATAAGGCTGAAAAACGGCGAAACGAAATCAAAAAACATCTATTTTGTCTATGGTCATCCTAAAAACCCTGTAGACGATGAATCGCTTGTGGCGAAATTCATCAATTGCGCTTCCTATTCCGAAAAGAAGATTTCACGGAAATCTCTTAAAAGCGTGGTCGATACAGTGATGCGCCTGGAGGAGCTGGAAGACATGAGAGAGCTCATGAGAAAGATTTAAAAGAAAATTATATCTCTGAAAACCCGATGATGACAGATTTGGAAAGGAAGAAACCAGGATATAATGATAAAACAGGGGCGCAAAAAAATCATGACGTATTTCTTTGCACGGCGGGTGATACGGTGCCGGATCGGGAAAACCCGGTAGCGTTTTTGGGCATATGGCCCCGACAGTGAAAAACGAAAGTTTGAAATAAAAACTCAACAGGGAGCTGACATGGCGAAAGATACCATAGTTATGTATTGTGCGGGCGACGTGGGGCCCAACCGGGATGACCCGGATTCCATGTTCCGCGCTGTTAAGTCCGTTCTCAGAAAAGGAGATGTAAATTTCTGTCAGCTTGAGCTTAATTTTACCTCACGTGGCACACCCCTTCCTCAGGCAAGGCTCCCTATGCGGGCCGACCCGTCGGGGGCGCGCGCCATGAGCAAGGCCGGATTTCACGTTGTCTCTTTCGCGAGTAATCACTGCATGGATTGGGGCAGAGATGCCTTTTTCGACACCATTGAAGCGCTGAGAAAAGAAAAAATGTCTGTTATCGGTGTCGGCGGTACCATTGATGAGGCGCGGAAACCTGCAGTAATTACATGTAAAGACACCCGCATTGCGTTTCTTGCCTACAATTCTGTCCTGCCTATGGCTTACTGGGCTGACGAAGGCCGTCCCGGATGTGTTCCGCTTCGCGCGTTCACCCTTTATGAACAGATTGAGCATGATCAACCGGGCACGCCCTGCCGTGTTCACACTTTTACGCACCGGGCTGATCTGGCGGCAATGGTTGACGATATTAAGAAAGCGAAGGCAAAGGCTGATCTGGTCGTTGTGTCAGCGCACTGGGGGGTCCATTTTATTCCCGCTGTTGTTGCTGACTACACGAAGGAAATAGCCTGCGCGGCCATTGATGCCGGCGCAGATCTCATTGTCGGCCATCATCCCCACATACTGAAAGGCATTGATGTCTATAAAGGTAAGGTTATTTTTCACAGCCTCGGTAATTTTGCCCTGGAACTGCCCTTTCAATTCGATAAGGAGCTTAAAGAAACGACCCGTCACAAAGAGATTCGGAACCTCAATCCCTTGTGGGATGCTGACCCAGAATACCCCATGCCTCCTGATACGAGAAAAACCATCCTTGTCAAGTGCGTCATATCGGGGAAAAGCATTAAAAAAGTCTCTTTTCTGCCTGCTTTTCTCACTGTGAGGGCAGAGCCAGAATTTTTAACACGGAAAGACCCCCGGTTCACGGAAGTAACAGGATATATGGAAGAAATTACAAAGAGCCAGGGTTTTGATACACGGTTCGCTGTCAGGGGAAACGAAGTTATTGTCCGTGCCTAATGAATTAACCGCAAAGCAATAAAATTATTATATTTATAGCAAAAAAAGGTGAGTGAGATAGGGCGAGTTGAAATATACATACCGGGGACCATTGCTCAGCCTATATATTTAGTTGCATTTAAAACAAAAAAATCTTGATTATTCTGATTATGTATAATAGTATAGTATGATACTTTTTCACCGATGGTTCACTGATGATAGAGACAGCGCGAAAACAGAAAAAAATAAAAATTCCGGTATTCACAGATGAGAAAAAAACTGTGGTGTAAAATTCAAAGCACCATAGAAAAAATATCTATTGTATAGTTGAATATGATATGCTTGAGATTGGAGATACTCTTCACGACGCTGAGAAGGTGTAAGTGAAGTAAATACATTGGTCCCGCAGGGACCAAAAAGGGAGGAGAAAATGATTAAGGTAAGAAAAGGACTGGTTGTATTATTAGGTGTGATGTTTCTGTGCGCGCTGATCCCCGCGCTGGCAATTGTGGCACAGGCCCAGGTGATCGAGTTGAGGTACGCGAGCCCCTACGCGCCGCAGCATCCTTATTCATTGGCTGATCAGAAATGGATGGAGAAGATTGAAAAAGAGACAAACGGCAAGGTCAAGTTCAAACC
>CAZXVZ010000214.1:0-1656 GCA_964644085.1 uncultured Syntrophus sp. | reverse complement strand
CTGAAACTGACGGAAACCGTCAAGTATGAAACTGAGAATTTTCTGCAGGACAGGGGTATATATGTTTCTAGAGCTATGAATAAGGATACCTGGGCTAAACTTCCGCCTGATGTTCAGAAGGTTTTCGATGCTAACAGAGATTGGTATGGAGAAACTATTCACAACGAACAAAAGGTACCTGAGGAAGAGGGTAAAGCAATGGCAGTAAAGGCCGGTGTGCAGTTTGTGAAGATGGATGCGGCAGGTATTAAGAAATATCAAGACACATTAGACGCGGAGAACCTGGTGGAATGCAAGGCTCTCGACGCGAAAGGCCTTCCCGGCACGAAGATCTATCAGGAAGCACGCCGTCTTGTAAAGCAGTATAACAAGTAACAATCGAAATAAAAGAGAATAACGTAAGGAGGCGCCCGGCGGCGCCTCCTTATCAAGATTAAATGCATCGCCGGAGGTATGAATGAATTTATACGATAAGATCATGAAATGGATATCGGACTTCGGCCTCTTCATCGGCGTTTTAGCTATCATATCGGTGATGCTCATTATCACGGGCAATGTCGTCTGGAGGATCTTCGGCCGTGTCATCCCCGGGACATATGACCTTGTGGAAACCATCACGGTCCTTGTGGCCGCCTTTGCCATCGTAAAATGCGAGATAGAGAAAAAATATACCACAGTGGATATGCTGACAACGCACCTGAAGAAGAGAACACAGCTCTGGCTTGAGCAGCTGTGTCACGTCATCAGTTTTGTTTTCTGGGGAACCATATGCTACGCGACAATAATGGTCACCATCGACAAGGCGAAAATCGGTGAGCACACGGACCTGCTCAAGATCTCCATTATCCCTTTCAGGTCTGTCTGGAGCTTCGCCCTTGCCCTCATAGCGGCCATTGTCGTCTATAATTTCTACAGAAACATCAGGGAATTGAGGAGGAGTGAGCCATGAGTTCGGAACTTATTGGCGGTTTAGGATTTGTCGTACTGTTTATCGTCATGGCCATCGGTCTCCCCATCGGTGTCTCAATGGGCATGGTGGGTTTTATCGGTCTCGCTATGATCCTTCCCTTTCAGGCGGCCATTGCCAAGATGGCCATTACCCCCTATGACCTCATATCGAGCTACACCTTTGCCACAATCCCGCTCTTTACCCTCATGGGTACCGTCATTTTCTGTACCGGACAGGGGGCGAACCTCTTCGCCATTGCCCGGAAATGGTTCGGCAGGACCCCAGGAGGTCTCGCCATGGCAACCGTCGTGGCCTGTGCCATGTTCGGGGCGGTCTGCGCCTCTGCCATAGCAACGGCAGTGACCATGGCCCTTGTCGCCCTGCCCGCGCTCAAAGAATACAAATACGATACGGCCCTCGCCAACGGCGCCCTTGCCGCGGGCGGACCCATCGGGAGCTTAATCCCCCCCAGCGGTATTCTGCTCATATACGGTATTATCACAGAGAACTCCATTGCCCAGCTCTTCATAGGCGGTATCATCCCCGGCATTATGGTAGCGGGTTCTTATATCCTCATGATCCTGATACGTTGCATGATCAAGCCCGAGCTTGGACCTCCGGGGCCATCAGTCCCTGTCATAGAAAAGATCAAATCCCTTTCAGAAATATGGGAACTCATCTGTCTCGGTATCCTCTCCATCGGCGGT
>CAZXVZ010000213.1:3537-4969 GCA_964644085.1 uncultured Syntrophus sp. | reverse complement strand
GCCGAATCATGGCCGTCTCTGGAAGAGCCTAATGCGGGCGCACTTGGGGGATTATGAAGTGCTGGAAGCGAAGCTGAACAGGAAAAGCTTATCAAGATGATAATGAAGGGTTAATAAATTAATGCTCTATCTCTACCTTGATGAAAGCGGCGATCTTGGATTTGATTTCGTAAATAAGAAACCATCGAAGTATTTTGTAGTGACTATACTTGCGGTGAGAGGCCATGCAGCAAACCGGTCACTCATCAATGGCGTCAAGAAAACGCTCAAGAGAAAACTGAACCCTAAAGGTAAACAAAAAAGAATTGTCGAGGAATTAAAAGGGACAAAAACAGTACTGGACGTAAAAGAGTATTTTTACCGTCAGATTCGTGGTATAGAGATTGAGATTTATTCTCTGGTATTGAATAAGCGAAGAGTATACGACTATTTAATAAAAGAGAAATCACGTGTCTACAATTTTGTAGCCAGGAAAGTATTGGATAAAATACCGTTACACGATGCTGCACAGAAGGTTGAGTTAACTATTGATAAGTCAAAAAGTAAACCAGAAGTTGTTGAATTCAATAGCTATATTCGCAGAGAACTTGAGTCGAAAATCGATCCTTCTGTTCCATTAAATATTTATCACGTTGACTCAAAAGAGCACTGTGGCCTTCAGGCAGTTGATATGTTCTCCTACGCAGTGTTCGAGAAGTATGAAAGGAGAAGAGTTCAGTGGTATGATATTATTAAGGAAAAAGTGAAATATATATCCGTATATTTACCGGATAAATAAAAAAGAGCGTGCCTTACGGGCTTTTTTTGTCGAAGCTCATGCCAACCGATGGATGGGAGCACTTCGAACAACCCATAACGGACTCACCGCTCACTAATATTTTAATGCTTTTGCATAGAATGTCAAGAACAAAGAGCCGTCGAATTGCCTCACAAAAATGTTACCGACAGGTGTTGATATAAAGATCGTTAACTCATAATTGATGTTACCGAATACAGTGATCTTAACAAGGATGGGAGGGACGTAGTTGACTAAATTAACAAAAAGCTATGCAAATCAGGAGGTTCTGTATTAAATGAACACATCGGTCACTGAAAAAGACAAACAAATGGCGCAGCGCTGTGTTGACTGTCCCGTTTGCTCGCATGCCAGGAAAAAACAGCGCGGAATCGCCTACTGGTTTGTGAAGAACATTGAGAACGGCCTGTGCCCTTACTGCGCAGCGTACGAGAGGGTATACGGAAAGAAAGCGCATGAAAAACCGTGAATGGCGAAAACCGCAGAGAGCATAACGAAAAGGCAACTCATAGCTGATAGGGAATAGGTAGGGCGCAAGGTACAGGCGAAAGGTGAAAGGTTAAGGCATTTATCAAAACAATGAACAAACTGTGTTGTCTGGTCAAGAAAAACCACTGGCCGAAGGCTCGCGGAGAA
>CAZXVZ010000213.1:2226-3437 GCA_964644085.1 uncultured Syntrophus sp. | reverse complement strand
TACTCAAGGGCATAGGCCATGATTATGGGAACGAAGAAGGCAACGCCGATGCCCCAGAATGCTCCCACAAGAATGAACATGGGAAGGGTTTTTGACAGGGAGAGTATTACAAGAATCACCATCATCGAAGGAAGAAAGACCACAATGAACTTCTCTTTATCGCAGGTATCCATGATTTTTCCTCCAAAGAGCCTGCCGGCTACCATCATTACGGCCATCGAAGAAAAGAAATGTCCCGGATTGGTCACCCCGCACTGAACCGCGTAGAGCGGAAAGAACGCCGAAAGGGCACCCCAGATAAAAAGATGAAGGAAGGCCGTGATGGCCGGGGCAACAACCTTCAGATTGAGATATAGGGCTGAGCGAGTTGAAACAGCCTCATGAGAAACGGAAACCTCATGTCCTTTAAGTTTCCAGAACATGAGGAATGAGCAGAAGGAAAGACCCGCGCAGGAAAGGAAAAGTGTGGTGAAGCTATACCGGTTGATGACGGCCATGCCGAGAGGAGCGGCAACGGCCATGGCCAGACTTGGCGCCAGCATGAGGTATCCCAGTGCTCGCGTTCGGTATACCGGCGGGATGACAGCGAAAATAGAGGTGAGAGCCGCTGTGTCTATGCACGCGAACGCGACCCCCTTGAGAAACCTTACGATCAGAAAAGGGAGAAACGGACGAAAGACAATTAAAGCAAGGTAAGCGATGATGTACGCGAGAGCGCCGACCATCATAACGCTCTTTGCCCGGTATTTCAGAAGGGCACCCCCCACAAAAACTCTGGACACTAAGGCCGCCACAGCAAAGATTCCGATAAGTATCCCAATTTCTCTCTCGGTAGAGCCCAATCTCGAAAGGTACAGGGGAAGGGTGGGGGTGAGGGCGTGAAAGGCAGCGCAAATAGCGAAGAACGCAAGCACCACAAGAACGTAATCATGACCGAATAATCTGTCGTCGCTATGTTGAGAAACACTTCTTTCATTATCCATGGCGTCATAGTGTTTCATACAAGGGAAGGAACTGTCAACCCATTTGATGAGCACGTGGCATAGTTGAGTCGTCGGGAATAAGAAAGGTAAAAGGTACAAGGTAGAAGGTTAGAGGTTAAAAAATGTGAAAGCAAACTGCGTCGCAATGATTAAGTCGCAGGGAATATGAAGGGCACAAGGTAAAAGGTTAAGGCATTCATCAAAACAAGGAACAAATAGACCTAAATT
>CAZXVZ010000213.1:0-2126 GCA_964644085.1 uncultured Syntrophus sp. | reverse complement strand
GGTGTCTTGGAATCGAGTCCTCTTTTGGCCACTCCGGAAAAATATGTTAGAAATGGTTTCATCGTGCCGGGAGTGATGGTGATTTTGGACGCTTTCTCACATAAAATTGAAAATAAAAGAGGCTGAGAAGGTAAATAACGGCGAGGCACACAAACATCAGGCTATAGCCCGTAAAAGGAAGGATAATGCCGATGACCAGCGGTCCAATAGCGAGCCCCAGATCCATCAAAGCCTGGAAGGTCGCGACAACAGTACCACTTGACGAACCTGTATATTCGAAAGAATATGCCATCATCGCCGGATTTACAAAGGCCACACCAACACCCTGAAGCACACCAGCCAGAACAAACATCGGAAGGGTCTTTGAAACCGCGATTATGACCATGGCCACAATGGACAGGGAACTAAGCGTAATGATGATCTTTTCTTTGTTGAAACTATCAAGGACATTTCCCCCGAATAATCTTCCGGCAATGATCGCAAGAGCAGAGGCGGAAAAAAAGTGTCCGGGATTCGTCACGCCGCATTGAATTGCGTACAGAGGAAAAAAGGCGGTAATTCCTCCGAAGATCAATGTGTGAAGGAAACCAGTGAAACCGGGAATAACAATAGTTTTATCAAATAGCTGATTACCTTTTTCCGGAGCTTGGTGAACGATTGTGCTGTCTTTGAGTCGCTTCACGTTCCAGGGCAGACAAAAGGCGCACAAAGTCATACCCGCCCCGAAAAGGAAGAGGGCAGTGAATGAATATTGGTTGATGAGAAATATACCAAGCGGAGCCGCGATGGCTGTCGCGATGTTGGGAGCTATCATGTAGTAGGCTATGCCTCTCGCCCGATAAGCCGGAGGGATGATATTGAGACTGTATGTGAACGCGGCAGTGTTTAAAAACGCGAAAGCAATCCCCTGAAAGATCCTGATGACGAAGATCGGCCAGAAGGGGCGGAAAACAATAAGAGCAAAGAATGTTAAGGCGGACAGCACCGCGCCGCCCATCATGACGGTTTTTTCTGAATACTTAATGAGAACCCTTCCTGCCGCAAGTCGGAAAACAAGTGATGATATGGCAAAAACACCGATGAGGATACCGATCTCACGGGCGCTGGAGCCAAATTTTGAAAGAAAAATGGGCATGGCCGGCAAAAGTGACTGGTTGGCAATGGCAAAAACAACATAAGCAGCGTATACGAGGGCAAAATCACGAGTCAGTACGTTCCGTATCCCGCCCTGGAAAATCTTTTTTTCATCAGACATGGTGCCATAGTGTTTCATACAAAGGAAGTAACTGTCAACTCGTTTGATGAGCACGTGAAATCGTCAGTTATAGAGTCGTTGGGTCATAGGGAACAGTAAAGGTGCGAGGTACAAGGTAAAAGGTTAAAAGGAAAATCATTAGGGGATCTTGAGAGTAAAAAAATCACAAGGTCTGAATCGTTCAGTCTGCTGGGGGCTGTCTCCTCACGTTTCCACCTGGTGTTAAACACGTATGGAAGCTGAGGACCTTCCCAAAAATAGGACCGGCAACTCAAGCCTCAAAGAGAGTCTTGGGGTGATTAGCATGTAAGAGGGGCATGCCCATAATCCCTGATAAAGTTACCGTAAAAAATACTTTTATTAGTTAACATAATATCTATTATCAGTACTAACGGATTTAAGTCTAAATAAATACAAATATTATAATATTTAATATCAGATAGTTAATATTATTCTTTAAACTATTATATCTTATATTATTTAATCAACTATTGTTATTATACACTATTCAATAAACTCATCCCTTTTTTACATATTCGACAATCAGGTCGCCTACTTCTTTTGTACCTAAACCCATCTGGCCTGCGGAGAGCGACTTGATTTCCTTCCCAATTGCCTGCTGCACGCTTTGTTCAATAAGCTGAGCACCTTTTTCTTCACCGAGAAATTCGAGCATCATACCTCCGGCCAGAATTGCCGCAAGTGGATTAATAATATTTTTCCCTGTGTATTTTGGAGCTGATCCACCGATAGGTTCGTACATGGAAACACCTTCAGGATTAATGTTTCCACCGCAGGCTATCCCCATGCCTCCCTGAATCATTGCGCCAAGGTCTGTTATAATATCACCGAACATATTGTCCGTGACAAT
>CAZXVZ010000212.1:0-5007 GCA_964644085.1 uncultured Syntrophus sp. | reverse complement strand
GTCGATTCGGGTTCAAGTAGTTCAGTAACAACAACATCTCCTTTTTTCCCTGGTACCCAAATCCCCTGGAAAGGTCTACAACGAATGTATGCATGGCGGCAGAGATGTTGCTATTTTCACCGGACAGCCTTATCCCCATCCTGTGCAATCAGGCCCATGACCCCTATGCCGGCGAGGGTTTCAATCAATCGGAAAATCAGGTTCCTGGTCGGTAATTACGCGTGAAAACGGACAGGATTCAGCTTCAGCCAGGATAGGATCGGGCGCAAAAAGACTCGTCCAGAACATGCCGTTGGCAAGAAGAGGGATTACCGTCATCCGTTCCCGTATTTTCTGATTGATTTCAATTGGAGTGAGAACTGCCGGGTTGGAAATAGCGCTGGCATACCGGAAGGACCATAGTGTTCCGTACATTGGAACAAATGTTGAAGAAGTACAGATTATGGAAAAAATCGATTTCAAGGTTTGCCCGATACAGGCGAATAACGCCGGTGTGGCAATAGGAGACCCACTGTGCATAGCGAAAACAGCTTCCGGACCACGCATAATACCGGAGACCACCTGGAAGAATTCTCGAGTGTAGAGGTATCGTGCGGGACCGACCGGATCTGTCATGTCCATAATAATTGCGTCATATACAGGTTCAGCCGATTCTACAAAGGAACGCCCATCACCAAATTGAATCCGGACACGGGGATCGTCAAATGCCCCGCAGTGTACGGAAGACAATTCTTTTCGGGCAAGACGAACGACAGCTTCATCAAGTTCGATAAAATCAACCTGTTCTACCGTTTTATGCACAAGTACTTCCCGCAACGTGCCGCCATCACCACCGCCAATGACCAGCACCTGTCGTGGCAGCGGGTGCGACAAGAGAGCAGGATGGACCAGTGGTTCATGGTATCGGTACTCCCACCGTTCCGATATTTGTGTAATACCGTCAAGGAGCAGGACTCTACCCAGGGCGGAAGTTTCCAACAGTTCCATTTCCTGATATGGTGTTTGTTCTTCAGCCAGAAGAGCATTTGCGGAATAGAAGAAGCCCATATCATTATTCAGTATTTCCCGTACCTCACGCCTGAATCCGGAAGATTGTTTTTTCATATCAGTCCTCCTCCCCTGAAGAGATTTTTACCTTCAAACAATTCCTGAATCTCATTCTCCAATACTCTCTCGATATCCTTTTTCTCATCATCGTTGAAACTGGAGGTCTCATGGTCCAGCAGATAGTCTTCCAAATTTACCTGTTTCTTACGCATCTTCGTGTGAAAATTGTTGTTGGAGATAATATTTACATCGTATGTTATATAATCATCAAGAAATTCATCGGATATATAATCCTGTATAGATCGGATATCATGATCAATAAACAGCTTGCACCCGTTTTGATCACGGGTGAAACCGCGTACCCGGTAGTCGACAATGACCACTTTTGATTTAAAACTCTCAATAAGGTACTGCAGAGCATTGAGAGGACTGATTGTCCCGCAGGTAACCACATCGACATCGACCCTGAATGTGGCCATACCCGCGTTGTGGTGATATTCAGGATACGTGTGTATAGCAATATGACTTTTATCGAGATGGCCAATAACATTGGGGGTCGCGTGATAAGCTGTGCACACATCACCATGAGGTTCGTTAAGAAGAGTTACAACACTGGCTCCATGCGGCTCATAATCCTGACAAGAAACTTGCACAAGCCGGGCTTTAATAATCTGTGTCACGCTATCGCTCAAAGACTCGAGTTTGCCGGAGTTATATTGTTGATCAATATAGTCCAGGTAGCATACCTGTGACATTCTTGACGGCGCATAACAAATGTCATAGATATTAATGTTCAACGATTTAGTCAGGTTGTTGAATCCTACCAATTTAACAGGCTGACCTTTGACGCGCATTATCAATATACCCATTTCCTCCCGGTGTCCGTTATTTCGTTCAGATATATTTTGCACCTGAAAGGTTTTAAAAAATGCGACCCAGAAAAAAGCAGTAACTTTTTCCATGCGCGTTTTTATCGCGTTTCTACTTGTTGACATGCAAAACACAGGCCATATTTTCAAAAATGTACAGCCCGTTTTTTATTTAAAGAATATTCTTACTGCAATCATTGGAAATAGCCGAGAATGAACGTTCCGGCGGTTATAATTCCAATCGCAGAAATTTTTTGATAAAGAATATTCTTAGATAAGGATTCTCTAAGTATTTTTGGAAAAAACATTGTCAGGATGATTCCGAAAGCAAAAACAAAAACCGGCTGAAAACCATTGATCGCCATTACCAGTGTAATTGGTGCCAGCAACGTCGCATAAATGGTGGCCCCATCTGCAATAAGAAAAATCGTTTCGTTGAAAGATATTAATAAAAGAACCGGGAAACTACCCGATTTCAGAAGAGATAAAAAACCTTTTCTGTATGAAGGTAAAAGAAAAAGAAATAATACCCCAATAAGCACTTTCCCGGCAAACTCCCAAAAAGCTGCAACCCAGAAACCTTCTTGAACGGCAATGAGTTTGAAAACAACCCCATTGATCGCAAACAAACAAGAGCCCAGCAGCATCAATATGACAACTTTTGTTCTAATGGTAATTAGTTTACCGGTGAGATCAAAGGACAGAATGATTGATCCGAGAATAATCAGGAGGCAAGATGAAATCTGTCCGACAGTGAGCACTTCTCCAAGGACAAAATATCCCAGAATGAATCCAAAAACCGGTATTGTTTGATAGAAAGGTATAACCAAAGAAGTGTCGTTGTCTCGTAACACCTTAAAATATAAGATGAGGCAGATGATATTTATTGTCCCATTCAAGGAGAGGATGAATGCTTTCTTGAAGTCAAGTAGAAAGATTCCCGGCTCAACAATGTATATTAACGGCAGCGTGATGACTGAAAACAAGGAAGAAAAAACGACAATTGCTCCGGCCTCTCCACCCTTCACAAATTTCTCCAGAATGTATTTATCAATGTGATTGGATACTGCATACAAAACCGGACCAATAAATGCTATCGAAAACCAATTCATGCGGGCTTGACTCCGGTCCCCATTCAGCAGGGAGGTATCATTCAGATGGTCTTGATGAAATAATGGAAATACTATCGGTACTGATTCATACCAATGTGATTAAAAACTGTCTGCTTTCCAAAATACGCCGGATTTTCTATAAAAAACCGTTCTGTCATGATTTTTTCCATTAATATCCATCAGGACACATTTCCTAAGATCTCGGCATTGCGAAATGCTACATACTTATCTGAATCAAGAGGATAATCCCAGGTACCGCTTCGATGGACAACTTTTCCTCCAAACCCGGTTTTGAATCGATGCATTCCATAAAATGGGTGCGTTGATTCTTTAGCAGGAGAAACCGCGCCCATATCGTATGTGAGACATTTGTGTGTTCGAGCAAGTTGCATACCAGCCCACTGTACCGCATAGGGGCCCATGAGATTTCTATTCTTGTTTGAGGATGCTCCAAATAAATACGTTGCCGTGCGGCCTGTGATTGCTATAATTGCCCCTGCAAGTACATCGTGACCGTGTTTTGCAAGAAGGAAATGTAATTCTGACGAATCCGGTGTCGAAGCAAGCGCGGCGAAGAGGGCCGAAAAATGCTTATAGCTGCATGGATGGAAATTATTGCGCTCTGATGTCTGTCGATACAGATCATAGAAAGTTGGCAACATGTCCGCAGAAGCAAACACAACTTCCACCCCCTTTCGTTTGGCAAGTCGTATATTATATCGGGTCTTCGGTTTCATATTTGAAAGAATCTCTTCTTCTGTGCGTCCAAGGTCAACAATGACAGCATCCGCAACAGTCATATCAATGAAAGCTTTGCGGAGATTCCAGGAATTTGTGCCAAAGTTCATGCGTAGTTCCTGCAATCTTGGCTCAGGACGGATTTGTTTTCCATCGTGTTCTGAAACGTTACCGGTTCCATTTGTGTACTGCGAATCCCAGGGAAGATCATACCTGATGAAAGCCACTGGTCTGTCCAGGCGTTTGATCATTGCTTCCGATAGATTCTCCAGAAACAATCCGTATTCTTCAGGATGAGGGGCATATTCCGGACCCTGTTGAATGTAAGCACCTCTAATGCCATAGTTAAAATCTTTCAATAGAACAAGGATATCGCCTCGTATATCGTGAAAATCAACATCAAAAGCTAATGTTTTCCAACCCAGCCGCATTTTTACTTCGCTCCAGAACACGGTCTGGAAAAGAATGTCCGTGGGATAGAGGGACCATGTATCTTTAGGCTTCAAATGTATCTTCACGGTTTGCCTCCTTGGTTAAATCCGTTATATAAGATACGTAACTATCAATTGTGGAAACGCTCCTTGTGTTCGATTTATTCACAACTAATCCCTTATAGAATGCTCTCGCGACCAGACAGATGACAACGATCATAATGACCATGCTAACAGCAATCACAACACAGCCCAGCATTCTTACTGAAGACTGCGATTTGTCGTTGTGGTAATTATGGAGACTGTAAAGAGTCATATTATCCTTTCATCGCGCAGTTGAAGGTATACCAAAGGCCTTTTAAAACGCACTTGGTTTAGCTTCCACTCATTTGTATATGCAAAACGTAGACCACATTTCCGTAACAATAAAATTAAGACTTATAAATAAACGCCTCTCTGGCCCGATAACGAACATGGCATCTTTTTTGCTTTAAATTTGAATGGACACAGGATAAAAGAATGCACGCAATAACGGAAAGGCAACATGGAGGTGTAAATTCGTTGTTAAGGCGAAAACTCTTTTCTCATGCGGAAACACATTGGAGAAAATAAATGAGGCAAACAACGGCAATGTTTGTCTCTTTTTCTCCTCCAGGAATGACGCCAGGAGGCGTAAATTGTACTGTCTGACAATACCCAATATATATAAAAGAGTTATCATCAAAAAAATAGGCAACACGTGTCGACGGACAGATAATGGAAATTAACTTCAAGGGAATTGAAATATTCGGAGAAAATACATGTGGAGTG
>CAZXVZ010000211.1:0-5050 GCA_964644085.1 uncultured Syntrophus sp. | reverse complement strand
GGTGGCGCAAACGTACTCCTCGCCGCGTCGGTCTTCCACTTCCGCACATTCACTGTGCGACAGGTTAAAGAATATTTACGAAATAAGGGTATAGGAGTCATCCTTTGATCTCTTTGATTCTCTTATGAATTCCAGCCAATGAGCCACACCAGACTAAGTAACATCGATTATTGGGTCAACGTTTTTTTCTTCTTGTAATTAGCTGTTCTTTGCGAGAAAATGGTTTCATGTCTGAAAAGATTACAAGAAACCTGAAGCAGGGAAATGAATGAAAACGGGTCGCATGAAAAAAACAGTTTTTTTGAAACAACATTCCTCTGGTAGACATGTGAAACCAGTAAAATCTATTATGTATCCGGCTGTTGCAGATAGCGTTAACCTGCCGGAAATCATCTTCCGCAAGAACAGGAATGAAAAATCGTTTGTTCTGTCGACTACCGGTCAAGAACAATCAATCAGCGGAGAAAACAGTATAATATCAAATAAAATCAGGGCGCTTAAGGATTCTGATTTAATGGCGCTGCTGGCCCCGATATGGCCGGATGGCGCCGATTGCGATATTGCCGTCAATATTATCGCACGGCGCGGTCCGCTTTTGAAGGTTAAAAAAGGAGGGGCGAAGGTTGATGTCGAAGCACATTGGAATCTATTTATTCCCTATTTTTATCAGATCAAGGAACTTCCTATCTCTCATGCTGAAATCCTGGATTTGTTTGCAGGCGCAGCCTTTCATTATGTTACCCTGGCAATGAAAAATCCGGGGACGGCGAGGAGTGTATTATGGGGCTTTATTACAGATGCATATCTGAACCGGCCTGATCTTCTACTTGCTTCTCTGGATATTTTTAATAAACCAAATATCTATCACATACACCCGATAAGAACTTGGCTTGATAAAATTTCCGAGGTCAATGAAAAGCATCGTTTACAGATCGATATTTCCGCTGTTGCCAGCGACCCGCTTGTCAATCCTGAATTACTCGAAGAGGTTACAAATTTTATTCACAAGATTGTCAAAAATTATGCATTTCGCTATGTGGATTATTTATGGACGCAACAATATAAAATTTGTTTTGGCACCCAACCTGATTTGGACATAACGGCTCGCAAGGGAAATGATATTGTCGTTAATATTCACGCACTCATCGGTCAGGCCAACTGGAAACCGGCTCTTTATTTAAGCCTCGGGCATGAAGTCATGCTCTCTATACTCCGTTCATCGGGAGCAGATAATGAAAAAGAAATCATCTATTTGGCCCTGATGAAGACATGGAATCGTTATTTGAGCTTTGATGAATCTACTGAAAAGCAAAGTGTACGGGAGCTTTACGGGTTGTCTGCATTAAGCGAAGGAAAACTGAGGCACAGTCTTTTTGAGAGTATGATCGGAAAGGAAAGTGCGGAACTTGTGGATGATTTTACCATGCTTACTGATTATTCCGCCAAAGAGACATTTGAAGAAAAAATGAAAATTATGAACAAATGCCGCCTTGAAGACAAGACAGGCGCATATTATGAACGATTGTGGAACTCAGTGCGTAATCTGAATACGAATTTAATGAGGAATAACATCAGTTACAGCAAGCTCATCGAAGTTCTGCGCAATGACACTATCGATCATCCGCAATTGTCCAATTTATTGCTCACGGGCAGCCTTGATAACAGGAGTGTCGTGGATGTGAGCGAGTGGTTGTTGTTAAGGACGCTTCTGTATGACCTCATTAACGCACCCAAGGTATTCAGGAACGACTACAAAATGCTTTTGAAAGTCCTCACAAAAGTAAACAAGGGCCTGATTATTTATATCTGGACGCTTATTCTCGATAACGATGTGCGTTATGAGTTAATCAACGGATACATATCAAAACTGATTACAGACATTTTTGTGTTTGACCGTATAAAGATCTATGAAATCGTTGCAGATCCTGTGGAGTGCCTTGAAGCTGAGGCTGTGACAGGATATCTTTTAAATTGGGCCAGTCTTTCACTGGAAGAGTGGCGTTCAATAACCGGAGGGGCATTGTCACGCCTGCCGCGCAATGTGGTTACCCATTTAAGAGTCCAGACAGTAAGCGATGTGGATCAACTGGTCCAGGCGATGACAATACGCGCCAGTGGGCTCATTGGTTTTTATCTGCATCAGGTTTATCGTTGGGGCAGCACCAATGACCCGCTTACTGAACGAATTCGTTCCTACTTTCCTGAATTACTTAAACAGGCCCAAAAAGTTGTACTTCCCAAGAAGACGATCACGGGAGGGGCCATGCTTCTTTTGATCTTGGCCCAGATTATTTCTGATGCGCGCGATGGTTTTGCGAAAACGGTCATCATTACAGAAAAAGACATACGGGACGTCCTTGACCTTATCAAGCAATGTCTCGATTGGGACCAAAGGCATTTTGTCATGATGGTCGCCGGAATCGCGGCTGGCTATACAGGAGATATTAATGGATGGATTCTGCAACAATTCGATATTTTACTGGGACGTTACGGAGGTGGAGACCGTGTTGTATTGCGCAGTGTTGTGCAGTTTGATGTTGATACTTTAATTGAGCGTGCCTTGATTACGGCTAAAGCTGGCGAAGAAAACATGCTATTAAAAAAAATTCAGCTGCTTCGTCTCGGAATAGATCCTGTCGTCAGTAATCAGGCAAATAAATTTCTTGCCGAAACCGCCTCCCGGCATGGCATTCAGTCGCCTGAAGTTGTTTTGAAAAGAAAAAATATCCGCGTATTTGTTCAGGGCCTTCTGAAGTGCATGAAATCATAAATACCTTGTATGGACGAGGAGGACAATGATATCTTATTGACAATATTCCCTATAAATACTAATATTTTGCAAAGTAAGGGTTGTATAAAAACAATTTGAAAAGTGTTTTGATCAAGTAAGGTTTGCGGTGTGGAGGTTTACGTTAAGTAAAGATTTTTCGTAAAGATTTCAATGCCAACGAGAAAGACCCCGTTTTAGAAAATCTATTTTTAAGGAGTGTTATGTATGCAGAACCCTAATTTTAGTTCCGGACCATGCAGCAAAAGACCATCGTGGAATTTCGACGCCCTGAAAAACGCGCCGGTCGGCCGATCTCACCGTTCCGCTTTGGGTAAAGAAAGAATCGTCAAAGCCATTAATGATACGCGCAAAGTTTTGAACATACCGGCAGATTACCTTGTGGGTATTCTTCCAGCTTCTGATACCGGCGCCTTTGAATGCGCCATGTGGTCGCTTCTGGGGCCCAAACCGGTCACCGTTCTTGTCTGGGAAAGTTTTTCCAATGGCTGGGCAACAGATGTTAATAAACAACTTAAGCTTAATCCCACGATCATGAAAACCGACTACGGTAAAATTCCTGATCTCGCCAAAGTGGATTGGAAAACTGACGTAGTCTTTGTTGCCAACGGCACCACAAGCGGCGCGAGAATCCCCAACTGGGATTGGATCCCTGCTGATCGCGAAGGCTTATCCCTTTGCGATGCTACCAGTTATGCCTTTGCTAATGAGGTTGACTGGAGTAAGGTCGACGTTTTTACCTTTTCATGGCAGAAATGTCTGGGCGGCGAAGCTGGCCACGGCATGATGATCTTAAGTCCAAAGGCGATTGCCCGTATTGAATCCTACGATCCTCCCTGGCCGATGCCTAAAATATTTCGTCTCAAAAAAGACGGTAAAATTAACAAGGCTATCTTTGACGGAGATGTTATCAACACACCTTCCATGATCTGCGTGGAAGACTATCTGGATGCTCTGGATTGGGCCGGGAAAATCGGGCTTGAAGGCCTGATCAAGAGAAGTAAAGCTAACCTTAAAGTTGTTGAGGACTGGGTCTCCAAAACAGACTGGATTGAATTTCTCGCAGACGATCCCAAGGTCCGCTCCAACACTTCTGTTTGCCTATCCGTGACACATCCCAAGGTTGCGGCCATGGATGCCGATGCAAAGGGCAAATTCCTCAAAAGCATCACCTCGGACCTGAGTAAGAAAAATATGGCCCACGATATTAATTCCTACAAGGAAGCACCTCCGGGTTACCGTTTCTGGTGCGGACCCACTATCGAAGAGTCCGACCTCAAGACGGCTCTCGCCGAATTGGAGAAAGTTTTTAACGAAAAGATTAAAACTGTATAGTAAATATCTCTTACAGCAAAACACAAAGGGTGCTGGGTACAAATTGTTCCAGCACCCTTTGCATAGCTTAACATGTAGCTACGCCACTTTCCTTCCTGAAAGCAATAAACAGGCTTTCGCGTGGACACACACGCTTTCGCTTGGCAGGCATGTTTCAAAAACGTCTGACAATCTGTATTGTTACGTCTGCGTTGCACATCTGGAATAGAAAATGAATAAAACAATAAAAAAAGTTATAATGGAATTGGCGCAGAACAAAATTGCGTGAACGGGCAGTCACTCATCCGTATGCCCGTTACCGGGGACATCATCGTACCTGCCGCTTAGTAGCGCCACGGCGGGCATGAGTGAACATAAGATAGGGGCATAACATTGTTCAGCAAGTTCTTCAAGACCTCAAAGCCTGATCTAAAGGCGAGTCAGAATCCCACCACATCTGGTAATTCACAAGGGCGTGCTCCAACCCCAAAAACCAGGGGTGAAGGGAGAATCTTTGAATCTGCCCAGGAACTGATCGGATTGCTTGATGGGGAGTTCAAAAGGGTTTCCGAAGGCCTGGTGTTCGAGCAGGGCGGGTTCCTGGCCCAGGGGTCGAGGGACTGGGAGCTGTACGTACCGACAAAGATCGTCCGGCTCAAGGCGAGCAGTGATATCGATAAATTAAGCGATATCAACTTTGGTTTCTACGGCAAGAACCGTGCCGGTGAGGAAGGCATACTGCTTAAGGTTAGCGAGCGTATCCCGGCTTATATCGATCCGGTGTTCAAACAAGCGGCCCAAAACAGGAATGGGACGTCACTGTTGCAAACGATATTCTTTACCGCAGACCAGATCATATTGCACAACGGCGAAAGTTTCAGGAAGTTCATATTGAGACTGGGACATAACGGCGACCTGGCGCATCTGGATGAAGGAAGTCTGAAGGCC
>CAZXVZ010000210.1:0-5068 GCA_964644085.1 uncultured Syntrophus sp. | reverse complement strand
AAGAGGATATGGGTAAAACTAAAGGACAATAAGGGTAGTCCGGATGGGTCCAGCACACTCGTATTCGCTCTTCAAGTTCCTCTACCGTATTCCCGCTGATTTACTTGATGCAACTCAAACATAGTTTAGAAAGCAAGCAACGATGAAAAAAGAATAGAATGAATTGTCGGACAATCTGCTTGCGGCGGGGTAGTTTATTTTGTCGTAACAGGTGAAGTCAGAAAACCCAAAAGCGGCGATTGGTTTCTCAACACGAAAAATTTTCCCATCCATGCCGCAGAGGATTTTGATATATCGCAATACCCAATACTGAAAATGGAAGTTGTTGAGGATAAAAACGATAAAATAAATGACAGTAAATAATTCCAGCGACTCATTGGCTGAAATAATATTTTGGTTGTTCACATCAATATCAACCACGAGGTTGCAACGTAAGGTTCTTGCCCCTTAAGGCCAAGTTTACAAAAAAAATATTCCCAATTTCCCAAAATCACCGTCGGTGAAGTTTCCAAACGATTAATTTCTTATAAAAATATCGTTCCTTCTAATGCGGCACTTTTTCGCAATCCGCAGGCAGTGGTGAGGGATTATCATGGTTTCGACTGCCGAGATTTTCCAGAGTATCTTACCGGAAATAGGAGGAACAGGTTATATATGCATTTTATACAATGCATATTATGCTTATTGAAATAGGAAAAGAAGTACGCAGGGCACGGAAAAGTCGTCGAATCTCACAGGCGGTTTTAGCCAGGACCTTGGGCATGATTGGGCATGAGCCGCACAACTATCGGACTGATCGAGAACGGTACCGTGCGGGAAGTTGGAGTACAAAAGCTTATACGTTTACTCGAATTTCTCGGGTTGGAGTTGCGTGTTCGTCAAGCCGAGAAAAGGCCTACCCTTGAAGAGCTACGTAAAGAGGAGACCACCTGGTGGCCGGCACATCTTCTCTCGCGGTGTGGGCGGCGCAAGAAAAAGCCGGGCTCCTCGCGCAGGAAAAAAGCGGAAGGGAATATGTCTTTGCCTATTCCCACGATGCCGGCATGGATACACAGGTCTCTCTCACAATGCCGATACGACTCGCGGGCTGGGTAAGCCCCTATCTGTACCCCGTTTTTCAGATGAACCTTCCTGAAGGGGCGCTTCTGGAAGCGATCCGCAGGGCCATAGCCAAGATCAAGGACGTTGGCGAATCCATGCTGGCGCAGTGGGATGAGGGGGTAAGGGCATTCTTGGAGTAAATCCGAATTTTTGATACTGATGAGCAATGAGTCGTGCTCTTCCTCACAAATAAGCTGATGTTCTCTTGCTTGTCGCAGGACTTGAAATTTTCGCGCTCGTTATCAGCTGTGAGTTTGCAGAAGCAAGTTTTCCTCGCCTCTTTGTTTCACGGCGCCTTACTTGGCAATCTGACACCCCGAGCCGGGAACAAATAAATAATTTGCCAAAGAACGGAAAAATGGTATAAATAAAGCACAAACAACATTTGTCAAACAGAAAAGCGCATAAGACATCATTTTTCGTTATTTTCATTTTAGGAGATGAAAGAAGAAATAGCCGTGAAGAGAACTTTTATTTTAGTATTTGTCGTAATGTTGTCAATTGTCGCCGCGACTCAAAAAGTTGTTGCGATTGAATGCGCTGAATTTGTGAGAAAGGAATCCAGCTTCTGGATATTCTCGCACGCGTATGGATGGAAAGATGCCGCAAAGAAATTCGGGTATTCAATCGGAAACAAACCGGTATTGAAATCAGTCTTGTATTTTCCTCGTCAGCTCAATGCCCCGGATGCGCATGTAGTGATTGTGACGAAAGTTATCGACAGCCGCAAGATCACGATTGATCATGCCAATTGGAAAAGACAAGGAGAAATAGAAAGAGACGTTGTGGTAGAAGACATCTCTGAAAAAGGCAATTGGTCCCAGGTTACTCTGAAGGGAAAAACCTTAAACACAGGCGGCTTTATCCTTCCAAAAAAGGCAAAGACTCCATGAATTTACAAAGGCACTACGGAAGGAAGCCTTTTGAAAACAATGTTCTCAGAAATGGTATTATAGGAAATAGCCTTATTTATTGATGTTTTTCAAAAGCCGTTTTTAACCGTAGACGAAATAGTCATTACTATCATGATGTTGTAGCAACTGCCTAAAATGTCGAAAATCGATTTTCGACCTTTTAGGCAGGGCCGCTCACGAACAGCCGGAAATCAGCCACCATCAATCGCTTAGAGCCTCTTCATAACAGTATAATCGGCTCATTTTCGAAAATGAGCATGAAGAACATAAATCGCGACATTTGAGTGTCCTAAAAACACCCTTTTCAGACTTACGTAATGGCACTTTTTTCGCAAGCGGCCCCTCATGAAATCAGGTTAGAAGTAGTTTCGAAGACAGTATTTATCAAAAACCTAACCCGAAAGAGGAGGAGAAAGGCATGATAACAAACACTTTTGAGGCCGCCTGGAATGGTATGAGAAGCGCAGACAGCATAATGTTGACACAAGCAATCCGGGACTATGTTGTTCATCTTAAAGCATCCGGCAGGGCAAAGAGAACCATAGACTGCTATCTTCAAAGCCTTGACCAGCTTGCCGGAATTATCAGTTGCCGGGAAATGAATACCATCAAAGACGTTGACATTAATAAGGCCGTATATTGCTTAAGCTATTCCGGCAGAACGGGGAACAATCTCTTACCCGCCACAATGAACAGGATTAAAAGTGTTTATCGTTCCTTTTTCAAGTGGTCTTTTGAAACGGAACGAATACAGAGAAATCCTGCAAGGTTTCTCTCAATGGGAAACGCAGGTTCGACGCCAACTGTTCCGATAACTCAGAAAGAAGTTTCCATTCTTCTTGAAACAATTCGTAAGTCAAGCGATTATCATGTTTTACGGGACGAGGCGCTCTTTGCTCTGTATGCTTTTACGGGAATTAGACGCACCGAAGCCCTTGCGTTGAAAATAAAAGATTACGACCCTGCCGGATCCGGCATACTCCTCAGACACTCAAAGGGTGGAATAGTCCGAAGACAACCCGTACCTTCTTCTTTGTCTTATATATTGGACAAATACCTGGCTAATCTCAGAAAAAGACGGAAAAAGTACAATAGCAACCCCCTATTTCCAGGCAGAGCATCCGAAATGCCAATCTCTGCGAGACAGGCACAAAACAGATTCAACACATGGAAAACACGAGCAGGTATACGGGAAGGTCTAACGATTCATTCTTTCAGGGCTGGTTTTGCAAACCAGTTATACGAAGCAACACGGGATATACACCTTGTCGCCCGCGCTATGGGCCACAGGGATATACGCTCGACGAAACTTTATATAGAGAATAACGGTTCCGATATTCAAGACGCCGTTGAAAAAGCATTCTGCACTGGATGAAGTCTTGCTTACCACTTCATCTTGAAGGGATGATATGTGCCCTCACGACCGAACAGCCTGGCGAGGTCTTTTGCCTGTCTGACCAGGAATGAAGCGGGGTCCATCGTTTTTGAACGGAAAGGAGCCTTGTCAAACCATCGTTTCATAAATGCCCCGGCAAGTTGTTTTTTTATTTTTGTCCTCAAAAGCCCATTTTCCCCGGTTTTTGGAATAAAACCCCTTCCCAGCATTCCCAGAATGAGCCGATCCACAAAAGGCGCCCGGAACTCTTCGATCAAATCAAAGACAAGGCTGCCTTGGTCGCGCAAGGAACCATGAATGAGTCCGAAGTAGGGATCAAGGCCGGCCTTCACCACTGCCCGCCAGACCTCCCCATAGAGAATACCGTATGTGTAATTCAAGCACTGGTTCACCGGATCTGTTGCCGCCCGTAAGACACGCCCGCTAAAGTTGAGCGCCGACGGTATGAGGCCTGTGAGTTTGCCCCAATACACAGATGCGGCATGGCCCTCAAAGCCCATGGCCGTGGAGCGGATAGAGGCGGAAGTGGGATCAAGATTTTTGACGCTCTCGGCAAGCTCACGGATGGTTGCTGCCGCTTCAATGATCTGGCAGCCAAGCTCAGGATCAATCTTTTTCCTGTATTTTGAAAAATATTTGAGAACCGCCGCTTGATTACTCATCTTGCTTGCTAACATGGCAAGGCCGGTGCTGACCACATCGGGATCGTTTCTTCTCAGGACCTGCAATCCTCGGAGAGTTGAAGTTGAAGAACTTACAGGATTCAAAACAGCTACCGGTTCACCAACGGGAGGTGTAAACACCACAGGAATGTCACGCTCGGCAAGACCCAATTGGAGGTCTACCGACACGGTAATGCCAAATCCCTGAAGATAGAGCATACCAAGCCCCACGAGAGGGCATCGGTATATCTCGGATTTATGTTTCCTGATAACAAGGTCCTGGCCTGACAATGTCAGATACGATCCGTGGGTGAGAACGTATAGTCGACCGTTTTCTTCAAACAGGGTGTCTTTCGTATTATCTTGCAAAGGCTCATTTCTGTCTGTCATGTCATTTAACACAATGGAGGATATCGTATTTGTTTCTTTTTCTACATTTCCGGATATGCCTTTTACCATCCAACCCGGAGGGCTTGAATTGCCTTCTTCCTTCGGGTAGCCGCTCCCTGTTTTAGCTTCTCTTTCAGCGGCTGCCTCTTCTGTTTCGAGATTTTCAATCGGTTGTTGCACGGTAAAACGTTCCCGGCAAATCCAGGCAGGATCATCTCTGATTAGCGAAGGCAAATAAAAAGTGGCCGCCTGGTCTGTGCGCCCATCAAGCGCGCGCAGTTGTTCACTGATACGCTTTTCATCGGGAAGACAGAAATAGTTTCTCCACCCCCGGATTACCGCGTTTATCTTTGTGAGGGACTCGGTTTTTTGCTCAAATGTTGAGACAGGGTTTCCGAGCGTCTTAAGATACAACAAAATCATTTCTTCTACGTCGTCGATTCTTTCCTGTTTAATCTCAATAGATTTTCCGCATATTCTAAAGCCGACGAATTCGAAGCCTGTATCAACGGCGACGTAGTTGGTTTTTGCCGGTTTCAATTGCAGGCGCAAAGGGTCGAGCAGGAAATCTCTCAGTATATGGAGCGCTTTTTGAGCATCTTTTT
>CAZXVZ010000209.1:0-5084 GCA_964644085.1 uncultured Syntrophus sp. | reverse complement strand
GTAACTTTATGACTGAAGAAGTATGGAAGGAATTATACAGAATCGAGATTCCGCTTCCTCAATACTACCCAAAATCCGTCAATGCTTACGTGGTTAAAGACAAAGAGCGGAGCATTATCATTGATACGGGCCTGCAAGACGAAAACTGTTTGCACACCATGCTGGCAGCAATCAGGAAAATCGGCATTGATCAGGGAAGGATTGATTTTTTTATCACCCATGGTCATGGTGACCACGCAGGTCTCGTTCCCAGGTTAATCAACGCGGAATCAACCGTATTCATTAACAGGCTGGAGGCGGATTTCATAAAAAAAATGGAATCCGGTGCACTGTTTCTGGAATTCCAGCTGTTTTTTCGCGCCTGCGGCCTCCCCGAAGGGCATTTTGAGAAGATAGTTCCACGCATTATGAACTTTGCGTGGAGGGATATATCCCGGTTTCAGTTCCTGAAAGACGGAGATACTTTAGAGAGAGGGCAATACCGATTTATATGCATAGAAACGCCGGGCCACAACAAGGGCCACATGTGTCTCTATGAACCGGAGAAAAAATTCCTCATTTCAGGAGATCATCTCCTAAAAAATGCGATACCTCCGGTTGTAGGAAGAATCGATAACGAAAATCCTTTAAGGAAATATTTGTCAAGTCTCGACAAAGTGATTGCGCTGGATCCAGACATGGTATTACCGGGTCATGGCCGCCCATTCAGATACAGCAGGCAAAGGATCGAGGAAATCAAGGAACACCATCACGAACGAAACCGGAAGATCCTTGCCGTAATGAAACACGGGCCAATGACTGTCTATGAAATTTCACTGAGAATGACCCGCAGGACTGTTAGCAACTCCACGGACCTCCTGTCTGTTTTTGAATCCTTTCTTAACGCAGAAGATGTCTTTACGCACCTCACATATCTTCTGGCAGAAGGCAAGATAGAGAGGGGTATGGAAGGGCAATCGTTTATCTATTCATTGCGTGAGAACATTTAGCCTCTATATCCTCATCAGCGTGCTGTCGTCAACCGTCAGAGTCTATTAACTTGCTACCAACTGGAATCATAACGCTTTGTCCACATAATTTACCCTCTGCCCAGGTAAGGCTGTTCCCGGGGCAACTGAATCAATTCCAGGATATTGATATCGGGCGGCTGGCAAGCCATATAGACGGCCGTGTCTGCGATTTGTTCAAAGGACATCATTAATCTCGGATCGCGGGGGCTGCCGTTCCGTTCCCGATCACCGGTGACACCGGGATGCAAACATCCGCAGGTAATACCAAACTCCCGTCCTTCCAGAGCCGTGGTGTGTGTCAAGCCAACCAATCCGAATTTGGCGCTATTGTAAGGCGCGGTAAAAGGTCGGACACGCTGGGCTGAGATGCTGCCGATGTTTATGATGCGTCCACCTCCCTGTTTTTTCATAATGCGCATGGCCTCCCGTGTACAGATAAAAGCCGCACGGAGCTCAATATTTATCACCCAGTCCCAAGTCTCGGTGGACATTTCATCAATCGGCTTATTAACAAAAACACCGGCATTATTGATCAGGATATCCAGCCTCCCAAAGAGTTCCAGGGTTTTTTGAAACAGGACCATGATCTGCTGCTCACTGGTAACATCGGTCGGCACTACTTCGCCCATTACCCCGTATTGAAGGACGGTGTCCCGGGTCTTTTCCAGATCCGGAACACTCCGGGCTGCCAGTATCACGTTGGCTCCCTGTCGGGCCAAACCAATGGATATGGCCCGGCCGATTCCGCGGCTTGCACCTGTTATCAGGGCAATCTTACCCTCCAAAGATTTCATATATTACCTCCTGTGTACATTGAAAAGTCAGGCACCGACGCTCTCAATTCCAGATCTCTCAT
Organism: uncultured Syntrophus sp.; assembly: GCA_964644085.1. GTDB lineage: Bacteria > Desulfobacterota > Syntrophorhabdia > Syntrophorhabdales > Syntrophorhabdaceae > PNOF01. The sequence goes on along the minus strand of CAZXVZ010000209.1, from coordinate 3,218 downwards.
TCGCACATTCTCCTCGGCGCGCTAATGCTTGACGAAGATGATGTGCTTCTATTTAAACACTCACGGCCCCGGAATTTCAAATAGTTTGTTCAGCGGACACTATGCACTGGAAAATTGACATGCTTGCATGTTAATGGGCGTAAGATTAGGCGATATTTAGTGGGGGTATTTATCTCAGAAGTCAATGATTGTTTCGGCAATTAAATAGGGAAGTTGTCATGCCGGATTAAATCGGGCATCCAGTTTCTCCAGCCTATTCCGGCCTCCTCCTCAGGAGCAAAATTCAGTTGTTTTCCTGCCGGCATCGTCAAACAGCACAACGGATACATTAACGTTTATAGCGAGCCGGAAACAGGGACAACTTTCAATATATATCTACCTCTCGTGGCCCCACGGGAAAAAGAAAAGGATGAAGTCAAAAGCATCCACAAGGTTCCTGTCGGCGGCAATGAAATAATTCTTGTTGTTGAAGATGATGAATTTATCCGTGCTCTCATCAGGGAAATCCTCACAAATTACGGGTACTCCATCAGAGAAGCTCCTGATGGAGAAGAGGCCATAAGGGTATTCACGGCACACAAAGGGAATATTGATCTTTTGATCCTCGATGTCATCATGCCCAAGAAAAATGGCAAGGTTGTCTATGATACCATAAAGAAAATGTCACCTGACATAAAAGCACTATTTATTAGCGGATACACAGCTGATATTATTGATAAAAAAGGATTTTTTGAAAAAGATTTACATTTTCTGAATAAGCCCATTGTTCCTGATGAACTTGTCGTCAAAGTCAGGGAGGTGCTCGACTCCGAACATTAATCCAACGCCGTGGCCTGTTGTTTGTACTGGCCGTGACCCTGCCGGTTGGGTTATCATAAAACAGAGAGTGAACTAATGATTGAAGAAATTGCGCCTGATTTTTACAGGGTTCAAATTCCTCTTCCTGATCTGCACCTGAAGACAGCTAATTCCTATGTTGTCAGAGACGGGGAGCACAGTCTCATTACAGACACCGGTATGGATAATGAGGACGGTTTTCGTGCGATGCAACCGGCCTTAAAGAGGCTTGATGTGGCGCTGGATATTGACAGAGTATTGCCTGGTCACAGGGCCACCTTGGGGAATTGTAAGGCAAGGATCGAAGAGATAAGAAAACATCATCACCAGAGAAACCTCGAAGTGCTTGCCATACTGCGACAGGGCAGCAGGAATATACACCAGGTGGCATCGCGCATGACCTGGAATATTGATAGTGATTCATGGGACTCTTTCCCTGTTGTGCAATCTCTTTTTGCCACGGGGGAGGCTTTCGCGCACTTGAGATATCTTGAAGAGGATAGTCTGATAATAAGAAAAACAGAAGGGCAGACCGCCCGGTATCAGATCAGGGCCACTTGACTATAAATTAAGTTTCTTAAAGAGATTCCGGCATGGAAATATGTTGCAATAGCAACTATGTTCTGCCAGTAATGCTTGACTTCCCGGCAATAGAAATGTATATTTATATACATTATGGTGGTGGTGAAAAAATGAATGCTGGAAAAATAAAAGATACGTAAGGTATTGAAAAAAATACTTCCCCGCCAATAGCACCGGTTAATTTATGGCAGCAGGTCAAAAAGCTCTCAAGTACGAAAAAAGCAATTACGTGGCAATTGTAACTATACCCGGTTTCACTCCGGATAGCGGGCAAGCGGATTCATTTATTTACGATTTCGCGGAGCTTTGCGCTGAAATAGAAGCTGATGATGCCATCCGGGTGGTTATTATAACTGATCCTGAAGAAATAAAAACTCATCAGGAAATTTCTGCTGCGAAATTCACATTCCAAAATCCAAATGGAGAAACATCCCTTCCATTGCCCCACCTTTCAGAATCCATTGCAGGTCTTGATCGGCCGATAATCGGAGCTATTCATGGAGATGCTCTGGGACAAGGACTGGAACTCACCATGCCCTGCGATATAAGAATCGCGTCAGAATCATCCTGTTTCGGACTACCCCATATTCAGCAGGGGTTCATTCCTCAGGACGGAGGAACACAAAGACTGCCCCGACTCGTCGGGACAGCCAAAGCGCTTGAAATGGTGCTTACGGGAGAAACCATTGACGCGAAAGAAGCCCTTCGAGTTGGTCTCATAAATATGGTAGAATCCCCCGTTAATGTCATGAAAAAAGCCCAGGAATTGGCACAAAACATGGCGAAAAAGGCCCCTATTTCGCTAAGATTTGCAAGAGAGGCGATCTATAAAGGCATGGATTTATCTCTCGATCAGGGCCTCCGCATGGAGGGTGATCTGTACCTGCTTCTTTTTGGAACTGTAGACCGCGTGCGCGGTATACAATCCTTTTTGCAGAAAAAGGAGCCGTCATTCAAAGGAAAATAAATGGCAAACGGATTTGAGACAATACTCTATGAGAAAAAAGAGCGCATCGCTTTCGTGACACTCAACCGTCCCGAGGCTCTCAATGCTTATAGTGTTCAGATGCGAGACGACCTTTATGAGGTTCTCAGGGCCATCAAGGATGACGATGAAGTGAGAGTGGCCATTGTAAAAGGCACCGGAGACAAAGCATTCTGCGCGGGTGCTGATCTTAAGGAATTTCTCACCGCCCCTTCCGCAATTGAAGCGCGGCAGATTCGTTTCAGGAGAGATCTCTGGAATCTTTTCCTCTCTGTTCCGCAGCCACTTATTGCGGCTGTGCATGGATACGTGCTGGGATCAGGCATGGAGATTGCCGCGTGCTGTGATATCCGCATCGCCTCCGAAGACGCGGTCTTCGGTCTACCCGAAGTAGGATTGGGTATCATACCCGGCGCGGGTGGTACGCAAACTATTCCCCGTCTTATTGGCCTATCAAAATCCCTTGAGATGCTCCTTACCAATCGCTGGATACCAGCCGATGAAGCCTATAAATTCGGGCTTGTAAATCAAGTTGTCTCCAAAGGAAACCACGTGAAGACCGCGGAAGAGATGGCTTTCAGGATCGCGTCTTTTGATCCCGAAGCGGTAAAGAGGGCCAAGGAAGCCATCACCCGGGGGATCGATATGCCTCTCCAGGATGGGCTGGAACTTGAAAAAAGACTTGCCCTTCGAAGAAGGACGCTTCGAACAGTGTAGATTTGGCTTATAATATGTTATAACAATTTGCAAAGAGGACGATATGAACAAAACATTCAAAACCGTAGAAGACGCCCTTTCAGACATCAAGAACGGT
>CAZXVZ010000208.1:0-5112 GCA_964644085.1 uncultured Syntrophus sp. | reverse complement strand
TGATAAAGAAAGTATGAAGGGTGTTATAAAGCTCCTTCCGACGAGGGAAGACATTACGATGCCTATTAAAGAGCAGCTCATTGTGGAGTACTACTCGAGATAGCCTATTATACCCCAAGGAGGGTACTAATCTATGTTTGAAAAAAACTGGCAGGAACTAATTCGACCCACAAAGATTGAGGTAGAAAAAAAGGAAAGCAATTACGTAAAGTTTTTTACCGAACCTTTTGAGAGAGGGTACGGGGTGACCATCGGTAATTCGCTTCGGAGAGTCCTCCTTTCCTCGATTATGGGCGGCGCCATAACATCTGTCTGGATCGATGGCGTGGACCATGAATTTTCCACGGTCAGGGGCGTGAAAGAAGACGTTACCGAGATTACCTTGAATCTGAAAAAGGTAGTCCTCAAGATGACCGATGACAAACCTGCCCTTCTAAAGATTGATACGAAAGGAAAAAGAGAGGTTAAAGCGGGTGATATTATTCACGACAGCAGCGTGGAGATCATAAATCCGGAATTACATATTGCCACCTTAAGCAGTGACGGCAAACTGTATATGGAGATGAAGGCGAAACTTGGAAGAGGATACGTTCCTTCAGAATCGAATTCCGAGGAGAATGATCCGCTCGGAACGATACCTCTCGATTCGATATTCTCTCCGATCAGAAAGGTGAGTTATAACGTGACGCAGGCAAGGGTCGGGAGAAGGACCGACTATGATAAGCTTATCATGGAAATATGGACTGACGGGAGCGTGAATCCCCTCGATGCCCTTTCATTCGCGGCAAAGATCATCAAGGAACAGATGCGCATATTCATCAACTTTGAGGAACTGGAAGAAAGGGAAACGATCGAAGATAGGTCCATCGAGAAACAGGACTTCAATGATAACCTGTACCGGAGTGTTGATGAGCTTGAACTTTCCGTGAGGAGCGCCAACTGCCTGAAGAATGCCGATATCAAATATATCGGCGAACTGGTGCAGAAATCCGAACAGGAAATTCTCATGACGAAGAACTTCGGGAGGAAATCTCTCAATGAGATCAAAGAAATTCTTTCCTGCATGGGGCTCAGGCTTGGCTTAAAACTGGACAGTTTCCCACCGAGAGAAGATCTCGATAAGATGGTATTGAAGAAAAAAGATCACATATAGAGGTTGAACGATGAGGCATTTGAATAAAGTAGCAAAGCTGAACAAGAAAAAGAGCCACAGAAAGGCACTCTTTCAAAATCTCGCAAGCGCCCTTCTGAGGCATGAGAGAATAACGACGACAGTCCCGAAGGCCATGGAGTTGAGAAGGGTTGCTGACAGACTGATAACACTGGCGAAGAGAAAAGACCTCCATTCGCAGAGATTAGCTTTTGATTTTTTGCGTGATAAAGAGATCGTCAAGAAGCTTTTTACTGACATCGGTGACCGTTACGGCGCTGTAAACGGCGGCTATACGAGAGTGTTAAAAATCGGTTTCAGAAAGGGTGACGCAGCGCCCATGGCCATGATTGAACTTACGCAGCGTAAAGAGCAGGAAAAGAAGAAAAAAGAAAAAGCAAAAGAAACAAAAGAGGTCCGGGCTCCGAAGGAAACAAAAGAGGTCGAGGAAAAGAAAGAAGCAATAGATAAAGAAAAGGAAAAGAAAGAGAAGAAAGAGCCTAAGGCAAAGAAAGAGACAAGAGCCAAAAACGAGCCTAAGGCAAAAAAAGAAGCTAAAGCAGATAAAACAAAGATAAAAGAAGAGAAAGAAAGGAAGCCCAGGAAGAAGAAAGAGGAGACCAAGGAAGAATAGATAGAGAAAGAAGATCTCACGTGATCGTGATTCATTGGGAGATCGTTCAACGGCAGGACAACGGACTCTGACTCCGTGAATCAAGGTTCAAATCCTTGTCTCCCAGCCATTTTTAAAAACAATAAATGGGTTGGCCAACAAAGGCCGACCCATTTCTCTTTTATAAGGCCTTGCGATCGTGCACCCCTCAGGGGTGTTTCGCGCCTAATACCGCTACCTGCGTGGATTGCGCGATGCTCAACGTATGCTCGATACGCCTCCGCTCGGCAACCCCTTATTGTCGGCATTATCCATCGAAAATCGCTGCGGCCAGAAAATAACATGTTTTTTATCTTACTATTCATTAATAACTCACTGCTTCTCTTACTTCCGGCTTTCTCCTCCTCGTCGCCTCGTCCTATATTGGTATCCGAATTGGTAAAAACCCAAAAACAATTTCTTCCTGCTATACGTAAAACAGACTACTCCGTAATTTCCGAAGCGTATCGGAAATCATGACCTCGGGAAAATTGGGGTTGAATCTATATTCTTATCAATGGCTATGGTGCGCTTGCCCTCACTGCCTCATTGTCCTTCGTAATAGTTCACCTTGCGTGCAGACGCGCAGTGTACCGCTACAGCCAGAAAGCTAAGAAAACACCTTTTACTTTTCACTATTCGCTGACGGTTATTCAGTTGACAGATGCTCCGCCCGCATGCAACACTAAGGCGCCATGGATGATGTGAAGACAGACGCTCAGCCAACAACAAGCAGCCTGTTCACCCGAGATTTTGTTCTGGGATTTCTTACAGCCTTATTTAGCGCCGCCGCGTTGCATTCGCTCACCCCAACACTGCCCATCTATCTCACGAAACTTGGTTCCAACGAGACAGAAGTGGGAATACTCATCGGCACATTCGCTGTCGCATCGCTGGTTTCCAGACTCTTTGTAGGTGGAGCCATGGCGAGATACGGGGCAAAACCTGTTATGATGTTTGGGGCTTTCCTGTCCGTTATCAGTTTCGTTGCCTCTATCTTTTTTCGCCCATTTTGGCCGTTTTTCGCAATCAGATTTCTGCAGGGAGTTACGCTTGCATCGGTGGATACGGCTGTTCTCGCATCTATTATCAACGTTATCCCCCTCCTGTATCGGGCGCGGGTATTGGGCTACCTCATGCTGGCACCCAGCCTTGGCCTCGCTATAGCTGCCCCTTTAGGCATGTTTGTTATTAATCACTACAATTTCACTGTTCTTTTTATTCTCGGAGCAGTTCTCTCTTTTATTGCTTTAGTTTTGTCATGGAAAGGCAGAGAAGAGCAGGTTGCCTGGTCCGGTAGCTCTGACAATGCCCGTTCTGCCGCTTTTCTTGAACGGAAAGTCATTGCCCCGGCCATTACAGTATTTGTCCAGTTCTTTATCTGGGGAGGTGTTATGGCTTTCTTTCCCCTTTACGCCATCCAATGCGGTGTGACAAATCCGGGGCTTTTCTTTTCTGCCACTGCTTTAATGATGGTGGCGGGCCGGATGTTTGGAGGGAAAATCTTGGATACTTGCGATAAGGAAAGGTTTATTGTAGTCTTCCTTCCGGCGGTAGCAGTTCTTTTAGTAATAATCTCCCTCTCAAAAACTCTGGCCATGTTTATTATTGTGGGGGCATTCTGGGGAATCGGAACGGCGTTTTTTGTCCCTGTATCCATGGCTTATGCCCTTGAATATGCCGGTTCTTCAAGCGGAACGGCAGTGGGGACCTTCCGTATGTTTCAGGATCTTGGGTTAGGTATCGGACCTTTTGCCGTAGGAACCATCGTACCGTTTACCGGTTACATGGGTATGTTCCTTTCTGTGGCGCTGCTAAGTCTCATCAATTTATGTTATTTTCACTTCTATGTCAGAAGAAGAAGGCGCCTGCAACGTGCAGGGTGAGAAATCCCTTGGCTAAGCCTCATGCCGTTTGTGTACCAAACTGTCTTCCATTTCACCTACCATCATTTACTATGCTGCTGAGATCGTGTTAGCATCACGGGCCCTTTCGCAGATTGTCTTTTGGCAACCTGCCTCCCTTGAAACTATTCTTTTCCTTTGTACATACCTTTTGCCTGATAAACTTATATTGTGCATCTCAATCCGGGTCTAATCTGTTGAAAATCCCCAAGTGATTGTACATACAATTGTAGTTACAAGATGAATTATGATAGTATCTAAACGATGTTGAAAATCAAGTGAAACGAAAAAAGACTGCGGAAAAGGGCTGTGTCTTTTTAAGACAGCATTTCCGGACCAGAAATGTGCAGCAGTGTTTACAGCAAAGGAAGCTAAGGTGTGAAAAAAGTGAAACGTGCGAAAGAAGAAAGAGAAATCGAAAAAGCCCCGGTGAACGGCAAATCTCAACCACTTAGGGATAAGGAGTTGAAGAAAATTGAAAGCGCTCTTAAAGCGAGAAGGAAAGACATAACGATGACGATCAGGGTCAACAGCGAAGATATCGAGAAAATAAGGAATAAAGCAAAAAAAATGGGCGTAAAATATCAATCATATATCTCGGAAATCATTCATCAAGTTGCCCAATAGACAGGTTGCGGTCCGGCGAAGCGGAGAATGGCGAAAAAGGTTAAGAAAATCCATTCAGGAGAGATAGAGTGAGTGATTGGAATAGACAAAAACGAGAGAGGAGCAATGGTCATTTTCGATTTGTTTCCATGGGCAACCTTTCTATTATTTATGCTACGATGGCGAAAAATAAGTATACTGGAAATTGCCTTTAAGATGAGGTTGTCTCATCTTCTTTTATTCCAGGATAATGCTTTCATGGCGGGAGTGTTCAAAAATCAAAGGAGGCATACGCATGAATTGGCATCAGAAAGATATAAACAGTATACTCGACGAATTGAAAACTACTCCCGAAGGGATTTCTTCTCAGGAGGCCGACGTTCGGATTGAAAAACACGGTCTCAACGAGCTGGAGGAAAAGAAGAAAAAAACCCTCTTCATGATGTTCCTTGACCAGTTCAGGGATGTTATGATTCTTGTTCTCATCGGAGCCGCAGTCATCGCGGGATTTATCGGTGAATTGTCGGATACCATAGCTATCATTGTCATTGTAGTAATCAACGCTGTTATCGGATTCGTGCAGGAATACAGAGCGGAGAAAGCCATGGAGGCCCTGAGAAAAATGGCAGGTTCCTCCGCTTCTGTCTTCAGGGACAGGGTGCCCACAACGGTACCGGCCGTCAAAATTGTACCCGGTGATGTGGTCATTCTGGAGGCGGGACAGGTTGCCCCGGCCGACATGAGACTTATGGAAGTGGCAAACCTCAAGGTCGAGGAAGCCGCACTTACCGGCGAATCTG
>CAZXVZ010000207.1:0-5122 GCA_964644085.1 uncultured Syntrophus sp. | reverse complement strand
AGGTAAATTCCATTGATTTTTCTATTGTAGTTGTATAAGTTATTCCGCATTAAAGGAGGGAAAGCTAATGGCGGAGAAGAAACCCGTTCGCGTTACTGATTTGACGTTAAGAGATGGTCATCAATCGCTTTTCGCGACAAGAATGACTACGGAAGACATGCTGCCCATAGCCGAAAAAATGGATAGTATCGGGTTCTATTCAATGGAAGTGTGGGGAGGAGCCACATTTGATGTAATGACCCGTTTTCTTAACGAAGACCCGTGGGATCGGGTAAAGCTTCTCAAACAGAAGATGCCAAATACGAAATTACAGATGCTGCTTCGGGGACAGAACCTTGTGGGATACAGGAATTATGCCGATGATGTCGTCGAGGCATTTGTCGAAAAAGCCGCGGAAGTGGGAATAGATATATTTAGGGTTTTTGATGCTTTAAATGATGAGCGAAACTTTGTCGCTGCTTTTCGCGCTATCAGGAAATGTGGCAAGCACATACAGGGTGCCATATCCTACTCACTGACCGAAAAAAGGCTCGGAGGGCCCATTTTTAATATTGATTATTATATCGGTAAGGCAAAAAGAATTGAAGAAATGGGTGCGGATTCTCTCTGTATAAAAGATATGGCCGGCATTATCTCGCCCTATGATGCTTTTGAACTTATCTCTCAGCTTAAAGCGAATATTTCCATTCCTGTCCATCTTCATACGCATTACACGAGCGGAATGGCTTCCATGGCCCTTCTGAAGGCAATTGAAGCCGGCGTTGATGGTATCGATACCTGTCTTGCCCCATTCGCGTTGAGGTCTTCACACTGCGCCGTTGAGCCCTTTGTGGTGACATTGCAGGGGACGGAATATGAGACGGGTTTTGATCTCGAAACCATAGCGGAGATCGATGACTATCTTGAATCAATAATCCCGAAGTACATGAACTTTGCAGACACGACACGTTTCTCCGTTATCGATATCGGTGTTCTCATGCACCAGATACCGGGTGGCATGATCAGCAATCTTGTGAGCCAACTCAAACAGGCGAAGGCAATACATAGACTGAAAGAGGTCTATGAAGAGATACCGGCAACCCGAAAGGACCTCGGGTTTCCGCCTCTTGTTACCCCCACCAGCCAGATTGTAGGCGTCCAGGCCGTATTCAATGTCATCGCGGGCCGCTACAAAATGATCTCCAATGAAGTAAAAGACTATTTCTACGGACTATACGGAAAACCACCTGTCTCTGTTAGTGAAGAAATCAGGCAGAAAGCCCTGAAAGGTTATGCCAAAGGAAATGTCCCCATCGATACACGACCGGGAGACGTAATAGAACCGGAACTTCCCAGGGCGCGGGAGGCATTGAAGGATATTTCCGATGATATGGGGGATATCCTCATCTATGCCCTTTATCCCATGACAGGACTGGAATTTCTCAAGAAAAAATATAGCGTATCTTGATAGATGAGATAAACTGCCGTTAGATAAAAGATACCTGTCTGGTTGCGCTGGCAACTATAAAACACCGGTCGTTGTTGGAATCGGGATCAGCCGGTATGATAAAGAAACCGGGACGATTCGTGTCATAACCCTGAGTTGTACCCACGAGAGTTTCACCATCAAGAAAAACTACCTTGATCTTGCGTCCTATAGCTGGTTTGTCCGCTGGAAAACCCAGAACATCTTCTCGTTTACTGTTTCCTGTATAGTCTTTCACAAAGAAGATGGCTTTAATCCCTGCAAAATTCACCTCAACAGGAGGAGTGTTTGGAGGCGCATCAAGTAATGATATGTGAAACGTGGGTTTTGTCGGCAAAAAGTCTGCTGTCTGGCCCTTAATGACTTTACCGTCAAGATAACGAACCACGATCTTGTTCTGAACCATAATAATACCCCCTTATTCTGTTCTGTTTCTATTAAAGCATTGCTATTTTGTCATTGCAAGAAAATATTGACTTGGGATGCATCCTAAGTCCAATTGAGTGAACCGTATATATTTTTTAATTCGATACGCTCCTGAACTGAAAATTTTCTTTCAGGATAAGACGCAATGAAATGATCATTAATGTGATTCAATTCAGCGTTGATTGTCTCAATATCGAGGAGCGTTTCGGCGGTGAATTCAATAGCAGGCTTATCCCGGAAATTAAGTTCGCAGAATGATACCTCCCATGCGGGCGCTTCCCGTGATTCATCGAGAAAGAGAATAGGCAAGCCATGTGTCCTGCAGATGATGGGACGAAAAGAATAAATGCGGCACAATCCTTGCTCGTTGAGAAAAACGCATGGGACCGTTTCATCGAATCGCAGATTGCTATTTAACGAACTGGTCTCTTTTAGATCTTCCAGTATGGCAAAAAACTCTACGGGAAAGACAGTGAGATTGACACAGCATGCCGTACATCCGGGATGACACGTAATATCGGCGCCATGAAGCTCCTCAAGCCTCTTTATCTCCTTGTCAATGTTTAATCTGAGCTTGCGATATTCCTCTATCGGGTTTTTTGTCTGTTCATAGGCCATGTAATGAGATATATCATATTTGCCTGTTTTGTGGGTCGTAAAAGTGATTTTATGGTCTAAGTACGTTATTTTCGATGCCTGACACGAAAACAAAGGGTTGCCAACCGGAGGCACAGCAGCGCAATGATGATTGTGCGAACCTGTGGTTGACAACGTGAGGCGCGAAAAGAACGAGGCCAGTTACCCTCCTTTAAGAGCATTGAAAAATGACTCAATACATAGTAATCTAACACCGCATGAAAGAGATTATTATCGCTGTCAGTTCAAAGGAAAATCTTTCCGAGGACATACAGGCTGTAGCGAAGCAGCTTAATACTGAGCCAAAAATTGTCATTGCCGCCGGGAAGGAAAAAGATGTAAGAAACACGATTATAGACCACGCGTCAAGCTTCTTTCTCGACGGGAATACGGTGCTCATTCTTGTTGACCCTCCGGTGACCCTCATCAATGAATTGAAGGGTCAACTGGGAGTGTTGAAAGAAAAAATATCAGTGGCAATTTTTTCCACAGGTACTGCAGATAAAATAAGCGAACAGATCGGCGGAAAGATAATAGTTATCGAACAAGACAAAGAAAAACGCCTGAAAGGGAAAGTCCGGAGTTTCCTTCAGGCGCACACGAAAAAAATGACCGACAAGGCATTTGACCTGCTCACAGAGAGAATCAAGGATGAGTCCATTCTGGAATCAGAGCTCACAAAGCTCATCGCATATATAGGCCAGAAGAACACTGTAGAATCAAAGGATATAAAGGCGATAGTGGGCGAAACCCACGAGGAAAATCTCATGGCACTTTTCGAGGCTTTTCAGAGGTTCGACAAAAAAGAGACACTGTCTATATTTGAAAACCTCATTGAAAACGGGCAATATATCCTCGCCGTCCACGGCTACCTGGTGAATCAGATACGGCTCCTCCTCCAGACAAAAGATTTGGAAGGAACGGTGCGGGAAAATGTTGAGTATCCCGTCTTTGCGAAGATATTTAAAAAGTGGAAAGAAAATATTAACCTGCAATCTTCCGAAAAGAGGCGTTATCTTGCTTATCAGCATCCTTATTACGCTTACAAGCTATTTAAAATAAGTCAGAAGATTTCAAGAAAGAACCTCCTTGCGTTTTTTGAAATGCTTACCCTCCTTGACGCGCAAGTTAAGCGCGGCACTAGGTACGATCGCGTACGAATGGAGTATGGATTACTGAAGGTCTAATGTTTTTTCTCCATATCATCCTATTTCTTCTCACTATCGGGTCAACTTTTATTGTCGGCGGCCCTCTCTACAGCTTTGCTATTATGACCATCCTGCTTGCCCACGAAATGGGTCACTACCTGATGTCGAAACGATACGGTATACCGTCAACGCTGCCGTATTTTATCCCCTTTCCCATGGAACCGTTCGGAACGTTTGGCGCAATAATTAAAATGAAAGGGATGATTTATAATAAACGCGCGCTTTTTGATATCGGTGTTGCCGGGCCTCTGAGCGGTTTTGTGGTTGCCGTACCTTTTATAATAGCGGGAATCCTTTTATCGAAAGTACAGGTTACCATAGGCAACAGCAGCCTGCTCGGAGAGCCGCTGTTTTTTATTATCCTGCGAAAGCTTATGATAGGAAAGATTCCCTATGGCCTTGATCTTGTTCTGCATCCTTTTGCGTATGCCGGATGGGTCGGGCTTTTTGTGACGGCTCTAAATCTGCTCCCTGTCGGGCAGCTCGACGGGGGCCATGTTGTCTACGCCATATTCGGGGAAAAGAGCAGATTGGTGTCTCAGGTGTGCATCGTGCTTCTCGCGCTCCTCGCCGTGTTCTACAATCCGGGCTGGCTGACTCTTGTAATTCTTCTTCTTATTTTCGGCAGAAAGCATCCGCAACCATATGATACAGAAACATCGCTTGACAGTAAGAGGAAGGTCATCGCTTGTGTTGTCCTTGTGATATTTATTCTCTCCTTTATTCCCGCACCGTTTCCTGAAATGAATACCGCTAATCTTCTCGATATGATACGAAAAGGAGGATTTTTGAAATGAGTTCCAATGATGTTGTAGGTATTTCACTTCTATTTATAACGATGTTCCTCTGGGGGTGCACACCTCTTCTTGAAAAGATAGGTTTAAAAGAAGTGGAACCACTGACAGGAGTTCTTATCAGAAGCGGTGTTACAACCGCGGTGTTGCTCGTTATCTTTATTTTCAATGGGAGAATTCACGAACTGTCAAAAGTCTCGCTCAAAAATTATTCTCTGTTTGCGGCAAGCGGCATCATGGCCGGACTTTTAGCCATGTGGACCTATTATTATTTGCTCAGGACCGGCATGACATCCAAAATTGTGCCCATAGCGGCGGCATATCCTTTGATAACGGCTATTTTAAGTGTTATGGTTATCGGTGAGCAGGTCACGCTTCAGAGGATTATAGGTATTGTTCTCACCATTGGAGGCATCATCCTCATTAATCAGAGTTGAATATGAATAAAAGGGGAGGTTAAAGGGTTAAGGTTAAAGGTTCAAGGTTACAAAACAGGTGAAGACCGGAACGGTTTCGGATACTTAAATACTTTGGAGCCAGGGATAAAAAAAGCGTGAATCGAAGGACTCACGCTTTTTTCTGCAAGTTTTCTT
>CAZXVZ010000206.1:0-5210 GCA_964644085.1 uncultured Syntrophus sp. | reverse complement strand
CTGATCCAGAAAACAATCCACGACAAAATCAACGCCTTCATGAGTCACGACGAAACCTATTATGAAACAAAAAGACGGACCCTCCTGAAATACAGGCAGCAATTGCTCAATGACGGTTTTGTGGAAACAGACAGTGTGAGAAAGACGATGATAAACGTTGTCGGCCACCTCCAGATCGGTATCCCCGTTCTGCTGCGCGGTCACCTGGGGGTAGGAAAGACAGAGATCGCCCTCCATGCCTCGAGGAAGTATTTCGGTTTCGAACCTGAGTTCATTTCAGGTTCAGAAGAGGCCACGAAATACGACATGTACGGTAAGACACAGATCGGTATCAGATCTGAAGAAGACAAATTGCGGGAATTCAGGCACCGGATGGAAGAATACGCGCGGATGAATAAAGATCTGGACAAAAAAACATTAGAAGCTGTTGAAAGACAATATTATCAAACAATTGTTGTCCAGGGGATAACAACGAGCTTTTTTCAATACGGGCCGCTCGTGCGCGCGTTGCAACAGGGAAAGCCTCTCCTGATTGATGAGATGGACGGCATTCCTCATTCCATCATCATACGGCTCAATCATGTTCTCACAAGGCGTCCCGGTGACGTGATCAGGATTGAGGAAAACAGTGGAGATGAAATAACGGTACAGAAAGGATTTTGTGTGCTGGCGACGGGCAACATAAAATCAGCACGGTATAAAAGAGAAGAACTCGACGCGGCGTTTCTCTCCCGCTGGTGGTCACACGATGTCCAGTATATCCCTCAGAATGAGACCTATGAGATCCTTGTGGCGTCTCTTCTCGACAGGCGCGGTAATCTTCAGGTGAAGAGACTTGGCGATCTGGACGATTTGAAGAGATTGACTGAAGCTGCGTCGGAAATACAGCAGATCTTCACGGGGGAGCACCTGGACTATCTGGGCGAAGGGGCCGATGTTGCCCGGCAGACGCCTGCCAGCCTGAAAAAATCTGTGCTTTCGCTGAGGCATCTCTGGAATATCGTCCGGCCATGGAAGGCCCGCAACTTCGACAGGCCCCTTGAATACTATGTGCTGAACGAATTCATCAAGCCGGCTGTCGCAGAGGACCAGCTATACCTCTTACAACTCTTATGCCGGTACCGTTTTTTCAAGACATGGAAAGTCGATGAGTTCGGAATTCCGGGGCTTACAAAGACAAAGCTGGTGGCCTATCAGGGACAACAGGCGAAACCGGTAACAGGTTAGCAGTATGTCCGGTCTATTTCGAGACGGTTTTCTCAGGATATCCCGTGAGCAGATTGTTGAAATCGTTTATGGCCCGCCCAATCACCTCACCGGACAGGCAAAGATCGATGCCTTTCTCAAGAAACAGAGCGGGAAACCTGTTCCGGAAAGAAAACCGGCGCCTGTGGACAGGAATGTGTATCGTGTTTCTCTTAAGGGATACGAAGCTGTCCACGAGCCCTGTGATTTTCGCGGACGTATAGCGTTCAGGGCTGCCAGGGGACATACGGAGTGTATCGTCAATGAACACGGCGAAAAAATCGGAAGAGAATACGATGTTGTCAGTGATCCCGTTGATGTCAGCGGCCGTCTCTTTTTTCGTGCTGAGCTGGGTAATAAACAATTTATTGTCAATGGAAAAGGCCATGTCATTGGCGGCAAATACGACATGACCGGCCTGCCGAAAAATGTCAACGGACGAGTCGCGTTCAGAGCCCGGGAAGAAACCAGACAATTTGTCGTCAACGAAAAAGGTGAACGTGTCGGCGGGGAGTATGAAGAAGTGGGTGACCCTCACGATATCGGAGGCCGGATTGCCTTCAGGGCAAAAGAGGGCGATAAGTGGTTTGTTATGAACGAAAACGGTGAACGTATCGGCGGGATATACGACTTTGTGAATGCTCCCGTGAGCGTCCGTGATAACATCGCTTTCTGGGTAAGGGAAGGGACAAGATATTTTGTTATCAACGAAAACGGCGAACGCATCGGTGGAGAATACGAGGCTGTTGGCAATCCCCGGGATATTGGAGGCCGGATGTTTTTCAGGGCAAAACAGAACGGAAAATGGTTTGTGGTCAACGAAAAAGGGGAAAGGATAGGCCAGACTTACGATTCAATCAGAGATCCTGTCAGCGTGGGCGGCCGGGTTGTTTTCTGGGCTTTTAAAGGGGGATACTATTTCATTGTCAACGAGGAAGGCAGGAGGGTGGGCGGCTTATACAGGGCAATAGGGTATCCACAGGACGTCGGCGGCAGGCTTGCTTTTAAAGCACAACAGACTAAGAAACAGTTCATCATAAATGAGCACGGTAAGCGGATAGGCGGAGAATATGATTTTGTCGACAGACCGTTGAACATTCACGGCAGCATCGTTTTCCGGGCCCGGTCAGGCACTAAGGAGTTTATTGTCAATGAATCAGGCAGAAGATCAGAGAGGGAATACGACGAAATCTATTTTCTCAAACCGCTTCCCGATGGGCGTGCCTACATCATTGCCAGAGAGGGCAATTATTATATAAAAGAGACCGTAAAAAAAGGTTTTTTTACGTATGGCGGAAAGTGATCGCCGGAGCAGGAGATGAATGAAAAACAGACGAAAGGAATGACTGACGATCAGAAAATGATCCGGAAAGCCGCCCTGTTCTTCTCTGAAAATGAAAGGGCCATTGCCGACTATGCGCAACAAGTCGGGTTGGTATTTGAACCGGGGGAGCGATGGACTATCGATGTAGAAAGCGGTAAAGGCACCTTTGATCCTGTTTTTTTTGTAAAAAGAGGCTATACCGAAGCTGAAAGCATGTGGGCGGTATGTCACGCAATAGAACATATCCGTGACTGGCGCCGGGACCCTGAAGCGTATGCCGCGCTCTACGCGAAGGCCGGGCAGGTGCGCAGGACGGGGTTGCTCTATCAATATATCAATGATATTTTGGCGACCCGCGAGGAGGACAGAAGGTTTCCAGCACATCGGGAAACGAGGGCCGCCCTGTATCAGGTGAAACTCCTTCCGCGGGTGAACTATCTGAAGGTACCCAGGCATATCCAGCTTGTTACCGCCATGCTTCGTGAAAAAATCATCCCCGAGGAGCCATTGACACTCTCTCCCGAAGTGAGGACCGCCCTGAAAAAACTGATGAATTATGATGGAGAAGGAACCAACCTTATCGAACTGGCCACAGATCCGACCGTTCTTCCGAGAAACCGTTTCCTCCTTGTCAGGGACTACATTGAACCTGTCTATGAAGCGCTGTTTCAGAAAGACATGGAAGAAAGAAAAAACAGGAAAAAAAAGGAACCCGACAGGGGCACTAACCCCATGGACGAAGAGAGCGTTGAAGGCGGAGCGCGCAGTGTTGCCAAGGGGTTCATTGAAAAGGCCATGCCCGACGAAAAAGAATATTTTTCAGAGGAGTATCGCGAGGCTGATGCAGCCCTTGCCGGGGTCTTTTCACCGGAGGAGGCAAGGGAGGAGATTGAAAAGGCGATACAGCGTTTGCGGGAAGAGAACAAATCTCCGCAACAAATTGCCAGAGACCAATTCAAGGTGGAGCATGGTGTTACCGTCGAAGAGGCAGAGGATTATGCTGAAGAATACAAAAAGATAGCACACCAGATAGAACCGCTCCGTGAGGTTTTCGGGCGGATCATTGCAACAAGAAAAGAAACAAAACACCGACTCAGGGAACGGACTGATCAGGGTATTATCATTGATCCTTCCATGATGGTTCAGGCTTATATTGACGCGAAAAGCGGTGTTCATGACTCCCGCACTCAATTGAAAATCAAAAAAGAAGAATTTGACGAGCATAGGCTCAACGAATTTGAATTTTCCCTGATCTGCGATCTTTCGGGGTCAATGAATGAAAATTGGCCTGGCGGCAAGAGCTACGAACAGAAACTCTCGGCTATTTTAATTATAGAAGCGCTTGACGAATTCGAAAAACAGCTCAAAGAGGAGAGGCTGGAAAAATCTCTTGATCTTCACGTTCGCACAGAGGTAAGGGGTTTCCACGCTTTCGACGAAGAACTGAAATCCCTGAGTGATTTCATAGACTTTTCCGGCAGGGTAAAAATATCGAGAAGACTGGAATACTGCACGGGAGCCAATACGGCCGATTACACCTCGCTCGTTCATATAGCGGCCATGATGAACGCTGAAACAGAAATGAAGATACAAAAAGAGGTGTTGAGAAAAGTGGTGCTCCTCATCACCGATGGCGGAAGTGACGATGTCTCGTTGACAAAGGAAGCCAGGAGGCGACTGATTTCAAAAGGGGCCGTAACCGGCGCAATTCAAATCGGTCAACCCGGAAAAAGTGATTCTGAGAAATTCACGAAAATCTGGGGCAGCGACGGGTTGCCATGTAGGGATGTATCCAGGTTAGTTCCTGTCGTTGAAGGCCTTCTGGAAGGTTTTTTAAAGAACCTGTGACATTAAAAAACAAGTTCAATTTCTTATTCTTAAAGGGCTTTTCATCCCGCAGAAAATATACAAAAATGAAGCATACATTTGTTCATTATAATGAACATCATAATAGAAAAAATAAATAAAAAAAACTTGATTTATGCATATTTATTATTGTATATATATAATAAGAATGTTCAGTTTTTAAAATTCTTCATACTGAACAATATGTAACAAAGGGATTGACATTTTACATATGATGTCTTGGTAACAAAGCAGCGTAAAGATAAAATGCCCTTGACTTTTTTGTTAAAAATGTGTCTTACTGAATGGTGTTGTAGGATGTTGAAAAAAGCAGATGATCTACTCAGAAGGAGCTACCCCGGAATAAGTCTGAAGCACCGCAGGATACAACAAAGACAAAGGATTCAGGACAAAAACTTAAGAGGTGCGGTGGTATATGGCTAAAAAAGCAATGATGTGCCCTTTTTCCGGTAGTGCTTGCAGAGACTGTGGTATATATAGAGGCAGGCACCAATATTTATGCTACAACAAGGAATACCGAGGATATTTGCTGCAAAATAACAGTAAAAAAGAAGAAAAGGCTCAGGCGAGCTATGTGTACGGAAGGGATAATTTTTCTTTTGGGGTTCCGGAAGAAATTCTAAAAAGTAATAAAATGATCAAAAATGTGGAGGAAATTGTAGTAAACAGGGATTTCAAAGATATTTAGAGATTTAAATGCGAAACAAGAACTGCAAAATAATTTAAAGAAAGGAGAGACGCATGATACACGATTTTACGTACCTAAAACCCGGCA
>CAZXVZ010000205.1:0-5231 GCA_964644085.1 uncultured Syntrophus sp. | reverse complement strand
AAAAAGAGTAATTTTGCCTTCGCCTTTTTTCAGCAGCTCATTAATATTTTTCAGACACTCGGCATTGCCGGCCAGATTTAAAAGTCCATGCCGTTCAGCAAGAAGTTTTGCTATATATTCGAACCAAATATTTTCGAACTCTTTCTTTTCCGTTAAATCCAGAACATAGCTTTTTACAGCCGGATTGAGCACTGCCGATCTTTTTGAAAAGACCTTTTTTGCCGCTGCTGACGCGAGAATATTCTGATCAGGCACAAAGACTGTTACGTCACCGGTAATGCGGGTCGAGCAGGCAAGCCTGTAGCCGAGTTCTTTGTCCTGATAGCTTATGAATTCAGCTTCTTGAGAGGTGAAAGGGATGGTTTGACCTTCCATCACGCGTATCCTGCATTTGCCGCATTTACCTTTGCCGTTGCACTGGGAATCGATGTAGACACCGGCTTTTCTCGCGGCATCGAGAAGAGTCCTGTCTTCTTCTATAACAACTTCTTTAAAAGATGGCGCGAAAGTAATGCGGTATGTGTTCATGTTTTTGCTTTCCATGAAGGAAAGAGAAGAGATAGTTTTTCTTCCGGTATTGCCGTCGATAACCCTCCCGCTGATCCCAGTATGAGGCCGCCGTTTTTGAATTTTTGTTCAGCAAGTTTCACCTCATCACCTATCCTTTTCTCATCCCAACCGAACATATCTATATGTCCCATGAATGTGATTTTTCCTCCAAACTCTTCTTGCAGTTCCATAAGATCAAGTCCTGCCTGAACGTCAACAGGATGAATACAATCATACCCTGCTTTTGTGAGGAGATCAACAACCTTTCTCATGTCCCCGTCTGAGTGGATGAAGGCGTAAAGCCCGGCGGATTTAATGGTAGAAGCAATCCCGGCGTATATGGGCAAAACAGTGTCGCAGAAATAACGCGGTGAAAAAAGAAGACCATTTTTTCCCGCGATATCATCGGCAAGAACGAGAGCCTTGAAGCCATTAGCGGCAGCAAGAGAAGCTTTTTCGCCGATTTCTTCCAGCAACTCCATTGCGATACCGGAAAAGAGAGCAGGATTACTCCGTGTGCTTAACATGGCGTCCCTGAAACCTAATTTTTCTATGAGCCGCGATACAGGGCCGTTTATGTAGCCTGCAAGAAAGTATTCATGTAGTTTGTTATAAGCTTTGTTCAGTAAAAGGGAGCGGGATTTTCCCGAGTTGAGTTCAAACCCAACGAGGGAAAGTCCCAGCGATTGAGCAGCCTCCTGTGTCTGCCAAATCAACTCCCCTGTATGATCGGGGAAACAGCGGTCAAGAAAATCATTCCCGATGAAGAGTTCTCCTCGGGGCAGAATGTCCACACGCCGGTGGTTGAGCACATCTATGATAGTTTCAACGTGCCGCTGCACTTTTCAGTTTTCTGCAATACGTAGTATAGCGCCGCGCCTTGGCATCACGCCCCAGGAGCATATCAGCGGCCATTATGTAAGGTTTCATCTTTGCCGCGTTGACAATAGCACAGTTGAGTCCCGCCTGAATGGCCAGCGAAAGGAAAACAGCGTTTATAACCGGTCTCTCAGGGAGGCCAAAGGACACATTACTCGCACCGAGGACAAGGTTGATGCCAAGAACATGTTTGACCAGCTTCATTGTTTCCATGGTAAGGAGCGCCGCGGTGCTGTTTACCGCGCTTGATTCGGCAATACAGTCGGCAATCAGTTTTTCAGGACCGATACCGATTTCTTTTGCCTTTTCGGCGATATGCACGAGGATTTCCAGTCTCTTCGCGGCGTTGTTCGGTATGCCTGACGCGTCGGACGCTATGATCTCCAGTGAAGTATCGTATTTTTTTACAAGGGGCAGAAGATCTCGCAGGTGGGTTTCTTCACCGGTTGTGGAACTGATAATGGGTTTTCCGCATCCCAGTTTCAGCGTTGCCTCAAGAGCGATAGGATTTCTGCTCTCAAGACAGATGGGTACGTCGACGGCCTCCATAACGGCCGCCGTGGCTCTGGGAAGGGTCACATTTTCATCGACGCCAAAGGCTGCCACACTGATAATGAGGATATCAGCGCCGTCCTGTACCTGCTGGACCGCCATTTTTGAGATAGGCTCCATGTTGCCGGTCATCATCCCTTCTTTGAGGGGACCTTTTCCGAAGGGGTTTATCCGCTCACCGATCAGGATGGTCGGCTGATTATCTCCGATAATAACTTCTTTGCCCTTGTGACTTATTACTCGCGTTTCCATATTTGCTCCTCTAAGTAAGTCTTGTTTATTCTCTCTATTTTGCTTTCCTTACTTAATGCTTCTTATAATTACGTAGCTGTGAACAGTCGTCACTGAATATTAAGCAGCGGGGAAAAAGACCCTTTTCGTGAAGTACGCAAGAACTTTTGTTTTCAGTAGCCTTTTCACTGCTTGTATCTCGTCCTTCATCCAGTCATTTAGCTATTCACTCTTCGCTGTCGACTATTCACTATTCACGCTTTTTGCTTTACTGAATACTGTGCCGCGTGCAGCGTATTGAGCATGAGCATGGTAATCGTCATAGGACCCACACCGCCGGGCACAGGAGTGATAACTGACGCCTTTTCTTTTATGACATCAAAATCAACATCGCCGCAGAGTTTGGCCTTGCCTTCCGGTGTCATTCCTATTCTGTTGACGCCAACGTCAATAACTACTGCGCCTTCTTTCACCATATCGGCCGTTATTGCTTTCGGTTTTCCTGCGGCGACGATGAGAATATCAGCCCTTCTTGTATGTGAGGCGAGGTCTTTCGTACCGGTATGACACATGGTAACGGTGGCATTGGCCCCTTTTGCTTTCTGTGCAAGCATCACGGCAATAGGTTTTCCCACGAGGTTACTTCTGCCGACGACAACAACATTTGCTCCTTCAGTAGAGATGGCACTTTTAATAAGCATTTGCTGAACCCCATAAGGTGTGCAGGGATAAAATTTTCCTTCACCGATCATTAATTTTCCCATGTTTACAGGATGGAGACCGTCAACATCCTTATCGGGGTCTATTGCATAGAGTACCTTTGTTTCGTTGATGTGTTTTGGGAGTGGCAGTTGAACAAGAATGCCATGAATTTTTGGATCCTTATTGTATTTTTCGACCAGTTCAATGAGAGCTGATTCAGAGATATTCTCGTCGGCATCTTCCTGTATGGAATAGAAACCAAGTTCTTTGGCCGTTTTCTGTTTACCGGTGACATAGCTGACCGATGCCGGGTCTTTGCCGACAAGAATGGTTACGAGTCCCGGCACGATGCCATGTTCTTCTTTTAAGCGGGCTGTATCTTGCTTTATCTCTTCACGAATTACCGGGCCGATCTCAGTTCCCCGAACTATTTTCGCTGTCATGGGACTCTCCTTGTTTTTTCATAGTTTAACACAATGCTAAGTTACTTTTTAAAATAACCCTGTTACCCTTCCCGTTTCTGTGTTTACGTCAATTCTTCTAAAGGCCGGATCAGAACCGGTACCGGGCATGAGGCTAATTGCTCCTGTGACGGGACAGAGAAATTTTGCACCGGAGAATACGAGGATATCTCTCACAGGCAATCTCCAGCCCTCAGGCACACCTTTCAGCTCAGGATCATGGGAAAGGCTCAGATGTGTCTTGACCATCATCGTGTAGTAGTTTCTCTTTTCCGGATCAGCCTCGAGTTTATTGAGCTTTGCTTCAGCATCGGGAATCCACAGTACAGAACCTGCCCCGTAAACCTTTTTCGCGATCAGTTCAACTCTGTCTTTCAAAGGCATTTCCAGAGGGTAGAGGAACTGAAAGTTAGATTTTTCTTCACAGGCGTCGATAACAGCGTCGGCAAGCTCCAACGCTCCGTCTCCTCCTTTTAGCCAGTGCTCGGAAACTGCAACGCGAGCTCCTTCAGATTCGGCGTATCTGCGCACAAGGGCTATCTCTTCTTTTGTATCCGTCGAAAAGTGGTTAATGCAGACAACAGGGTGCATGCCCGATAGTTTTACCGTGCGGATGTGATGTATCAGGTTTGCGATGCCTTTTTCCAGAAGGGAAAGGTTCTCTTTTGTGTATTCAGGCGCCAGGGCAATACCGGGTGCTACCCGGGGCCCGCCGCCGTGCATTTTGAGTGCTCTGATGGTTGCGGTAATGACGGAGACATTTGGCGTGAGTCCGCTGATGCGGCATTTGACATTCCAGAATTTCTCGAACCCGATGTCAGCGGCAAAGCCGCTTTCCGTCACGTGGTAATCGAAAAGTTTAAGACCGACGCGGTCGGCGATGATGGATGACTGGCCAATGGCGATATTGGCGAATGGCCCCGCGTGTACCAGTACGGGCTGACCTTCTACCGTCTGCAGCAGGGTAGGGTTGATGCTCTCCCTCATGAAGGCCGTCATGGCGCCTGCGACTTCGAGGTCTTCCGTGGTGACAGGATTTCCCTTGTAATCATGCGCGACGGTTATTTTCCCGATCATGTCACGGAGGTCTTTCAGATCCCGGGCGATGGAGAGTATTGCCATTATTTCAGAGCTCACCGCTATATCAAAACGGGACTCCATGGTGAACCCGTTCATTCTTCCGCCGAGGCCGATGACAATGTTTCGCAGTGCCTGTCCGCAGAAATCCATGACCCATCCCATCTGCACCTGACTCGCGTCTATCCTGAGACGCCGCAGGTTTCTTTTTGCCAGTTCCTGATCATTATAATTTCTTTCGTGCTGCATACGTGATGTGAGGGCGACCATGGCGAGATTATGGGCATTAGTAATATTGTTGATGTCGCCGGTGAGCCCCAGTGAAAACTCTGTCAGGGGAATTGCCTGGGCGTTGCCGCCGCCCGCCGCGCTTCCTTTCACGTTCATTGTCGGCCCGCCTGACGGCTGACGAATAGCTCCTCCAGCACTCTTTCCCCGTTTACCGAGGCCCTCCAGGAGACCCATCGTCGTTGTGGTTTTTCCTTCTCCGAGAGGGGTTGGCGTGATAGCCGTTACTTCGACGTATTTACCATTGGGTTTGTCGCGGAACCGTTCCATAATCTCTGCGAAGTTGACTCGTCCGATTCTCCCGTAGGGGATTATTTCTTTTTTAGTGAGTCCAAGTTCCTCCTGAAGCTGCCATATGCTTTTCATACGTGCCTCCGCTGCTTCAGATATCTGCCAGTCTGCCATTTTTGTCGCGTCGTAAGCCATAAAGAAACCTCCTTTTATGTAATTGAGGGATCAAGGTTTATGACCGGGGGCCAGGAGTACCTCCCT
>CAZXVZ010000204.1:0-5263 GCA_964644085.1 uncultured Syntrophus sp. | reverse complement strand
TCCGTCAAATCAAACCGTGATAGATCCATCTCGTTCTCCGCTGAGAAACATACCTTTTATTTCAGTACTGGAAATCCAAGGATTTCTTTTACCAGACATCTCTTTACTGAACTTCCCGCTCTCAGAACTGCGGCTGTGTCGGCTCCGCCACCAGCAAATCCCGTACCGGCGATTGAAAGCACTGTCTCGCCCTCAGGCACAAAACCACGGTCCACAGACACCACAGTTATTCCTATTAATACCCTGAAACCCTGACTAATGATGGTAAGGAGAGACAGGTCAGCGCCAGCTTCAATATCAAGAGGCCGTAAGTGTCTTGGCATGAAAGGATTTAGTTTCGATCTGATATCGCGCTGTTCATCAGGCCCACGACCGCCTATGCCGAGGATATCCTGTATATAGCAGACCCTAATCCCTTGTCTTTCAAAGTATTCCCGGTCTTCCTCCGACACCGCCGAGGTAAAATGTTCCACCCCCTGCCTTCGGTAATCGTCTTTAAGCATCTTTGTTTTTTCGTACTTATTGTAAAGAACGGATACGGCCATCTTGGCTTCTTTAGGGTTTGTTACCGCCACGATATTGAGGTTTAAATCCCCCGCGACTTCTATGAATTTCCTGACGGTAACACCTGTTTGGGCCGCGATAATCACTTGACGTATTCCCAGTGTTTCAACTCTTTCCCTTGCCAAATCCAGAATATGTTCTGTATTCGCCGGTCCGGGCTCGTTAAAGTAGATGATTTTTTTTGTTTCTATCATTCCTTTTCCCGGTTCGAGGCACATCAGCGAGTTCCCGCAGAGGCTGCTTCCTCATCAAAAACCTTTGTCTCATTCTTCCTCCTCAAGTTCTGCCAGTTTATCTCTCCGCTTTCTCAGATTGGGGAAAATGCTCGAAAGGAGCAGAAATAATGCAATCGCAAGGGTAACTGCTGAGATTGGACGTGTTACAAATATCGTGAAACTTCCGCCTGAAAGCAGGAGCGACTGCCGCAAAGCCTGTTCCATCAAAGGCCCGAGGACGAAGGCAAGGATGAGCGGGGCACCTTCATACCTGAACTTCCTCATGAGATAACCCAGGACTCCAAAAAGCAGCATGAGTTTTAGATCAAAGACAGAACCTGCAACGCTAAAGGTTCCAACAATGCAAAAGAGAACAATAAGGGGAAAGAGAAGGTGATAAGGAATCTTCAATACCTGCACCCAGAGACCTATCATGGGGAGGTTAAGAACAAGAAGCATGATGTTCCCCACATACATACTTGCGATAAGCCCCCAGAACACATCGGGGTTCTGCGTAATGAAGGTCGACGCAGGTGTGATACCGTGAATAACAAGAGCCGCAAAAAGAAGCGCCATCGTTGCGTTAGGCGGAATTCCAAGAGACAGCAGCGGTACAAGGCCACCCCCACAGCTGGCGTTATTGGCTGATTCAGGGCCGGCCACACCTTCAATGGCACCCTGACCGAATTCTTCAGGGTGTTTGGAGAGCTTCTTTTCCATGGTATAGGAAAGGAACGTAGTTATGGTCCCGCTCCCGCCAGGGAGAATACCGATGAGAAAACCGAGAATAGTTCCCCGAAGAATAGCCCATTTGGAATCGGCCCAATCTTTTACGGTGGGCCACAAGTGCCGCAGTTTTGTTTTAAATACAGCCCGTGCCTTCAATTCTTTTTCGATATTCTCAAGGACTTCACACACTCCAAAGATACCCATTATGAGCGGAATTATTCCCACCCCATCAGATAATTCATTCACACCAAAGGTGAAACGGGGAAGGCCGGATATCATATCGAGACCCACGTTGCCTATGAGGATTCCCAGACAGGCCATCATGAGGGCTTTCACCACGGAAAAACGTGCCATGTAGGTGACAGTCATAAGTCCTGTTACCATGAGAGCAAAATACTCAGGAAATGAAAAGGCCAGCGCGATCTTTGCCAGGGGTTCAGCAATGAGCATAAGAAAGATTATGCTGAAGGTCCCGGCGATGAAGGAACCCCATGCTGCGATACCAAGTGCCGGACCGGCCCTTCCCTTACGGGCCATCTGATATCCATCAATACAGGTGACGATACTTGCCGATTCACCCGGAATATTGACAAGGATAGATGTGGTCGAGCCTCCGTACATGGCCCCATAGAGGATGCCGGCGAGCATGATGATACTCGCTGATGCAGGGACCGCGAATGTCACAGGCAAGAGAAGGGCCATGGCGGCGGTGGGACCAATGCCGGGAAGGACCCCAACGAGAGTACCCGCCAAAACACCGACAAAGCAGAAGAAAAGGTTCATAGGCTCAAAAGCAACGCCGAAACCCATGAGGACATTATGTATTAGACTCATGACTTACCCCTCAGAAGCTGAGTATACCCGCTGGGAATGGGCACTGAAAGAGCTTCGCGAAAACGTAATAACTAACAAGACTGGTCAAGGCCGGAAAAATAATGAGCAGCATCCAGTTCCGCCGTCCAACCATCATAAGAAGACATGCCATGAGGAGGAATGTCGCCACCAGATAGCCGAGAGAAGGAAGAAGCAGTATGTACAATAGAACAGCCATCACAAAACCTATCACACGCCCCAACAAAAGTTCCGCAAAGGGGTGAGCTGACTCTTCCCTATCTTTCCCTCTTTTAAATGATTGCAGCAAAAGAATGAGGGACAACAGAACCATAATACCCGAAGCGCCACAGGCCATGAAGCCCATGCCGGGGTTGCCGAGAGTACCCACTCCCATCCTGATTGATTGTGTAAAAACAGCCGCTGAAAAGAACAACCAGAAAAACGCGCTTGCCCGGTCATAGGCTTTCATCTGCATCTCCTTGGTTATTGTTCTCTTGGCAGCTTAAGATCAACTACCATCTTCTCAAACCTCTTACTTGCCTGGTCAAGAGCTTTCTTTGTGTCTCCTGAATTCTTGTAAATTGCCGGCATTTCTGCTTTCTTCATGTAAGCGATAAATTCAGGATCATCCATTGCTTTTCTGAATGCATCATCCAGTTTCTTAACTATTGGCGCTGGTGTTCCTGCGGGAGCATAAATTGAATAATTGGTTACAACAACAAAATCATATCCAAGTTCCTTCAGGGTGGGAACATTGGGGAAAGCAGGCATCCTTTTTTCGCTGTACACCACGAGGAGTTTCATCTTGTCCTGGTCTATATAGCGTTTCCAGGAGCTTGCCGCTGTAAACGCGGTCACATGTCCACCGAGAAGCGGCATATTAGGATCTCCTCCCGGAACCGGAACGGCCGTCCACTGAACGTTTTCCTGTTTACCGACATATATCATCGCGAGATGCCAGGGGGTAAGAGTTCCTGAAGTGGTATAGGTCACTTTTCCTGGATTTTTTCTCGCATATTCGATGAGATCTTTTAAGCTATTAAAGGGTGCATCTTTCTGAACGACGAGTCCGCCATATGGTTCCGCGAATTGCATGACAGGTTGAATTTGTTCATACTTGTAGGGTATCTTTCTCAAATGAGGTATTTCCACAAGAGGTGTCTGGGGACAACTGACAAGCTGGTATCCATCGGGCTTTGCCTTACTGAGAAGATCCATTGCCACCGTTCCAGCTCCTCCTCCATTATTGCTCACTGCGATTGGTTGTCCCAGGTATTTCTCTGCAGCGTGTGCAAGAACCCTCGTTGAAAGGTCAACAGTCCCGCCTGTTGATATACAGACGGTAAGGTTTATAGGTTTCGTTGGGTAATCCTGGGCCATCACTGCCATTGGCAGGACAAAAAATATCGTTAGTACAGCAATTGCAACACCAAATCTCGATTTTTTTACAGTTAGTTTACTCATGGTGCTCCTCCTTTTTTTAATTTATCTGCACTTCACTATTACCGGGTGCCATTCTCATGTATAGAAACCAATTAATTCGACCACATCGGGTCTCTTTTCAAGATCGGCCACAAAGTCTATAGCCTTTTTCACATTGTCTTCCTTCATCCAGCCGCCGGTGAAAGAAACGATATCTTCAAATTTCTTCACACAATCGTCAAATGACATGGGTCTGCTCGGTGTCCCGAGTGCAAACTGGACTTGCTCGGTGAAAATGTCCCCATTATTCATCACTACTGTTATTCTTGCTGGTTCTATGCCTCTCGGGTTATCGAGAGAATGATCCACTTCAGCCTTGAGTTTGCCCGTAAGATCCAGAACCCTTGGATCTGCGATTGCCTCAGGTGTATAATCACCCATAGTAACACGACCTTTGGCAAGGATTGTTGCTATTCCCCAAGGGATACTGAATTGCGCGTCTACCGGGTTTCTCGGCCGTACCTTTGCCTCAAACGGCGTACAGAGAAGCTTGTAATTCGCTGCCCCTGTTGAGAGGGTAATTTCTTTTATCTCCTTAGGGTCAATGTTGTTTTTGGTTTTCAGGGCTATCGCTGCATCAATGGACGGGTGGACACCCCGACAACATGGGTAAGGTTTTATCGACACGTTACTGCTTTCGAAGAATTTTCCCAAGTCATGTGTCAGGATATTTCTATCGTACTCACCGTACTGATAGACTTTGAAGAGACCTTCCTGTCCTTCAAGACAGTTTCTGGCGCCGGTTACTCCTTTATGCGCCAGAAGCGCCGCTGTCACACCTCCTCTCACAGAAAAACCAGGCCCCATTCTTTTTGTTAGAGCTCCATCAACTGTACATTGTCCATTTCCACTACATTGGTGGTAAGCAATACCGAAAGCATTCACCATTTTCTCTTCATCCAGCCCAATGATCCTTCCCGCTGTGAGTGCCGCAGTCGGATATCCGTAAAGTGTGGTGAAGTGCCAGCCTGTTTGGATAGGGCTCACTCCTGGCCTTGTACCCAAACCAAGTCTGCAAATCATATCAACGCCTAGAGCGACAGCGGTAATAAACTCCTTGCCGCTCAGGCCTCCTTTCAGTTCAGCCATGGCCAACGCCGGTGGTATGGTCACTACTCCAGGATGCATAACGGCCTGTTCGTGAACATCATCATAGTCGCGAGTATGAGTCAAGGTAGCATTCACCTGGGCCGCGTTTGGCGCCGGCACCTTCTGCCTGGAGCCAATAACGGTAGCCTCTCCCTTGCCGCCCCATTCCTGGACGAGTTCCAGAAGTTCCTTTGGCCCTGGTTGGCCGAAACCGGCAACAGCAACGGCGAGAGTGTCCAAAACCTCTTTTTTGGTTATCTCCACAACCTCTTTCGGCAAATCATCAAATCCAGTAGTCACAAAATTCTTTGCATAATCGAACGTAGCATCCATATCCTCCTCCTTTCACC
>CAZXVZ010000203.1:0-5271 GCA_964644085.1 uncultured Syntrophus sp. | reverse complement strand
ATAAATATATGGTAACCATCTTTGAGAAGTTCGTGGAAATCTCTCGAAGAAACAAGGTTTGAATACACCCTCATTACAATACAATAACCGTTCAAATAATCAGCATTGCCGCCAGCTATCAGTCTTATTGTAAACGGCTCTCGTACATCTCAATCAAGCATTTTTTTACCTGTCCACCCTTTTATGACTTTTCTTTTACGACTGAACTAACTTTCATGGTTATCATACCCCATCCTCCTTCTCGGAGGCCAACATCAGGGCAATGCACGGTGTCATGAAGAACTTCGGATTTGCCGTCATAAAATGCCTGCCACATTCTATCAATCAAAGTCTTGAATGCCGCTATCGCTCCAACGCAAAGGCGGTTCGGGCATTGCTCCAGTATAAGGGCTCCTCCTCCATCCACCACAAACCTGTCACCCGCTTTATATCCCATAGCGCAGTTATGCGCCTCGATAATATCAATAATTATATTTTGTGTAGCGAATTTTGAACCTTCTTCAAGAGCCTTAACTTTCTTTGGCTGATTTCTGTACATTTTAAGTTCTTCATCTGTGTATCCCAGAACTTCTTGAAGTTTACGCCAACGTTTCTCGATCTTTTCTTTATCCTGCTCATTTATCATTCTTACCTCCACATCATTAATTGTATTTGGACATTATTGATTAAGAACCATATCGGCCATATACCAGGAATTATTTTTGTTTGGATTATAAACTAATATTAGTTGTATGTTAAAGTCAACAATATTTTGAGTTGCCTTACAAATAGATTGTTTTATTCATAAGTGATGTCATGCCCATTGATTAAAAAAGGAATATAAAGAGGTAGCCCTTTTTCAAATAAAAGAAATCCTTCCTGCAAAAGTAAATTTAGCTAATTGATGGGTTCTGCAATGTCTTTCGGTGCATTGATTCCAACACCAGCTTTGCGTCGAATGCCGTCTCGTGGTACTTCCGCAGTTTTTTTCCAATTTCGAAGTTTTAGTGAATTTATATAAACCCTGATTTGTAATCAATATTGATTGAAATTAAGTGCTGTAACGAGTTAACATATCTTCATGCGGCATTATTCGGAACTTAAGGGTGAGGCCTTGGGCTTCCTCTTTTTGCTCTGGTCACTTTGGTTCTTTAGTTTCAGCGGGAGGATAATTTACTCCCCTGTCTTGCCGCTCATTGAAGATCAATTTTTAATAACTCACGCCAGAGCGAGCAGTATTTTTATCTTTCAATCAATGGGATATACTGTTGCCATGATTCTTTCCGGTTTTTATGCCGGGAGAATCGGTTTTAAAAAGACCATTACAGCGTCTTTTGCAATATTAGCATGTGTGAGCTTTTGTATACCACTTGTAAAGGGGTTTTCAGCTTTTTATCTTGTGCTTTTTTTTAACGGTTTTTCAGGGGGTGTCTATTTGCCTGCTATGATGCCCTTAATAAGAGAACATTTTTCCGAACATATCTGGGGAAAAACAATATCTATTTATGACTCTGCCGGAGCTATAAGCATTTTCAGTGTTCCCTTCATCGTGCTTTTTCTTCTCAAGTATATTCACTGGACGCGTATTTTCGGGTTGCTTGGAGTTGCCCTACTCATAATTGCCATACTCTTCTTTCTTAAGGGCGAAGAACTTAAAATCAATCAACCACACAAGGTAGTTTTAAAAGGCCTCATCACTAGAAAATCTCTCTGGGTAATGGCGACCATAATGACGGTTGCCATGGGAGCTAACTTGGGGGTCTACAGTATCTTGCCTCTGTATCTGACGAAGGAGTTGTCCTTGAGCATCGCATATGCCAATAGCCTATTGGGAATATCACGATTGGGCGGCGTTGCTGTGGCAATCCTCTGTGGTTTCCTTGTTGATCGGTTCGACCTAAGAAAGATCATGTTTTTCATGATAATTGTCTCCGGCGTTTTCACAATTTTATTGGGCATGGCATCTACGGCTCTCACAGGAACCATACTCTTCTTACAGGCCATTTTCATAT
This sequence comes from uncultured Syntrophus sp., assembly GCA_964644085.1. Taxonomy (GTDB): domain Bacteria; phylum Desulfobacterota; class Syntrophorhabdia; order Syntrophorhabdales; family Syntrophorhabdaceae; genus PNOF01. The sequence goes on along the minus strand of CAZXVZ010000203.1, from coordinate 3,280 downwards.
CCGTTGTCATGCCTCTTGTATGGGTATGCATGGCAAGGCTCTTCAACAGAGAGACAGTAAGCATGGCTATCGCTTTTTTGATGCCCTTGAGTGCTATCCTCGGAACAGGATTAATTCCCTATCTTCTCGGTCTTTCCGGTGACCTTTTTAGTTTCAGATTTGGCATTACAATGCTCGGTATATTACTTACTATGATAAGTTGGTTGGCCCTCACCTTGAAGGATCTCAAGACGAATAGTTAATACACGTCATGATTCTGTTACGTGGTATAACGTGGTATAATATCTTCAGTTTCGATTAAGAATAGCCATATAAGCTAATTCGAGCGAATAACACTAATTTCGATGGAGGTAAACATGAAAAAGAGCAGATCATCATCCACAATAGATAACAGTCTTTTCGCGGATACGCTTTTAAATAACCAGATAAAAGAGACTGTTCCAAAAGACGGGCAAACAAAGGTGCTCTGGGTCTTCTCGGATAAGCAAGGGGATTCACATTTGGAAGAATTGACAATCAGAACTGAACCAACCGGAAAGTCTCGCGAAGCAAAGCCCATTCCGGCGACGGGAGCGTTAATAAGAAAGTACCAGCCACAATTCGTTAGAGACTGGCACATCGCTCCCAGCCGCCAATTTGCTATTACTCTAATGGGCGCATTGGACATTGAAGTATCAGGAGGTATACGACGTCATATTCATAAAGGTGAACTTGTGTTTCTTGAAGATACAAAAGGAAAAGGACATATTACACACATGAAAGGTCACGTTGTAAACCTATTCATCCAGGTTCCAGACAATTTTAACGTTCTATCCTGGTCACGTGGTGAATAATGATCCACACATGAATTAAATTACTCTTGAGAAATCTCTATCCTAAACAAAACAGAGGTTTTCGGATGTAAATATAATGTAATACCAACTATTTATCATTCCTCCAAAAGCTTCATGATTATCCGGCACATTATGTTGTTGACTATAAACACATTTTATAGTACAACTAATGTTAGTTTCATAGTGGACAAGACAACAACGATTTTAGGATATTAATAATGAGTCATTGTAAGAAAGTTATGCATGACACAAGTAATATGAATATGAACAACACCATGCCAATGTGTGTTAGATCATCATTCTTTATCCATTTTGTGAGGAGAGTTCCACAGAAGGTTTACATTGAAAAAGACCATTATTAAAACACTAGAATCCATGAAGAAGAGACATTTTATAGGTTGGTACGCTGATACTGCTGATGAAGCACGGGACCTCATTCTCAACATTATCCATACTGATTCAATGGTTGGCCTCGGCGATTCATCCACTATAAGACAGCTCGGTATTGTGGAAAGATTGAAGGATCGAGGAAACCGAATTGTTAATCCTTTCGACATAACAAAAGTCCCTAAAGACCAAAAAAGTTATTTCGACTTTCTATTCTGGCCGTCTCTCGTCGCAACATTGTGTGATGTGTTTCTTACCGGGACAAATGCCGTTACCGAGGATGGCAAGATTGTAAATATTGATGGCGCGGGCAACCGGGTGTCCGGTATGTTCTGGGGACATCAAAAGAGCATTATTGTGGTTGGTAAGAACAAAATCACGACAAATCTCGATGAAGCACTTCATAGAATTAAAAATGTGATTGCTCCTGAGCATACACGTAGAAAAGGCGGATCACCACCCTGCACGATTACAGGCAGGTGCCATGACTGCAGCGGAAGAGAAAGGAAATGCGCCATTACAACCATTATAGAGCATAAGCCGATTACCTGTGACATAAACGTTGTAATTGTTAACGAAGATCTGGGTCTTGGCTGGGAGCGCTCATGGTCGCGAAAGCGAATAGATAGAATAGCCGAGTATCACGACCGTTACGTCTGTCCACTTCCGCCAGTGGCAGCAGAAAAGACCGATATAGCTGAACTCTGGCAACTGGCAAGAACGAAAACAAGAGGTATGTGGCTCCTTCAGGATAGGTAACACGTGTTGAAATACAATGAGCAATACATTTCAAGATCATATTCCATGGGCGGTATCGGCTATATTTGAGATATTGAAGTAAAGACAATAAATCGAAATACACTTTTTTGGGAAAGATTTAACGACGTTAAACATGGAGGTTAAATATGGCATTATCCGAGAAAGAGTTTGAGGAATTCAAGCGTTCACGGTTTAAGTATTTGTGGGATAATGTAGCACCCCTGGCAAATGAGATTGAAAGGACCGCTCGCTTTCCACGTGAAAAGTTCTGGAAGAAATTTGGAGAGCTCGGGCTGCTTGGTCTCACCATCCCGAAGGAATATGGTGGGACCGGTTTATCGGAATCTCAATTCCTTGAGTTCGAGAAGGAATGTGCTAAGATGCACGGATCGATAAGAGGTGTTATTCATATGCATGTGGGCGCCAGTGAAATGTTTATATCAGGGACAGAAGAGCAAAAAAGAAAGTACTGGCCAAAGCTGGCTTCCGGGGAACTCGACGCAGCATACGCAATTACAGAACCTGATGGAGGCTCAGGTCGTGACACAAAAACCACAGCCATAAGAAAAGGGTCTAATTTCGTTTTGAATGGAAGAAAGCATTTTACTACTGATGCCGATGTTGCTCATATTTTTAACGTTGTCTGCAGAACTCAGGCCACCTCAGGCGAGTTTCAAATCAGTAATGTTCTCGTTGAAAAAGGTACAAAGGGATTTTATATAGGCGAAATGGCACCAACTATGGGTATAAAAGGTCAAGTTCATGGGCGCCTAACATTTGTAGACTGCGAGGTTCCCATTACTAACATTATTGGTGAAGAAGGCAAAGGCGTTGAGGCTGCCCTTAATCAGTTAAATGTCAGTCGTCTTCGGATTGCGGCAACTGCATTGGGTGTTATGCAGAGATGTTTAGATCTTTCCGTTGAATACGCGAAACAGAGAGTCACCTTCGGAAAACCTATTGGAGAGAGACAAGCCATTCAGAGATATCTTGCCGAAATGGCGCAGGACATTTACGCATTGCAATGTGCTATTGAGCACGCCTCAAAGAAAGCCGATGCGGGCGACGACTATTTTCTTGAAGCAAACCTTTGCAAACTGATGGGAGTTGAAGGTGAACGCCGAGTAACAGATAATGCCTTGCTGGTGTTCGGCGGCATGGGATACGTTCGCGAATACCCTATAGAGATCCTCTATCGTGACGCCCGTATTAATTGGATCGAAGAAGGCACACCAACGATGCAATATCTAGTATCCGCGAGAAGACTTCTTGAAGGAAAAAGGACTTATGAAAGATTCCAT
>CAZXVZ010000202.1:0-5274 GCA_964644085.1 uncultured Syntrophus sp. | reverse complement strand
TCCGTAAAAGAATGTGTGTATAATATATAAAGGTTTTCGATGTACTTGTTTCAAGGAGGTTACAAATGGAAATTATGGCAAATGGAATTACGATACATTATGAAATAATCGGGGAAGGTGAAAATCTCATTCTCATCCACGGGATGGGCGACACACTTAAAATGTGGTATAACCAAATTCCCAGTTTCTCCACAAAATATCGGGTGATCACGTACGATGTCCGGGGATTTGGTCAAACAGAAGGTTCGCTGGGCGAGATTACGATGGCAACACATTGCGAAGATCTCAACGGGTTAATGAAGGCCCTCGGCATAGATAAGACCTATCTGCTCGGATTTTCAATGGGCGGTCGAATCGCTATGGAGATGGCGGCAACTCACCCTGAAAAGATCAAAGCCCTCATTATGGCGAATAGCACTCTCTCATCAGGGCCTGCCACAAGGGAAACCCAGGAAAGGCGTCGTCAAATGATGAGAGCGTTCCAAAATAAAGATCTAAAGGGGATCGAAACGGCAACAATCGGTGCTTTTTCTCCCGGTTTCAAAGATAAAAACCCCGCTGAATTTCAGAAATATTTCAAGGTGAAGCTGGAAAACATTGAGGGTGGCAGGATTATTCCGGCAAGCCTTCCAACGGGTCCTTTGCCTGATGTCAACCGTGTCAAATGCCCTGTGTTATTCATCATCGGTGAATACGATCCGTTCGCGGGTGTTGATCAGGGTAAAGAAGCCGCAGAAATGATACCTGGTTCAAGAATGGTGGTCTTCCCAACTGGTCACGCTGCGGCAATTGAAATGCCGGAAAGGTTTAACGCTGCAGTTATCGGATTTCTCTCGGAGACCGACCGTGAGAAAACATAACATGGTAAGAACCATAGAGACCCAATATGACGGTTGAAACGCGAATCGGCTGAGTATTTTCATCAACCGAAGCAATTTACGTTGCATAATGTCGATAACGAGGGATTGCCGGGTAAGAACGATTTTCACAGACATAAATCGTCTTAACCTGGTACCCGCGATAGCCCGGTAATCATTAGCATCGTGAATGTTCATTACGAACGAAAAATGTTTGATATCCTCGGAAAAAAATGTTGTGAAAATAATTTTAAAAAAAAGCATTAACTATCGTTCCGTGAAAGTTGTAAAATGGGAAATACAGTTTTCAGTTTCGTTTATCAAGGATTTTACTGGACCGTAACGACAGTTTTCTCCATTTCTGCTTTTACTAAACGGTGCCTTGAAAAGAGTCGGAATACGTGGTAATTAATCAATGGAATGATATTATTATGTCAGCAGTCAAATGCATTAATGGTTGCTAAACCGGACTTGATCCGGCATCCCGGCTCTTCCATTGATTCCTTCATCGGCCGGAATGATAAAAAATCCAATCGTTTTATTGCCAGTGTAAGAGTTCACAGGACGTTAACCTTCCGTTGCATTTTTTGCCTTATACCAACAGAATTCCTTTCGTCAGTCGCTTAAAGAGATATCGTGAAATTCTATTCCTCCATAGTCAGTTATTTAGTCGAAGGCAAGAGCAAAAAACAGAACCTACGGATGCTCTTTCGCTTTATCGCTGTTCTCGTTGCGATGGTAACCGTGTACAGTATTATCTTCCACTTTCTTATGGCATGGGAAGAACGGGAGTATTCGTGGGTAACAGGTTTTTACTGGACATTGACTGTCATGACAACGCTCGGGTTTGGGGACATAACTTTCTCCAGCGACGCCGGGCGGCTTTTTTCTATTCTGGTGCTTCTCTCCGGCGTTATTTTCATGCTTGTACTTCTCCCCTTTGCGTTTATCAAGTTCTTCCTAGCGCCATGGATGGAGGAGGAATCACGGAGACGTACTCCCCGTGAAGTACCACCGGATACAGCAGACCACGTGATCATGACGGCATATGATGATGTGACAGCGGCACTGGTTGAAAGACTGATTACGTACAAACGTGATTATGTGGTAATTGTCGAAAATCCTGAGCAGGCCGGCCTAATGTCTGATAGAGGAGTCAAGGTGGCGGTGGGGAACATTGACGATCCTGATACCTACAAAAAAATGCGAGTTCATAAAGCAGCCCTTGTCGTTGCCACCAACAGTGATGAGATAAATACCAACATCGCTTTTACCGTCCGGGAATTGAATGAAACTGTTCCCGTAATCACCACAGCGAACTCGCCTCATTCCGTGGATATACTTTCCATGGCCGGAAGTTCAAAGGTTGTCGAACTGGCTGATCTTTTGGGTCGTTCTTTTGCCAACTGGACAATGTGCGGCAACTTTCAGGCTAATATTATCGGCCGCTTCGACGAACTGGTCATTGCGGAAACACCCGTCATTAATACTCCACTCGTAGGCAAGACAGTCGCTGAAAGCAATCTGAGAGAATCGATCGGGGTTACGATTGTCGGGATATGGGAAAGAGGCAGGCCCATGGTTCCAACGGCGGATACGCAAATAACGAGAAACACGGTCCTGCTGCTTGCCGGTACAGAAAGCCAGATAGCATCATATGATGATGTATTTTCCATTCATCAGATGTTCCGGCACGCGGGAGACCCGGTAATCATCATGGGTGGAGGACGGGTAGGTACAGCAATCGCCAAAAGATTCGAGGAAAGAGATGTGCCCTTCCTGATCATCGAAAAAAACCCGAAAAAGATAGATGATGCTTCCCATATAGTCTTCGGTGATGCCGCCGATCTCAGTACTCTCAAGAAGGCATGGATAGAAAAAGCACCCGCGGCCCTGATCACAACTCATGATGACGCAACCAACATATACCTCACCAAGTATTTCAGAAGCCTGCGACCGGACCTCCAGATTATCAGCAGGGCCAACCTGGATCGAAACGTGTCAACACTTCACAGGGCTGGAGCAGATTTTGTGATGTCTTATCCTGTGCTTGGGGTTGACGCAGTTTTCAGCTTTCTCACAAAGCAGGATGTCCTCATGTTGGTTGAGGGTTTGACGTTGTTTCGGGTACAAGCGCCGCGGACCCTTGAGGGTCTTACGCTGGCCCAATCGAGAATCCGTCAGGACACAGGCTGTAGCGTTGTTGCTATTAAAAGTGAAGGAACTTTTGTTGTCAATCCCGGCCCTTCGGTGCCTATCACGAGGAGCTCCGAAATGATCCTCATAGGCGCTTACGAGGGTGAACGCCAGTTTTTCCGGACCTTCCTCAAGACATAAGACGTTCACGTCTCCACCCAGGTTATATGATCCATGTCACAGGCACAGGAAGCGATTGAAGATTGTTGATTGATGATTGATCATGGTCGATTTGTTGACCAATCGCATCCGGCACAGCATTTATCCTGCCTGAACAGCAGTTTTTCAACTCAGCCGGCTACTTCCTTTAACGGGTTGGAAACGGTTCCTACTTAACTGATTTTTTAAATCATAACAACTTCTTAAATTCATCAACTCCTAGACCGGCAGATCTTATTATTGCCCGGAGGGTTCCTCTATCGAGTTCCTTATGATCGGGCACAACTACTTGCGCAAAAGGATCGTCTCTTCGCAAGACAATATGGCTCCCCTCCTGTCTTTTAAAGTAGAATCCGACTTTATTCAGGGCTTTGACACATTCGCGTCCAGAGATTCGTGACAGATTGCTCATACCGCCACAAGCAAGGCTTCAAATTTATCTTCAGGAACAACAACATTATCTTCTTCAAGCGCGATTATATAGCCCCGAATCGCTTCTTTGGCGTTTTCTATTGCTTCTTCCTTAGTCTTCCCCTGGCTTACACAGCCCGGCAGACTTGGACACTCAGCTACCCACCAACCATCCTCTCCAGGATAAACGACAATCTGTCTCATGTGCCATACCTCCCACTTCGTTGTATTTATTATTATCTCATAATGTGCCGCATATTCCAAGAAAATCAATTTGCTATCCATGATCACCTGCCGCTGAACATTTTGCCTGTTTATCTGAGTGTTGAGCCGATCGGCAATAAGAGGGTTACTCCATAAAAATCACCAGAATACCCAAAAAGGATAAAAACTAATTGCAATGATTCCGCCGATATAGTAAAAACTCTTCAGCAATACCGGCGGGCAGCAAGCGTTGCAAACAATCTAAAATGTAAAATTGATGCACGGCGGTTATTCACTTTGCATTTTTAATTTTTCATCAGTGCAGCATCACGGGGGATTCATGATGTCTGACCACTCACACCCCACTCGCATCCAGCACAGTATTTCCGGCCATCGGCAGAAAGATATTGAAATAGTGAAGGACGTCCCCATCGAATCCCTTCTCTACCGCGACCAGATGGTCGAGCCTTGTTTAGGAAGCTTTCCTGAGTCTTTCCGCCAACCACACTTTGATGATCGACTGTCTGGTTATCCCTAAGCGCCGGGCTTCCTCGTCAAGAGAAGTTACCATCCAATTTGGAAGATCCACATTGACACGCTTCTGTGCCCGACCGGGTCTTATGGCTTTGGTAACGTCCAGATGTTTTGTTATATTCTCTCCTTTATCAAATTTCTTGTCCAGTTCTTTAGCTTTCATATAATGCTATCTCCTCGTTGCGTGACGTGCATACGTTGAGGACTTTTGACGACGAAGCTAACGAAGTTTGCCGCGAAAAGCGCAAGGCCTTTAAAAAGGTTAGGGCCAAGGATTTTCTCCTTGGCCCTAATTTAAAAACTAAACCCGGCAACTACCTACTTTCCCACAGAGTCACCCCTGCAGTATCATCGGCGTGGTAGAGCTTAACTACCGTGTTCGGGATGGGAACGGGTGTGGCCTCTACGCTATGGTCACCGGGAAACTTTTTTAGTTTCACGGGTTACTCGGGTTTATTGGGTTACTTGTTTTAAAGCCCTATGAACACAAGCAACTCAAATAACTCAAATAACTTTCTATAATTTTTGCTGACAACTACACAGGTTTCCAAATTCTAAATTTTTGATTTATGGATCAAGCCGCTCGATCTATTAGTACCAGTACGCTCAACACATCGCTGTGCTTACACGATTGGCCTATCAACCGGGTGGTCTACCCGGGATCTTAGCCCGGTATTGCTACCAGGCGGGACAACTAATCTTGAGGCACGCTTCCCACTTAGATGCTTTCAGTGGTTATCGTTTCCGGACGTAGCTACCCGGCCATACCACTGGCGTGATAACCGGTTCACTAGAGGTCCGTCCATCCTGGTCCTCTCGTACTAAGGACAGCTCCCCTCAATTGTCCTGCGCCCACAGAAGATAGGGACCGAACTGTCTCACGACGTTCTAAACCCAGCTCACGTACCGCTTT
>CAZXVZ010000201.1:0-5305 GCA_964644085.1 uncultured Syntrophus sp. | reverse complement strand
GATCCACCAGCATTGCGGTCTCTTAAACCCGAGATTAAATGCAACTTAAATACAAAAGAACCATTTTTCTTATTAAAGCAATTTCCGTATACGAACTGCGTTTTCAAAACATTGCGTGCCGGGTATGGATTTCAATAACACCATATGCGCACACCGGTTGCCAGTCCGTGCCTTCCGGCGTTATAGTGTCTTGATGTTCATTCCCTTGTTATCAAGAAGAATTCTGTATCGGCACCAGCAGGCTGTCTGCTATGCATGTTTAGCAAGGGAGACAAAAAAAAGATGAATGGCAGCGCAGGCATGATCCTCTCCTTGACTAATAGGCATTAACATTCTATTATTATTTCAACAAAATAATGCATTCAATGATCGCTCGAAATACGCTTATATCAAAAGCGGGAATCAATAAAATCATCTTAATGTCTCGTGATGAAGAGGTTTACACCCTTCTTTGTGAAATATTGATAAAATTTCAGGAAATTAAAACATTCGCGAGTGAAATACACACAGAAACACATTTGATCAAACCCATACTCAAGCTCCTCGGATATGCCTATGAATCAAAACCGAAATTTTTTGAGGAGCAGATAAAAGGTCCTGATGCGGCCCTTTTTTTATCTGACGAGGAACGTGTCAAAAGTTCATCACTCTGGGGTACTCAGGATTATTATTCTAATGCACTGGGCATTCTTCTCCTGAAAAGGTACGGAAGAAATCTGGAAGAAGGTATAAGCGGTTTTTATCTTGAATTTGAAAACCGCATACCTGTTTTTCAGACGGTGTATCTTCTAAGAAAAACGAAAACACCCTGGGGTATCCTCACAGATGGAAAATACTGGCTACTCATAGGAAAACCAGTTTCTTATGAATCAAGGCTCATCGGCATTGATCTTGAAAACGCTCTCCTGGAAAACGGGAGAGAAACGCTCAATCTTTTCTTCAATATATTTTCTTTGGACGGACTGACGAAGACTTTACCGGATATTATGGAACAGGAACGAGTGGGACTCATTGATATACTGAAAGAAAAAAAAATCTTCGTTCGTAATGCCATACTGGGCTTAAAGAAAAAAATCGATATCCTTCCCAAGGTTATAGATATATATAAAGAACTCTATTCTGACTCAGAACTCGCTGCTACCGAAATATATTTGCGGGAAAATAACGTAACACTTGAAAAGAAAAATTATACTCAACCGAGCAATATAAGCGATTACAATATCTCAAATATTGCGGCATACCTTTTTAATAAGAAAGGATACAAAACCAGCCTTAATCTTGAAGACGTGTTTTTTAACAATCGTACAGGGGAATTGACAAAGGAAGATATTCTCTCCCTGAAAATACTCGACATGACTCCAAATTTCGGTAATATTGCGACGGATTTGATAGATGGCATTGCGTATTTGTCATTCATCCTGCCCTATAAAGAAAGAAATACATTTGTCGCAGAATGGGAAAACCAAACATCTCTGCAACGATATATTATCAGCAATATTCTTTTTGGTATTGAAAAATCATACTTTGCCTATGACATATTCCATGAGATGATGAAAAAACGCTTCAAGACAGAGGCAAAGAACTATAAATTCGGGAATCCGCTTATCGGAATGTCATTCAGCGATGTTCCTCATCATTTTGACTCAAAAAACCAGTTAGATCTTTTCAGCAAAAACCCTCTCAATTTCCTTAATACTTTTCGCAATACATTTAATCATTATCTTTCTTTATCGGAAAAAATAAGGGAGGATGCGCAAATTCGCGAGGAACTCGATATCATTCTGCAACACAATACCGGAAGGATTCGAGACGCTTTTGACATCATTACGGCAACCTACTTCGGTAAAACCATAGATAATAAAAAAATAAACGATTTGCTCTTCAGTCTGGACAGCGATGAATCTACATGGAACAATCTCTCTTCCCAAAATTGGTTTATCTCGTCAAAAGATATCGCAAGAAAAAATGGTTTCTTCCATTTTGAGCTTGAGTTCCCCTTTCTTCTGGACGGAGCCTTCGATTTCATTTTTGTTCAGCCTGCGCTGCAACATGTCTGGGAAGACGCTTTTCCTATTGGCGAAGCAACAAAAGCATACATTAAACGCGGTATGCCGTATTTAAAAAACGAAGGGTCAATGGTTGTAATCCTTGAAGAACGCTTTGAAGACGTCTTAGTGCAGGAATTATCTCAATCAAAAAGGTATACATTAGAGATGAAAAAGGACCTTATGCTTTTGCACAAAAAGAAAGGCGGGAATTTATGAAATAACGTTCTTTAAAATCCTGTAAGACCTGAATTCCACATCAAGATGAAAGGACATAAAGCCTTCCATAATGTCCTGAGCCTGATAATGCAAAATAGCATTGAGAGGTTGTCTTCTGTGATTCTTGACCAATATCAGTCCCGGTATAACATTCTCTCCATACACTGTGTGAGGAATCGATTTTGAACAACTCTTGCAGAGCACGCCACCTCTCTCTTTTGAAAAATACAGCTTTTCATTATCTATCATCACTGCCCCGCAATACACACAGGAATCGAAATTGGGCATATAACCCAAAATATCGAGCATGGAAAACTGATAGTAGAGCATGTCAGAGTATGTAAAATCATGGTCTTTCACGGCATATAAAAGTTCTTTCAGGGCCAAAAATAAAGATTCATGGGGCTCCTTTTCTTTTGTCAGCCTGTCGACAAGCTCAGTAAAGAAACTCGCGATACATGTTTTTTTGAGACTTTTTTCGATACCACTATTCGTTTCAATAATATCTGCATTTTCCATTCTCGTTATACCTCTACCATATTTTTCAAAGTATTCAACATTGATATGGTTAAAAAGTTCAAGGGTATTCATAAACCTTTTTTGACTTCTATTTGCTCCCTTTGCAATAGCGGTCACTTTGCCTGACGCCCGGGTAAAAAGGCGTATGATTCTATCCGATTCCCCATAGGCTCTTTTGAAAATCACGAAAGCTTCATCTTTAAAAAGCGCCATTCTTATTTCTCATCCACTTCCATGATAAACTTAAACTTGTCGATAGAGCAACGTGTCGGGTTATCCGGAGCAAACTTCTGCGACACAAGGAAGCTTGGTCTTTTACGATAAAAGAGGTTCTGAAATCGAGTGAAAGCGAGCGGTGTTCCGGCGAAGCCAAGCAAACGTGCTTGCGGAAGGCGGTCTGGCAAAGGTGCTCGTTTAATGAAAAATCCGGGATAAAGCAACAGAGGAGAGGCGCATACCTTTGTTTTACCTTCTGATATCCTGTTTTTATTTGATAAAATCATCAATACCCAGGTGCAAAACAGTGTTTATAAACCTTGCCACATTCTCAACATTTTCTATCGGAAACTGATGAATATCTGAATCAATATGCTTATCGGCAACTACGGCAAGAATGGTTTTATCGCGTAAGCAAAGAGGCGGCGCCTTTTTTGTCTCTCTATAAATTTCTATTTTTAAGGTGTCTTCTTTTTTGTATCCTTCGGTAATGATTATATCCGCGTCGTCTATAAAGCGAGACACAATGTTGCTGAGAGGTACTTCTTTTTCAACATCTTTCACGAATGCAATCTTTCGGGGAGAGGAAAGAATGACCGTTGACGCACCCGCTTTTTTATGTCTGTATGTATCTTTTCCTTCTCTGTCGAACTCAAAATCAAGATGATGGTGTTTGATTACGGCAACTTTTAAACCTTTTTTCCTAAAGACAGGTATTAATTTCTCTATGAAGGTTGTTTTTCCAGATTTTGACGTACCGACAATTGAGATGAGCGGTATTTTATCTTTCGGCATATATCATGTCAGGGAAGACGGCAAAATAAAAATAAAATGCCACGACAACAAGCGCGTGATCGATGGTCCCTTTTTTAATGAGAAGAGGTATTTGGTGAACAGGAATATGTAACACTTCAATATCCTCGTTGGGATCAAGATTCATCTCGGCAACTTTTTTCACGTTCTTGATAAGATATGTGTGGCAACGATTATTAAAAATTGCGGGATTAGGGTTTACTGATCCAATGAGTTCTACATTTTCACCGGCATATCCCGTTTCTTCAAGGAGCTCCCTTAATGCGGCATTCTCGTGGTTCTCCTTATCAACGAGGCCGCCGGGGATTTCCAATGTGATTTCCTTTGAACCGTGTCGAAACTGTTTTATCATGACAACTTCATTCTGTAATGTTAATGGAATTATATTAACCCAGTCATTCGTATCAATAGTATAAAACTTGCCGGTTTCACTCGTTCTTGGTGAAACTGCCAGTTCTTTGTTTATTCTGAATACTCTGTAGTCTCTGTCAAGATTCGATTCTATCAATTTCCATTTCTTAATCATAATTATAGATAACATGCGACATCATATTTTTGCAAATTGAATATAATTTTATGTCCAGACTACTACGTTCTATGGAACGGCGGTTATTAAAATTTGTGCGAATGACACAGAAGAAGGTGGTTAACGAGACATATTTAATAAAAAAAGGGAGAATATTTTCTCCCTTTTTTTAAAAAAATGAATCTGCTTATTTCTTCTTTGCTGCCGGTTTCTTTGCTGCCGGTTTCTTTGCTGCTGGTTTCTTTGCTGCTGGTTTCTTTGCTGCTGGTTTCTTTGCTGCTGGTTTCTTTGCTGCCATTCTTATTACCTCCTTAGTTTTTTTACTACATCAAAAACTATTTGGTACCTAAAAATAATTGTATAGAAATAAAATAATCTGTCAAGCAAAGATTCTATATTTATTAATAATTATAACATACTATATATTAGTTTTATATGATTATAATAGTTACTGAATAAAACGATATTACTATTATATAGAATGTATAGTTGCAAATAAACACATTACAAGGATAGCTCACATGCCATATCTTTACAACAAGTTGCAATTACCATGAACAGTCTGCTCTGCTGTTTTCAGCCATGCTATTATTGAGCGTTTAACATGACAATAGTTAACGAAAATATGAATCGTCAACAAGAGCCGTTTGAAGTAATTGAGAGTTATTATAATCCTTTGAGCAGAGCCGAAGGAGAAGCTATTTGGTTAATCACGATAGGTGTTATCGGATAAGGTGTTCTGCACATACCGTTTATTCTGAAAAGTGTGCCTTATAATTACAAAAATTAAAATCATTAAAATATTGGGCAAAATATATTCTATTTTTCAATGGAAAAATATATTTTCGTCAAGAAAATAACAAAAATAAGTGGAAGAGTATTAGAAATTTACCATATGTTAGATGTTACAACAAAAAATAATCCGAGATATATCTTATCTGTTTTTTCGGTTTTTAAGATAGCCAAA
>CAZXVZ010000200.1:0-5399 GCA_964644085.1 uncultured Syntrophus sp. | reverse complement strand
GCCAAACTTCGTTGTTTCGCAAGGTTTAGCTTCAGACAACCCAGCACGCTACTCAAATGACAAATCTGGAATCGATTATTTGCTAATAAAACTTAATATTAATAAACCGGTACGTTACTGTAACGGATTTTCTTTACAGGAATAATGTTAAATATCATCTGGTTACTATCTATCTATATTTTTCGAAGTCTCTTTATAGATAAGCAATCAACGATTTGTATTACTTCTAAAATAGTTAAAAATTATGATGATTTCCACTACGTAAATATGGTATAAAACATCATTTAAATAACTAAAAGTTACAAATAAGTACCAATAGGTACTTAATATTTGCAATGACGATTTAACAAGGAGGGGTACTGATGAAATTGACGATTGATGGAAAAGTCTGTGAAGCCCGAGACGGTCAGACAATCCTTCAGGTAGCAAGAGAAAACGATATCTATATTCCGACGCTCTGTTATCTGGCAGATTTATCGCCCACCGGTGCCTGTCGAGTCTGTCTGGTAGAAGTAACAGGTATGAAAACTCTTGTGGCATCATGTACCACCCCGGCCACTGAGGGTATGGAGGTAAAAACCAACACTAAACGGGTCCTGGATGCGCGTCGCTTTGTCGTGGAACTTCTGGTCTCCTGTCATCCCCTTGATTGTATGACCTGTGAAAAGACGGGGGATTGCGCGCTTCAGAATCTTGCTTATGAACTGGAAATTACAGGTTCGCGGATGGAAGGAGAAAAACACGACTATCCAATAGACACTTCAAATCCGTTTATTATCAGAGATTATAACAAATGTATCCTTTGCCAGAAATGTGTCCGCGTATGTGACGAAGTGCAGAATATAAACGCCATCAAGAATTCCTACCGCGGCTTTGACACGAAAGTGGCGACTGCCTATGATGGCCTGTTGCAGGACAGCAACTGTGTTTTCTGCGGCCAGTGTGTTCAGGTATGTCCGGTGGGCGCCCTAACGGAAAAGAAATCAAAAGGGAAAGGCCGCGCCTGGGAGCTTCAAAAAGTACGCACAACCTGTCCTTACTGCGGGGTAGGCTGTCAGCTTAACCTCCATGTTAAGGGGGAACAGATAGTAAAAGTAACTGCCGTGGAAGAAGCCTCACCGAACAAGGGACGTCTCTGCGTGAAGGGGCGTTTCGGTTATGATTTCATCTATTCGGGGGATAGACTGATAACCCCGCTGATCAAGGAAAAGGGTGATTTCCGGGAGGCCTCATGGGATGAAGCCCTGGACCTTGTGGCAAACAAATTCAAGCAGATCATCGCTGAGAGCGGGCCTGACGCCATTGCCGGAGTAAGCTGCGCTCGCAGCATCAATGAAGATTCTTATCAGATGCAAAAACTCTTTCGCGCGGTGATCGGCACGAACAATATCGATCACTGCGCCCGTACCTGACACGCTCCCACAGTCGCCGGTCTGGCGCAATCATTTGGTTCGGGAGCAATGACCAATTCCTTTAGCGAGTTCGCGAATGCGAAAATGTTCTTCTGTATCGGCACTAACATGACTGAGGCCCATCCTGTGGCAGCAACGTTTTTGAAAAACGCTGTCCGGAACGGGGCAAGGCTTATTGTCGTGGATCCCCGGAGACAGCCGCTCGTGGATTTTGCCGATATCCACTGTCAGATTAAAGTCGGCAGTGACATTGCTTTTCTCAATGGGCTCATGTATGTGCTTATCACGGAAGATCTCTATGATAAAGAGTTTGTTCAAAAAAAGTGTGAAAATTTCGAGACCTTCAAAACAAAAATAATGGAGTACCCCGTGGAACGAGCTGCGGAAATTTCCGGTGTCGATGCCGACAAGATCCGGGAAGTAGCTCGCATGCTGGCTGCGGTTAAGCCCTCCATGCTTTGCTACACCCTCGGTATCACTGAACATACAACAGGAAAAGGGAATGTCATGAGCACTGCCAATCTCCAGTTGCTGTTGGGGAATCTTGGTATGCCCACCGGCGGAGTAAATCCTCTCCGTGGTCAGAATAATGTTCAGGGTGCCTGCGATATGGGGGCACTCCCAAATGTGTTTCCCGGATATCAAAAGGTAATTGATCCGGCCATGACAGAAAAGTTCGCGAAGGCCTGGAATGTGAAAACTCTTCCAGATAGAAATGGTTTAATGATGCCGCAAATGATGGAAGGTTTGCTAAGTAAAACGATCAGAGCTTTTTATGTCTTTGGCGAAAATCTTGCTAACACAGAGCCCGATATTCATAAAACAGAAAAAGAACTATCCTCGGCAGAATTCCTTGTTTGTCAGGACATTTTCCCCACGGAGACAACCCGTTTTGCCCATGTGGTTTTTCCCGCGGCTGCCTGGAGTGAGGACGATGGAACCTTTGACAGTAGCGAACGGAGGGTAAACAGAGTCCGCAAAGTAAAAACACCTCCCGGGGAGGCGAAACCGAACTGGTGGATCTTCAAGGAAATAGCCAAACGTATGGGTCATGAATGGACATCGAACAGCTCTCAGGAAATATGGGACAACGAAATTTCAATGTTGGCACCGGCATTCGGCGGCATCAAGTACAGCCGTATCGAGCAGGACGGCATCCAGTGGCCTTGCCCGAATATGGATCATCCAGGCACGCAATTTCTCCACAGGGACGGAATATTTACGCACGGAAAAGGTATCTTTAATCCTGTTGATTGGATGCCTCCCGCGGAAGTCCAGGACAAGGAATATCCCTATGTGTTAAGCACTGGCCGGAGACTTTTTCATTACCACACAAGGACTCAGACAGGACGTTCGGGTCTTGATTTTTTGCTTTCGGAAGAAACGGCCGATATTTCTCAGGCTGACGCAAAAACACTGGGTATCCAAAATGGTGAGTACGTCAAGGTGCGGTCACGGCGGGGTGAGGTAAAGGTCAAGGCGCGGGTAACAAAAGAAGTACCGCCCGGAATGGTGTGGATGGCTTTTCACTTCCGTGAAGGATGTGCGAACTGGTTGACAAACCCGGTGTATGATCCTGATACCAAGACGGCGGAATACAAAGCCTGCGCCGTGGCGATGGAAAGAGCGTGATACCTTTGATAAATCATCAGCGAGATGAAATATTTGACGCTCGTATACTGTCATACACCTATGATGAGTATGTAAGATTGGTGAGAGAATTTCACGGGAGTGAAGCTCCCGGTGTTGTCATCGGTGGTTTTATGGTGGATATGGCTGTGCGGAACCTGCCGGAAGGTGTCCTCTATGACGCAATAAGCGAAACCAGGTTCTGCCTGCCTGATGCCATTCAACTCCTTACACCATGTACTATTGGAAACGGCTGGCTTAAAATTTTTCATAACGGACGCTTCGCGCTTACCCTTTATGACAAGCAGGATAGGAAAGGGGTGAGGGTGTTTGTGGACCCGGGAAAAATCAAATCTTGGCCGGAGATAGAAGCCTGGTACTTAAAAAGGAAAGCAAAAAAAGAACAGAATAAAGAAGATGTTGCCTGCGAAATCAAAGAAGCCGCCCATAGTATCTTGAGTATTCAGCGTGTGCGGGTAAAATCGCAGATTGTGGAAAAGAGACGTAAGGGGAACATCGCCGTCTGTCCCACGTGTCATGAAGCTTATCCTATTGAAGACGGAGAGGTTTGCCTGTCATGTCAGGGAAACGCATTATATGTTAAACCCAAATTTATCATTCCACCCTAATTCTCTAATGACCGCCATTAAGAAAAATGATATCTAATATAATGTGATTTTCAGAGGTTCCGCAAATAAATCAAACAGCCTGAACACCAGCCGCACTGAGAGCAATCTGAAAAACATGAGAAACAGCTGCCCAGATCCACCTTCTCAATTCCCTACCACCGTCTATTTCAACAAGGCATATAGTGTTGGATACGTCGAAGACAGGTGATATACGTTCTTCCCGGCATGCGATTGCTATTTTCAAACTGCTTATGCTAATGAAATAAGCAAATTTTATGCCTATATCGATAGCAATAACAATACTCTATAATAACAAAGCATTATAAATTAAATGCGTCTACAATTCAAACAATATTACTGCAACATGCATTATGATGATAATCTAATAAGTATTGTAATAAACATGAGTATCTATACCAAATAAACATATCAAAACAAATTGGAAATCGGACAAAAAAACACCTGAAAGGGAACGCTCTCAACAACTATCCTTTTAATCTGATCATCATTAAATGTCTCATTAATAGAAATACGCATAATTAAAGAATTATACCGATTAATAATACTAAAATATAACTAATAATATTTATTTATTACCGATAATAACTAATAATTATTGAATAGTATTTATTATTTATGATAGTATTTATGTGTTTTGAGCAAATCTCCTCGAAACAAACTACAGGTTGTTTGAGAGAAAAAAACAACACATAATTGAAAAATAAATAACGAAAGGAGATACGGGATGAAAAAATTTTTTATGTTAATGAGTATTATGGTAATGCTTTTGATAACGACCCAGGTTTCTGCTGAACCTCAGGGCAAACTCGTCATGTTTCACGCGGGTAGCCTTGCCGTTCCTTTTGAAGCTATGGAAAAAGCATTCGAGGCTAAATATCCAAAGGTAGATTTACAGAGAGAGGGTGCAGGGAGCCAGGCTTGCGCCAGAAAAATTACGGATCTCAAAAAACCTTGCGATATCATGGCATCGGCTGATTTTAAGGTAATTGATAAACTTCTTATTCCCGATTACGCGGATTGGAATATTCGTTTCGCCACCAATCAGCTTGTTCTCTGTTACACAGAAAAAAGCAAGTATGCCGGTGAAATAAACGCCAAAAATTGGCATGAAATCCTGCAGCGGAAAGGCGTAATCTGGGGCCATTCAGACCCCAACCTTGATCCATGCGGTTATCGTTCTCTTATGGTTTTGCAGCTTGCTGAAAAACATTACAAGACTCCGGGCCTCTACGACAAAATTATCGCAAATCGTCCACAGGAAAATGTCAGACCAAAGTCGGTAGAACTCGTTTCTCTTTTACAGACTGGAAACATGGACTATGCCTGGGAATATCTTTCTGTAGCCGCTCAGCACGGCCTTAAATATATTGTTCTTCCCGATGAAATCAACCTTGGAAATTACAAATATGATCATCTCTATCAGCATGCTGTCGTGAAGGTCACCGGAGAAAAGCCGGGTACGTTCATGGATATGAAAGGAGATTCAACAACCTACGGAGTCACATTAATTAAAAACGCACCGAATAGAGAAGCTGCCATTGCCTTCCTTAAGTACATGCTCGACCCTCAGGGTGGACTCAAAGTACTTAAAGACCAGGGACAACCACCTTTTATCCCATGCAGAGTCCCGACAGCAAAAATGAAAGCGTCGATTCCCTCGGAATTGCAGAATTTAGTTGAGGTTAAAGACTGAGAGCAAGATGGATGA
>CAZXVZ010000199.1:0-5399 GCA_964644085.1 uncultured Syntrophus sp. | reverse complement strand
CTGAAAGACCTTGATATTGAAATGATTGCTCCCAGTCATGGACAGATTTATTCACGGCCCTCATTGATCATGGATGCCTACCGTGACTGGGTTCTTGCCCCACCTCGAAACAAAGTGGTTCTGCCTTACGTGTCTATGCATGAGAGCACAAAACTCATGGTTCATCGCCTGTCATCAGGGCTCGTTAAGGCTGGTGTTCAGGTAGAACTCTTCAATCTCACGGTAACGGATATTGGAAAGCTTGCCATGGCCCTCGTGGATACTGCGACAATAGTAGTAGGCACTCCCACGGTGCTCGCCGGTCCCCACCCCCTTGCAGCGTATGCAACATTTCTGGCTAATGCCCTGAAGCCGAAAGCACGATTCCTGTCAATCATCGGGTCCTATGGGTGGGGAGGAAAAACAGTTGAAATCCTGGCGGGGATGATCCCGAACCTCAAAGTGGAAATCTTAGAACCTGTGTTATGCAAAGGGATACCGTCAGAAGGTGACCTTAGAACTCTTGATCAACTGGCTGAAACAATTGCGCAAAAGCATAAAGAAAACGGTTTCACGTAGCACTCGCATTATGACAGAGATGATAATTCCAAGATTGATTCTCTATCGCAAGAATTGTGATTTAACTGTTCAATTTTATAAGGGCAAACTGAGACCACCGGTTCTTTTTTCTATTGTTTGGTTTTTGAAATTCGGTTTGATCCCGATTTCACGATTGAACATCGATGATGAAAAATACGCTTCCGTCAAGAACTCGGCCGGTAAGGATATTACTCTGATATTGCCGGTTGACGACATTTACGCAACGAGAGCGTATATGAAAAGGATGGGCCGAAACCGGCGCAAATCAGGAAACATCCAAGGAATACGAGGACTTTCGACATTTCTGATTCCGAGGGTCACCGTATAGGAGTACGGCAATCCATAGCGGCATGGAATCAGGTGTTTTAAAGCTTAAGGCATTATAAAATAGCGTTTTTATGGTTTTTAAAAAAAGCGATATGTAAAGAAAGAAGGACAAACTTAAAACAGGAGGGATACCATGTTTTGTTTTCAATGTCAGGAAACAGCCAAAAACCAGGGGTGCACAGTTAAAGGCGTATGCGGTAAACCAGAAGAAACGGCTAATCTTCAGGATTTGCTCATTTACGTATGCAAAGGAATTTCAATCTACGCCCGGCAATTGAAGGAGAAAGAAACTGTTGATAGGGATACGGCCCGTTTTGTGTGCAAATCCTTGTTCACAACAATTACCAATGTCGCATGGGATAACGATGTGATTATCGCACAAATACAGGAGGCTCTCAAAGTTCGGGATTCGCTCAAAGAACGTTTTCTTTCCTCTAAACTGGATGAACTTCCGGATTGTGCCACCTGGATGCCTAAGAACAGGGAAGATATTACCTCGAAGGCACTTTCAAATGAAGTACGTATAACTGCGGTTGAGAACGAGGATGTTCGCTCTCTCAGGGAACTGCTCATTATCGGCTGCAAGGGCATCGCTGCTTATGCTGATCACGCCGCCGTCCTTGGCTACGAGGACGACAGTATTTATGGTTTCCTTATGGACGCCCTCGCATCAACTACCGAAGACCTTTCGGTGGATGAAATGATTGCTATGGTTATGAAGGCAGGGGAAATGGCTGTGAACACGATGGCTCTTTTAGATAAGGCCAATACAACCGCTTACGGGAATCCGGAGATTACCGAAGTTAATATCGGAGTTCGAAGTAACCCCGCGATTCTCATCTCCGGCCATGACTTAAAAGATATGGAAGAACTGCTGAAGCAGACTGAAGGAAAGGGTGTGGATGTATATACACATGGTGAAATGCTGCCGGCCAATTACTATCCGGCCTTCAAGAAATACAGCCATTTTGCGGGTAATTACGGAGGATCGTGGTGGCATCAGAACGAGGAATTTGAATCCTTCAACGGTCCTGTTATTTTAACGACAAATTGTCTCATTCCTATCAAGAAAGAAAACACATATCTCGACAGGCTCTTTACCACAGGGGTGGTCAGTTATCCCGGAGCACAGCACATAGCCGATAGGCCTAAGGGCGGGACAAAAGATTTTTCACCTGTTATCGCTCTTGCAAAAACCTGCAAATCGCCTGAGCAGATTGAATCGGGCAAGATAATCGGTGGGTTCGCCCATAATCAGGTTTTAGCGCTTGCCGGCAAAGTTATAGACGCTGTGAAGTCAGGGGCTATAAAGCGTTTCATTGTCATGGCCGGATGCGATGGCCGCCACAAAACCCGGAGTTATTTCACAGAGGTGGCTGAGAAATTACCTGCAGATACGGTGATCCTCACCGCGGGCTGCGCCAAGTACCGTTACAACAAACTGGCCCTTGGCGATATCGGTGGTATTCCGCGGGTACTGGACGCAGGCCAGTGCAATGATTCCTATTCTCTGGCAGTAATTGCCTTGAAACTTAAAGAGGCATTCGGACTGAACGACATAAATGAACTGCCCATATCTTATGATATTGCCTGGTATGAACAAAAAGCAGTGGCGGTTTTGCTTGCCCTTCTTTTCCTCGGTGTGAAGGGTATCCGGTTGGGACCCACACTGCCCGCCTTTTTATCCCCGAACGTTGCCAAAGTACTGGTGGATAAATTCAACATCAGACCCGTAAGTACGGTGGATGATGACGTTGGAGCCATGTTAAGAGGAGAGTAGGTATCTATTGTTTTTGATACGCCTTATGGTAAAATAAAAAAGGGCCGGTTATAAAACTCACTTTTGTTTTTTGCCGGCCTGCAACTTATATACAGGATCAATAAAATATTTGTAGCAAGAGGAGAAAAGACTATGACACATGAAGATGCGGGACATTATGCAGAAAAGAGGCGAGGCTCTACATTAATTGAACCAATTGCCAGAAAGATAAAGGAAACAGCAGAAGATAACAAAATTTCCTGCGCCGAGGCACACAGCATTGCGGGAGATCTGAATGTAAGACCTGCTGAGGTGGGGACTACGATTGATTTACTCGAAATTCGAATAACCCAATGTCAACTTGGTCTTTTCGGGCATGGGAAAGAGAAGAATATTCCTCAGTTACCTGAGAAGATGAATCCTGACGTTGAATCAGCCATCAGATCATCCCTTGTGAATGGTCGATTGGCATGCATCGCTGCCTGGGAAATTTCGAAAAGGTTCAACATTTCCAAGCCTGTGATTGCGGCGGTGTGCGAATCAATAAAGGTAAAAATATCCCCATGTCAGCTTGGTGCGTTCCAATAGTTCCTCGGGAGAAAAGCGGGATAAGATTGAAAAGACGTTAATTATTGCCGCGTATGCTATAATGAATGGTTGATATAATTATGACTGCAATCCCCTTGCGATTATTGATGGTGGCACACCTTAAAGCAGCTATTTTCTTGTCACATTATTTTAAGCTTTTAAATATTACCGGGAAAGGATGATAACATAGAGAAGCTTTCCGGAATTGCTATACATAAATTTTGGTTTTCGCTGCGGTCGTGCTTGCTTGCAGTAAGAAAAACCCTTGCATGAGAAGTTACCGGATCTGTTCTTATGGAACGTTTTCTGTACCTGTGCGGAAATTACTGAAATTCGAATTCAGGAACTAAGTGAACATACCGTGAATGGTGAACATACTCAATTAATAGCTGGATGCGAGAATCTGAATGAGCTTCAAGAATGTATTTGGCTAACCCAGAAAAAATATTTTCCACAGGACAATTTTTATTTTGTATCTGGTGCGGGTAAAGCTCGGTATCCGAAAATCATGGGTATTTTCATCAATCCGACTATGCGCAATATCAGCTCTCATCCTGAATGGTCGGGTCCCAGATTTCCTTTTGCCGGCATCAACCAGTTTTGGAGAGTGATGCATAGAACGGGAATTTTCAGTACTACCGGAATGAAAGCCATTGAAAACTCAAAGCACTGGACAGTAGATCTTGCAAGAATAGTCTTAAATGCTCTGGATGAAGCAGAGGTTTACCTGACAAATCTTGTTAAACGAACTTATAAAGGTCCTCAGTTGCCGGATTGCGAGACAGTAAACATATTTTTGCCCATACTGCTAAAGGAAATAGAACTCATCCAGCCCAAATACATCGTGACATTTGGCCGTTTCCCGTTTTTTCATCTTTCCGGACAAAAACTCAAACTTGATATTTATTACCGGTTATTCGAAGGAACACATTTTTTGAAAACATATAATGTGATCATAAATTCTAAAACATACAAAGTGATTCCCTGCTATTTCCCTGTTGGCAGGGGCAATCCTGTTCGTTCAGAAAAAATCCTTGAACGTCTGTGGGATATGCTTAAAACTGAGGAAAACAAAAAAAGATATTGACGCTTTCTTTAAATATTTTGTAAAACCAGTCGAAAGAATCAGTTAGTTTCTGAGGAGAAGGTTTTCCCGGCTCATTCGCAGGACAGTTTTTCACTGCAATAACAATATATTTGTGCAATTATTATAATTAGTGTAATAGAATTGCAATAAAGAGGCATTCAAAACGTCTCAATAAGTATGGGTACATCATCGTCCACACAGACATCCATAAGCGAGTTTCTGGTTAATCAGCGGCAACGACTAATCTGGTATGTGCGTTGTTTTATCGAGGATGCCGGTGACCGGGACGGGGAAGATATTGTGCAGGATGTGGCGCTCCGTCTTCTCGAGAGACCTGATGTACTTACACCCATAGAGGTGCTTTCTTCCTACGTCTATCAATCGCTTCGCAACAGAGTGATCGACTATCTCCGCAAGCGCAGGACAATGATTTCGTTCGATGAACCGGTCGAAGAAGAAAACGGTCAATCCATTGCCAATCAGCTTGCCGATGAGATAAGTGATATAGAAAAAGAAGTTTCCAGGTCTGAATTGAAAGCAAAGCTGTATGAAGCCATCGATAGATTAGCCGACGTGGAGAAAGCGATAATCATAGAGACTGAGATCAATGGACGCAGTTTCAGGGAATTATCTGAAGAGTGGAAAATTCCCCTCGGGACCCTGCTTGCCCGAAAGTCCAGGGCACTTATAAAAGTGCGGGAATTGCTCAAGGAGTGCAAACCGTAACAAGCACATGGAGGATAATATTATGGAAAAACAACAAACACACTGGCACGATATGAGGAAGACAGGGCCCGGATGGAGAATTTTCCGTCTTATTGCCCTCGGTATCGGTGGGATTGCATTGGCTGCTTTATTCGCGCTGATACTCGGGGTTGTGGTGCAGTGGCTCTGGAACTGGCTTATGCCTGAAATCTTTGGCCTGAAGCAGATTTCTTACTGGCAGGCCTTTGGTCTCGTTTTTCTCGGCAGGCTCCTGTTTGGCGGTTTTGGTCATCACGGGTCACGGCATCCGCACGACCGTTTCGCGAGAAACAGCGACAAATGGAGAGATTACAG
>CAZXVZ010000198.1:0-5478 GCA_964644085.1 uncultured Syntrophus sp. | reverse complement strand
TCAGGAGGCACAACGACAACAAGCAGTTCGTCCGGTTCACAGGTATCGGTCAAGAGCGAAACAGAATCTGACCTATGGAAAAGTCTTGAAGAGAATGTGAAAGCACTAATTTCAAAAGACGGGAAATTTGTGGTCAATAAACAGACCATGATGATTTTTGTTACCGATTACCCGAAAAATTTGAAAGATATGGAAATATTTCTAAAGGCTGTCGAAGGAGTCATCCAACGTCAGGTTATGATAGAAGCAAAAATTGTTGAGGTTCAGCTAAACGATGAATCCCGACAGGGCATAAACTGGCAATTTGTTGGCGCGAAGATTGGCGAGTTCAATCTTCAGGGTCAGCAGGTATTCTTGAACCAGTTAACAACTGTGATTCCGAGCGCGACCACACCAGCTGTTGCCGATATACCTTTTTTCCGTATTTTTGGGGGAAATAAAAATATGGTTATGGACAATACATTTATAGACCTTTTGAGGACCTATGGCAAAGTGGAAACGGTCTCAAATCCGAAAATAGCAACGCTGAACAATCAACGGGCAATTATAAAAGTTACCACTCAGGATGTGTATTTTGAAACCACGCAAACGGCTGCTAGCACTGGTGCCGCGAATCCGACGATTACAGCCACGGCAAAATTTGTCGATGTGGGCCTTACCCTTGACGTAACACCGCAGGTTGATGATAAAGGTAATATTATTCTTAGCGTTCATCCTATTATGTCTGAGCGGATTAGTGATGTTGCCGCTCCAGGAATCGGTACACCGGTACCGGTGCTTGATATACGGGAAGTGGATACCATTGTGAAAGTCAGAGAAGGTGAGACGATTGTTATCGGCGGGCTTATCAAAAGCAGGAAAACAGATACACATACCGGCACGAAAGGACTCATGGATATTCCGATTCTTGGGAGTCTTTTCAAGTTGAAAGAAAAGGAAAGTGCGAAAAGTGAACTGGTCATATTTTTAACGCCACGGATTATTTATGGAGATTCAAATTAATGAGCATAATACAGGACGCTCTAAAAAAAGCCCAGGAAGACAGGGCAAAAAAAAGTGAGCGTGAAGTCCCCTATCATCTTTCAGATGTTCAAAAGAAATCAAGAACATCGGTAATAATATATACAATAGCCGGTCTTTGTGTCGCTTCCATATTTGCTTACCTGTATACGCCGTATTTTCATAAACCGAAGCAAGTTGCTCAACAACCCGTCGCTGTTTCGCAACCTGTACCGGTAAACCATGCCCGGATACCCGTGAAAGCTCCTGCCATAGCTGAAACGCAAATTTCAAAAAAAGAGGTTTCTGAAAAGAAGAGCGCGAATACCCTAACCGGTATTACCCCTCAGTCCGCTATTCCGGTAAAACCTGACAAAACAAAAGAAACCGCTGTCAAAGGTACTAAAAATACTACCATACAAAAAAATGTTCTTGATGCGCAGGCACCGGGAAAAACAAGACCGGTGGAGCTGGCCGACAGACAGGGGATTGCTGATGAACCCTCGAAATACATTGGGAAGAGAATGGATGAAGGGAATATCGATACCATGTACAATGAGGCATTACAACAGCAAAAATCGGGAAGGATAAAGGAAGCGAAGACCATTTATAAACAAATATTAGCGAAACAGCCGAACCATATCGAAACGATGAATAATCTTGGCGTCATAGCTGTGCAAGAAGGCAATACAGAGGAAGCGTTCTTTTACTTCAAGAGAATACTCGAATACCGGAAAGATTATTCAAAGGCATATAACAACATGGGTATGATTGCAATGAAAGATGGCGACAGCAAACTGGCCGAGGAATATTTAATGAAAGCCGTATCGCTCTCACCCGGGGATCCCGATCCGTACCTGAATCTTTCAGCGCTTTTTCGGAGCCAGTCAAGGTTGCCCGAGGCGGCAAGACTTCTTGAAATACCCATTCAGAAAAAAGTCAAAGAACCGAGACTTTTTCTATCCTATGCAATCATTCAGGACAATCTTGGCCATTATGAAGATGCTGCCCGATATTACAGGCAATATCTCTCGTCTATATCCGCGCCGGCATCGAAGAAGGATATCATCGAGCGGCTTCAATATATTGAAACAAAGATAATGAATAAATAGAAGATTATTGGTCTGTTTTTGAAAATTGTAGTTTGATCATTGGTGCTTGTGTTTATGTTTGGAAATTGTAATTTGATTATTGGTTATTGTATTTACATGGGGTTTTAAATGGTTCGTTCGAAGAAAAGATTAGGTGAATTACTTCTGGAAGCGAATAAAATCACGGAAAAAGACCTCCTCAAAGCCTTGGAAGAACAGAAAAAGTACGGTGACAAGCTTGGGAAATCTATCGTGAAACTCGGCTTGCTCTCTGAAAGAGAAATTATCGACACGGTCAGCAGGCAGTTGGGTATTCCTGTTATCAATATTAACGAACTTACCATACCTGAAGACCTTATCAGATTAATCCCGCCGGAGATGGCCAAGGGCTCCCTGGTGATGCCGGTTATTAAACGGCACAATGTTTTGAAACTTGCCATGGTAGATCCTCTCGATATAAACGCCATGGATAATGTCGCCCGTGTCGTGAAAATGGAAATAGAGCCTCTCATGGTGACCGAAAGCGATCTCAAGCAGGCGCTGGAAAGATATTATGGTTTAAAAACGATTGTCGAAGAGACACTTGATAGGATAAAACAGCAGGAAGTTACCCTTGTTAAGGACGAAGGGGAAGATCTTGACCGGGACGAACGTATATCAGTGGATATGGTCGAGGAAGAGCCTGTTGTCAGATTCGTGAACAGCCTGCTCGCGCAGGCGCTTGCCGATAATGCCAGCGACATCCATGTTGAACCGTCCAAGCATGATATGCGGGTCAGGATGAGGGTAGATGGAAAATTACGTGATGTGCCGAGCCCGGAAAAAAAATTATTTCTCCCCATTATTTCAAGAATAAAAATCCTTGCCGGAATTGATATTGCCAAGACGAGGACTCCGCAGGATGGAAGGTTCAATATACGCGAGTCCAACAGGGAGGTAGGCCTCAGGGTTGCCACATTTCCTACCATCTACGGGGAAAAGGTCGTACTCCGTCTCCTCGATAAAAGTACCTCGTTGTACGGTATCGACAATCTTGGCCTGCTTCGTGACGACAAGGAAAAAATCAAAAACGTATTAAAGAGGCCCTATGGGTTCATCCTTTCAACAGGACCCACGGGGAGCGGTAAATCGACCACACTCTATGCTATTATGAATTCCATAAATTCGCCTGAGAAAAATATCATAACCATAGAAGACCCTGTTGAATATACCCTTGAAGGACTTTCTCAGGCCCAGGTAAACCCCAGGGCCGGATTGACCTTTGAGAGCGGCCTCAGGTCTATTCTGCGGCAGGACCCCGATGTTATTATGGTCGGAGAAATAAGGGATAAAGAAACCGCGAACATGGCTATTCATTCAGCGCTTACAGGCCATCTTGTGTTGTCGACACTTCACACCAATGACGCTTCGAGCGCCGTCATGAGATTAGTCGAAATGGGCATAGAGCCTTTCCTCGTGACTTCGTCGGTTACCTGCGTTATCGGACAGCGATTGATCAGGAAAATATGTCCGGAGTGTAAGGAATCGTACTATCCCACAGATTCGATACATAAAGCTTTTCAGATTAAAGATGATGTGCTTTTATGCAGAGGGAAGGGCTGCCCTGCATGTACCTACAAAGGTTACCGGGGGCGGACAGGCATATATGAAGTCTTTATTATTGACGATGAATTAAGGGAGATGATAATAAACAGAGTTTCAAGCGAAACATTGAAGAAAAAGGCATGTGAAAAAGGGATGAGAACCATGCGTGATGATGCCATCATGAAAGTGCTCTCCGGCGTCACAAGCCTTGAAGAAGCGCTCACAGTCGTTCAGGAGGAATAGGGGGAACAGGGTGAAACGCGAAAGCGGAAACGTGAAGCATGAAGAAAAAGAATAATGGAATAAGAAATCAAGAAAACATAAAAACATATACGGGAAAAACCGGTATGATCATGAGACATCTGGAAACGGGAACAGCATGACCGCATTTGCATACAGGGCACGAGACCAGAGAGGCCTTCTGGTTACAGGGAACATGGAAGCGGTAAGCAAGAGGGATGTATTCGTGCAACTTGACAATATGGGCCTCATCCCTGTCTCCGTGATGGAATCCAGGGGCGGCATATCCTCAATTGATGAATTCCTGCTCCGTTTCCAAAAAGTCAAAAATGATGACCTTATCTTTTTTACCCGGCAACTCCAGACTGTTGTGCGGTCAGGGATTCCCATGGTAAGAGGACTCAAGGCGCTTGAAGAACAAACAAACAATGAGCGCTTGAGGGGAGCCATCAAGGCTATTACTCAGGATGTCGACAGGGGGCAAAGCCTTTCCGATGCGTTCTCAAAACACAAAGGCATTTTTTCCGAAATATATATCGGAATGGTCAGGTCAGGAGAAATCGGCGGTAACCTTGAGGAGGTATTGACAAGGATAGCCGAATTGTTGGAATTTCAGATGAGAACGCAGGAGATAATAAAATCAGCAATGAGGTATCCTGTGTTTGTGTCAGCTACTTTAGCCATAGCCTTTATTGTGCTGATAAGGTTTGTCGTTCCGAAATTTGTGCCTATGTTTAAAAGCTCAAAGGTTGCCCTTCCTCTACCGACACAGATTCTGCTTCTTATAAATGACGCGATTCAGAACTATGGTATGTTGATCATTGTTTTTATTGTCGCAATTGGTATTGCTTTTTTTTATTATCAGAGAACAGAAGCGGGCTCTTACGTTATTGACAGGATGAAACTCAGAATGCCGCTTATCGGTCCCATATTACAGAAAATTTCCATGAGCAGATTCGCTTTCATTCTGGAAAATCTGACAAAAGTCGGTATCCCTATTATTCAGACACTTGATATTGTGTCACGGGCTGTGGGAAATAGATATGTGGCGAGAAAAATCCAGGGTATCGCCAAGAGCATTGAAAAAGGCAGGGGCATATCAAAACCCCTGAAAGAGGCAAAGATATTTCCTCCCCTTGTTGTACACCTTATCTCGACCGGAGAAGAAACGGGATCACTTGAAGAAATGCTCAGGGAAATATCGACTCATTATGACCGGGAAGTAAACTATTCTGTTAACAGGTTGTCGGCATGGATTGAACCGCTTATGACCGTTTGTCTCGCGGTCATGGTTTTATTTCTGGCACTGGCGATATTTATGCCCTGGTGGAATATGATGGGAGTCATGAGAGGGGGTGGGTAAAACATAATGTTAGAAAAATTGAAAGGTATAATGGCACGGTCAGGAAATCGGGACGGGCAAAAAAGAAAGCCCGGCATGAGAGGTTTCTTAAGGGACCCCGGCAATCTCAATTATAACCTGAAAATGATAGTTCCCCTTATCGTGTTGCTTACAAGCCTTCTCGCGCTTGCTGTCGGCGCGAATATCCTCGCCCCCCTTAAA
>CAZXVZ010000197.1:0-5555 GCA_964644085.1 uncultured Syntrophus sp. | reverse complement strand
TTTTGGGGCATATGTTGGGGCCATTCTCAAAACAGCAGAAGAATTGCATGCGCGAGCAAGCTAGTCATAGTATCTCATCAGATTATTTGAATATGTATATTCCGGGCTGGGTAGAATGAAGATCGGTATCATCGGCTGCGGGCTGAACTCGGATTATCATATCAAGTTCGCCAGGGCTTACCCCGGGGCAGAGATTGTTGGCGTGGTTGATGTTGCCGAAAGCAGAGCACACGACTGTGCCCTGGCACACGGTATAGATAACTATTTTTCAAACCTTAGCGCACTTGTCGATCAAGGCAGACCGGAAGTTCTTCATATTGTAACTCCTCCGCCAACCCACTATGCAGTTGCAAAAGAGGCGATTGCACACGGCATCCACGTTCTCATAGAAAAACCATTAACCCTTCACACCAACGAGGCACGAGAACTATATGATCGCGCTGAAGTCAAAGGGGTTAAGCTCTGTCCCATGCACAACCATTTCTTCGATCCCTGCATGTTAAAAGCCAGGGCGATCATCGAAGGCGGCCGCCTCGGACGTATCATCAATGTGGAAAGCTACTACGGATTGAACACCCGGATCGACGCATTCCGCAGGTATCCCGCGCCCAATATTCTGCCATGGCTTTACTCACTTCCCGGCGGGGTATTTCATGATTTCATGCCTCACCCCCTATATGTGATGCTGCCCTATACCGGGCGGCCGCGTGAAATAAAAGTAATGGAGAGATCGCACGGCGAACTGCCGCAGGATATGTCCGATGAGCTGCGGATTCTCATAGACGGTGAAAATTGCGCAGGTACTTTGGTATTTTCATTTGCCGCGAAGCCGCATCTACACTATGTGCGCTATTATGGAACAAGCGGAATGATACATGTGGACTTCAACACGATGACGACAGTCTTTCACCCGATGAGCAGCCTTCCCAAGGCGGCCCAGAAGGTTATTTACAATATCGGCGAGAGTAAGCAGCTCTTTTCCTCAACGGTAGCAAACGTATGGAATTTTCTAAGGGGAAAACTCAAATCCTACCATGGCATGCAGAATCTGATTCATCGTTTCTATAACAGCATCGGGGGTCAGGGGGATGTGCCGGTGTCGAAGGAGGATGCCCTGATCGTCCTGGACGCCATGGAAGAAATATTCAGGCAGATAAAAAATACTAAATTGGATTTTGAACCTATCGTCCCGGTAAAGCAGCCTGGTATTGAAGACGATTTGCCGAAGATACTGGTTACCGGAGCAAGCGGGTTTCTGGGGACGAGGCTTGTCGAGCTATTGGCGCAGAAGGGATACCCGGTGAGGGCATTCGTCAGGAAGCTCTCCAATACGAAAAAGCTCAAAGCATGCGGGGTCGAGATCTTCTTCGGCGATGTGGCCGATCCGGAATCGCTGCGTCCGGCTTTTAACGGCATTGACATTGTCGTCCACGCCGCCGCAGATACGGCGGGGAATGAAAGAGAAGGAGAATGGAGCACCATCCGGGGTACACAAAATATCCTTCAATTATGTTTACAGGCCGGAATCAAGAAATTGATTTACATCAGTTCCTGCGCCGTTTACGGGGTTGCCGACTACAGGGAGGGGGCCGTTGTCGCGGAGGATACGCCTCTGGAGCGTTTTCCGGAGAAAAGAGGCTTTTATTCCTGGGCAAAACTCAAGGCGGATCAGGTCATTGCCGAAGCCATATCACAGGGATCCCTTCCGATTGTCAGTCTTCGCCCGGGAACCATATGGGGCCCGGGGGGGGAGGTATTCACCCCCATGATGGGTTTCTCTCTCGGGAATAAACTCTTTGCCGTGATCGGAAACGGGAAATTCACACTTCCTTTTGTTTATATAGACAATTTAGTAGAGGCAATCATCAAAGGGATTGAAAAGCAGGAATCATCCAGTGGAATCTACAATGTGGTCGATCCGGAGAGGGTCACAAAAAAAGAGTACGTGAACAAGCTGGTTAAAAAGTTATATCCAGCTGCCACCTGCATTTACATTCCCTATAGCCTATTATATTCGGCGGTTTACATCCAGGAAATGTTGTTTTCCTTCATGGGGCGGAAGCCTTTCCTCACAAGGTACCGGTTGACTTCTTCCCAGAAAAGCATCCTTTACGATTCTTCAAAGATCCAGAAGGAATTGGGTTGGACACCGTCGGTTTCTGCGGAAGAGGGGATCAAACGGGTACTGGATCATAAGCGGGCTCGATCCGGAAATCCAGAATCATAAACAATTTCCTGAACCGATATCATCATCTCATCCAGGCCCTAAAGCCAAGCGAACTTTCCCATAAAAACCCACGAATGTAAAATAATATGTGCGGAATCTTCGGAATCGTAGGCCCGAAAATAGATGAGGCTCACCTGAAGAAGGCGACGAATCTGCTGGCCCACCGCGGCCCAGACGATTCCGGCTTTTTCTTAGACGACGGCGCCGGTCTGGGCCATCGCAGGCTGAGCATCATCGACCTCGAAAGCGGTCAACAGCCGATGTTCAACGAGGATGGCTCGTTGTGTGTCGTCTTCAACGGGGAGATTTACAATTTCCCTGAGCTTCATGACAGGCTCGTTTCAAAAAATCACAGATTCAACTCGCGAAGCGATACGGAAACCATCCTTCATGCTTACGAGGAATGGGGTGACGATTGTGTGGAGCACCTTCGCGGCATGTTCGCCTTCGCAATCTGGGACAGGAGAGCCAAGAGGCTTTTCATCGCGAGAGACCGGTTCGGGATAAAGCCCCTTTTCTACGCGGAGCACGGGGATACCTTCTACTTTGCCTCGGAGATGAAGGCCATCCTGGCCGACCCGACGATTCGTCGTGAAATGGATGAGGTCGCCCTGGCGTGCTATTTTTCCCTTTCCTATATCCCTGATTCCATGACGATCTTCAGGAGCATCCGCAAGCTGCTGCCGGGACATACCCTGACCAGGGAGGCCGGCCGCACACGTATTCGGAAATACTGGGATATTGCCTATGCTCCGGACAGAAGTAATGGCGAGCATTATTTTATCAACCGGTTCATGGAGCTTTTACAGGAATCGATTAAAATCCATCTTATAAGCGATGTGCCCCTGGGAGCGTTCCTGAGCGGTGGCATCGACTCGAGCACCGTGGTTGCCATGATGAGCATGGTAACGGACAGTCCCGTCAACACGTTCTGCATGGGTTTTGGCGGCGATGCAGGCGGTTACCTGGATGAGCGGGGCTACGCACGAATGGTTGCCGAAAGATATAAAACCAATCACAAGGAGTATGAGATTTACCCCGAGCCGGAGGGTCTTCTGGAAAAGATCGTTCGATCCTTTGACGAACCATTTGCGGACGACTCCACCATCCCGTCGTACTTCGTTTGCAAAATCGCGCGGGAGAATGTCAAGGTGGCCGAGTCCGGACTTGGCGGTGACGAGGCCTTCGCGGGGTATGAGCGCTACATGGGCTTCAGGGCGCGAGCGATGTATGGTAAGCTCCCCCGATTTGCCAGGGAGCGTCTGATCCGTCGCATCGTGGACAGTATGCCCGAGCGTTCAGACGGCCATTACACCGTCAATCACATGAAGAGATTTGTACGGTCGTCATCCCAGAATGATGGCGAAGCGTACTACGGCTACCTGACACGCCTGAGTCCAAGAATCCAGTCGAAATTCTTTGCTGATTCTTCAAGGTTTGGGAAATGTCTCGAAGCTTCCAGGGAACTTGTTCTTGGCCACTTCAAATCCGTTCCCGTGGAAGACGAACGCGATGTTCTCAACCGTGTATTTTACTGCGATATCAAGACCTATCTGCCGGAGGACATCCTCGCCGTCACGGACAGGATGAGCATGTATCATGCACTGGAAGTCAGGGTCCCCTTCCTCGACCACCCGCTTATGGAGTTCTGCGCAACGATACCGCCGGAAATGAAGATGAAGTGGTTCAGCAAGAAGTACCTACTGAAGAAGGCGATACGAGACCTCCTTCCCGGAGAGGTGATTAAACACCGGAAGCAGGGTTTTGTGGGGCCCATGGCCCAGTGGCTGAAGAATGATCTCAGGGCCTACACCACGGAGGCGCTGTCCGAGAAGAACCTGAAGAAGCACGGTTTGCTCAACCATGAGACCGTAGGAAATATTCTCAAAGAGCACTTCTCAGGCCAGGAGTTACACGATACATTGATCTGGTCGATGCTGGTGTTTCAGAAGTGGTATGATATTTACATGAGCGGCAACATGGCGACAGATATCTGACATGGAAATTGTTTTCTGGACAGGCGTCTTTCTCTCTGTTTATTCGTACCTGCTTTTTCCGCTCAGTCTGCCTGCACTGGCAAAGGTTGTCCGGCGGCCGTGGGTCAAGAAAGATATAAAGCCCTCCGTCTCGGTGGTCATTTCCGTTTATAACGAGGAACAGATCATAAAAGAGAAAATTCAAAATGCCCTGGCCCTCGATTATCCTGCCGAGAGATTGGAAATATTGATCGTATCAGACGGCTCGACGGACGATACGGAAAAGATCGTCAGTGGGTTCAGTGATAAGCGCCTGGTGCTCAAAGCGTTCAAGGAGAGAGCCGGCAAGACCGCCTGCCTGAACCGGGCGGTGCCTGAAGCGCGGGGTGAGATCATTCTATTTACAGATGCCAATTCGATGTTCCCACGTGACGTCCTGCTCAAGGTAGTCCGCAACTTTGCAGACCCTGAGATTGGACTTGTGACGGGTTGGACAAAATATGGCGACGTCGACCAGAAAGAGGATACAGCAGGAATATATTCGAGATTCGAGAAATGGACGAAAATCCTGGAAAGTCAAATTTCATCCTGTGTAGGCGCCGATGGGGCTGTCTTTGCGATCCGAAAAGAATTCTACCAGACACTCCGGGAAGACGACATAAATGATTTTGTTATACCGCTCAATATCATCAGTCAGGGCAAGCGGGCGGTCACGGACGCAGATGTCTTTTGTTTCGAAAAGTCGGCTGATGATGCGGGCAAAGAATATCAGCGCCAGGTGAGAATCACAAACCGTACGCTGAACGCGATCCGCAGAAATCTCGAATTTCTCAACCCATTTCGATACGGATATTTCACGTATTTTTTATTCTCACACAAAATTATGCGGTTTCTCGTCCCCTTTTTCTTGATTGCGACATTCGGTACGAATCTGATGCTTCTGGGGTCATCGCATTTATACAGCCTGACTTTTGGTCTTCAACTTACTGTTTATACAATTGCTCTGGGCAATATTATGGGCTTGAAGACAGGAAGGGCAGGTGAGATTGGAAAATATTTTCTTGTAACGGTGATCGCCCAGTTAACGGCCTGGTTGAGAACCTTCTTAGGAATATCGGATACCATGTGGACACCGCAAAGATAGAGAAGCCGATCAAGATGAGCAAGCAGTATGACATGCTGTAAACGCTTCATCATGTGACATGTGATAGTTGATAATTCTCTGTTTAAATATGATCTTTGATCGAAGTCTCTGAAATGCCCATGAAGGAATATTTCGTGTCCCATATTGACAAGATGGAGTGCCCCCCTGCGGTTAGACAGCTGCGGTTAGGGTAACCGGACAGGACTTG
>CAZXVZ010000196.1:0-5572 GCA_964644085.1 uncultured Syntrophus sp. | reverse complement strand
AACCTCCGAATGCAGGCTCCAAAGGCCTGTGTCTTACCGCTTGACGACACCCCAACACCTTGCTTACAGCAGTTTGTTTTTGCCCAGTTCTTTTTCGTAAGCACCAAGCACGCTTGTTTCAACTCTTTGTCTCATCTCGCTATTCAGGGGATGGGCTGTGTCTCTGTATGAGCCGTCTTTCATTCTCTTGCTCGGCATTGCCACAAAGAGCTTTCTATCGCCTTGAATTACCTTTATATCCCGTACAACAAAACATCTATCAAAAACAACAGAAGTATACGCCTTCACCCGTTTTTCATCAACGGGAAATATCTTTATTTCCGTAATCTCCATACAGTCATCCCTCCCTATGACTATGCACCATAAAAATACTTCCCATATCCTGAACGAAACGGGATGCCTCCTTTACATCTGTCTCGTTTCGGAACACGCCGAACACCGAAGAACCGCTTCCGCTCATTAAAGCACCCAAGGCGCCCGTTTCCATTAATCTATCTTTAATCTCCTTAATTTGAGGACACATTGTTATTCCGATTTGTTCGAGATCATTTCTAAGACTGTCTGCGATACCACCTATCCTTTTGAAATTACCCATCAATTTAATATTATTTGCATTGTTTGTCAACGACATTTTTAGCCTGCTGTAGGCTTCCTTAGTTGACAAAACAAACTCGGGATAGACGATAAGGTACCACATATAAGGCAAGTCCAGGGAGGTAATAATGTCTCCAATCCCCTCCATGATACAGGGTTTACCATGTAAAAAGAGGGGAACGTCAGCTCCAATTGATCTGCCAAGGTTGCCAATTTCGCTATCGCTTATCGGAATCTCCCACATTCTTGAAAGCGCCTTCAGCACTGTCGCGGCGTTGCTGCTCGGGCCTCCAAGACCACTCCCAATTGGAATTCGCTTTTCCACACAGACACTGACGCCTTTGCGGATATAATAAGCATCTTTGAGACGCTTCGCAGCCCTGTACATGGTATTTCGTTCATCCTCCGGCAGGAGTCCTTTATCGTCTTTTACAATGATACAATCGTCGTCTGTCTCTTCAATACAGATCCGGTCATAGAGCGATACAAGGTCTACTAAGCTGAAAATATTATGGTATCCGTCCTGTCTTTTCGATATAACCTTAAGGACAAGATTAACTTTAGCGGGAGATAAAAATGTTTGTTTCATGCTGGATCAGAGACAAGGAGTTCTGTGATTGTCACTTCGCTCCTTCGATGCTGAATTTATCTATGCTGTACGATGGATTGGCAATAATGTTCACTTTTGTTTTATAAGTACTTTCAATATGTTCAAGAGAGCTCTTTTCCTCCTCGTAGAGAAGCCCCGCTACTTCAGGAGAAAGATAGATGTTGAACGTTTTTGCTTCATCCTTCCTGCAGGCACTTTTCAGTTCCCTCAACACCTCATAACAGACAGTATACCTCGACTTGATGTAGCCGGATCCTTCACAGTTCGGGCATGTCTCCGATAAAAGGGTGACAACGTTGTGCCTTGTGCGTTTCCTTGTCAGCTGCACAACGCCTATTTCGCTTATGGGATAGGCGAATGTTTTTATCCTGTCTTTTTTCAGTGTTTCAACGAGGGTCTGGAATACCTGATCCCTCGACTCTTTCCTCTCCATGTCGATAAAGTCGATCACGATAATACCGCCGATATTCCGGAGCCGTATCTGATAGGCAATTTCTTTCACAGCCTCAAGGTTCGTCCGCAGTATCGTATCTTCAAGGTCTTTTTTACCGAGATATCTGCCTGTATTGACATCAATGACCGTGAGAGCCTCGGTATAATCGAGCACAATATATCCGCCCGACTTTAGCCATATCTTTTTGTGTAAAAGCTTAGCTATTTCGATCTCTATCCCATATACTTCAAAAATGGGGTCTTTTTCATCAAAGTAGGCGACCTCGCAACCTTCTTCAGGCAGATATTCCTTTAAGAATTCGGCAACTCTTTTGTACACAAATTCATCATCGACAACAATCTTTTTTAAATTGTGCGAATGGAGGTCACGTATTACCCTGAAAATAATACCCAGTTCCTGGTGCAGGATTGCCGGGGCACGGGCGCTTTTTGCTTTTTCCTGGATGCTCTCCCATATCCTGACGAGAAAATTGAGGTCAGATTGAAGTTCCTCTTTGCTTTTGCCTTCAGAAGCGGTCCTCGCGATGACACCATAACCGGCGGGGCAAATCTGCTTCAGCAATTCTGCCAGCCGTTTTCTTTCATCTTCCTGCTCTATCCTTCTCGATACCCCGACATGATCGGTAGCGGGCATAAGTACGAGCAGCCGGCCCGGCAATGTTATCTTTGACGTAACCCTTGTTCCTTTCTGTCCGATCGGTTCCCGCGATACCTGGACAATCAGTTCCTGGCCGTCTTCAAGAACTCCCTCAATGCGTTCGTTCCGATCAACACGAAAGTCAGAATCGTCAAACTCCTCATACATCATCCTGTCGAGAATAATATCACCTACATAAAGAAAAGCCGATTTCTCAAGACCGATATCAATAAAAGCGGCATCCATACCGGGAACAATCCTCGCTGCTTTTCCTTTATATATACTTCCGACCATGCTGTGGCCGTTTTTCTGCTCCACAAAAAATTCCACGAGGACACCGTTTTCCAGAAAAGCTATCCTTGTTTCGTTAAAGGTCACATTTATTATTAGTTCAGACATCATAGACCCTTCTTGCTTCTATTTTAATAATTCTCTGAAATACTCCCCGCGCCCATATGTTTTTCACCTTTTCACCTCTCCATAGATAAAAATACTTTCTGCCTTTTTGTTTCCATTCTTCAAACTCGCCCCCAGCATCTTTTTCACTCACAAGCATATACATGTATTCTTTTACCACATCTCTCAGTGATCCTTCAATAAACTCCAGCATTTTCATTCCTCTGGGCAAACTCTGATTTATCGATTTCAGTGTGTCTCTGCTGATCGTTGTGCCCGGTGCTGCCTCAATTTGGATATGCTCGCACGTACTTTCAATACCGATTGGCAGCGCGTCCGACAGGACAATCTTCGGCACTGGATGATATTTACGGTGCATATTAATTTTTATACCTGACGCCCTGAGCGCCCTCAAAACGATATTCATCGTATCAATGTGGCCGATATATCGCGCGTCCGAGAGTTTGGCATAGCGAAAAGCATATAGCATTCCTTCTTTTTTCTCTCCACCCTTTGATCGTGTTTCAATGTCTGCGTTTTCTTGCCCTTCTTCGCGCGATCCTTTCATCGTCGAACTTTTATTCTGTACTCCAGCATCAACATCACATGTTATCTGATCCGTTTTATGGCACTCAAGCCCGCATCCCTCGCATCCTTCATGGCAGTTAATCGTCCTATCAGCTATATCAGCTTTTCCGTATTCGCTTTCAAAAAACAAATGTGTAATACCGGTATCGATAAATCCCCATGGTAGAGGCGCGCCTTTTTCTCTGGCCCCGAGATATTTCCCCATATCGATACCGTTTTCATGAAACCATTCTTTGTAAATGCGCGGTGAAAATAATTCCCTCCAGGCTTCCAGTCTTACGTGCCGCTGAAACAGAAACTCAAAAAGAGAAGCGAGGCGCTCGTCGCCTCTCGATATAACCCCCTCTATAAGGGAGACATTTACGTCG
The DNA here is from genome assembly GCA_964644085.1 of uncultured Syntrophus sp. Lineage (GTDB taxonomy): Bacteria > Desulfobacterota > Syntrophorhabdia > Syntrophorhabdales > Syntrophorhabdaceae > PNOF01. The sequence goes on along the minus strand of CAZXVZ010000196.1, from coordinate 1,926 downwards.
CGATAATTTACTTTCACACCCCTGCCCTTTAAAATCTTCTTTAACAAATACATTTTGTCATCAAGAATCGCTTCGTCTTCCATCGGAAACCATTGGAAGGGCGTATGCGGTTTGGGAATAAACGGTGAAACAGAGAGACTCACTTCAATCCCTTCCTTGCGAAATGGAGCTATAAGCTCTTTCATGATCATGAAATCCTCTTCTTTCTCCCAGGGAAAACCGACCATCAGATACAGTTTTATTCTTCTCCAACCGCACTTTTTGAGAAGAGGCAGTTGGTTTATTAAAAGATCAACATCAATATTCTTATTAAGCCTGCATCGGAGCTCGTCTGTTGGCGCTTCAAGGGCAAATGTGAATCCGGTTCGTGCCATGCTCCCGATGGCCGATATTTCCCTCTCACCGATACTCCCGATTTTCAGCGAAGGCAGCGAGAGAGAGATTCCTTTATAATGATTTTTCACATAATCAATAATATCAAAAAGCGCGCTGTGGTCACCTGAGCTCAGGGAAAGGAGGGAAACTTCTTCGTAACCTGTAGAACGCAATCCACGCTCTATTATATCTTTGAGACACTCAAGGGTACGCTCTCTGTATGGCCGGTAACCAAAGCCTGCAAGGCAGAACCTGCAGCCGTTCCCGCATCCCCTTGATATCTCCACGTTGAGCCTGTTATGAACACTGCCAACGGTCGGGATAGGAGGACTGTAAGGGTGATATGCGTTGTCAAGGTTTTCGATGTATTGCCTCTTCACTGTCTTTTTAGGAAAAAACGGAGCATACACTCCATCATATTTTGAAAACTCCTCAATAACATTCAATCTGGGAAGCCCTTTCAATTGGCGGGCCGTCTCCAGCAACTTAACGATCACATTGTCAGCCTCACCTACTACAATAATATCAAAGAAGCGCTCATACTGTTTCGGATTGAGCATGAGAGGCCCTCCGCCTATAACTATGGGGCCTTCCGTTCTCTCATCAGCCCGTATGCTTATCCCTCCAAGATCAAGCATGTTCAGCACGTTGGTCACGTTCAGTTCATAGGTCAGAGAAAATCCCGCCATGTCCATGTGTTTGAGGGGTGTTCGTGATTCGAGTGTGTATAATGGGATACCATTTTCCCTGAGATACATTTCCATATCCGCCCAGGGTGTAAAACACCGCTCGCACCAAACTCCCTGTATGTTATTGGCGATTTCATAAAGGAGAAAGTGACCGAAGTAGGACATGCCGATTTCATAAATATCGGGATAACAGAGTGCGAACCTCACTTCCACGTCTTTTACGTCTCTTATGATCCTGTGCGGTTCAATGCCTGTATAGCGGGAAGGTTTTAAGATATGGTTCGGAATAGTCAGCATATATGTTCTCTCGTATTAGAGGCACTACATATTACACTATATTTGCCATAAATGGAGAATGAATTATTTGCTCCTTGAAACATATCCGGTATCGCAGAGGAATATATTAGGAAAGTAAACCACTCCGGCTAAAGCCGGTAAAAGTTTTCTCATGGCAATTTTCATCCAATCAAAAAGACAGAGAGAAGGGGAACTAAATTCCCTTTGCAAGCATCGAGGACATCTTGGGGTCCTGCCCATGAACCGCAGCGTGCTTGCGGGCGGGCGGCGTTTAGGCCGATGTTCCTCGACACTTCACTGGCACTGAAACCGTACTCGCTGTCTGAGGCTCAGAGCACGTTTGAGAATTGAGTTTACAGTGAATCGTTGCAGAGTAAAATGCCTGCCCGGACCCACCAACCGGATGGGTACCCCGGTAAAAGGATGTGGTTTCCCGCGATTTAGTGTTGAATGTCGGTTAGCATCACAACAGAAAACATCGAAACCGGAAAAATACACATTCAAACAACGAGGCCACCCGTAGCGGATGGCCTCGTTAAGTCTAGTATGACGGGTACCTGCTCCT
>CAZXVZ010000195.1:0-5577 GCA_964644085.1 uncultured Syntrophus sp. | reverse complement strand
GTCACAAAATTCTTTGCATAATCGAACGTAGCATCCATATCCTCCTCCTTTCACCATCAGACCTGATAGCAACATCTGTTTCCCTACTGCCCCACCTCTATGGGTAATGATTCTTTTGTAGAACCAGGAGATCATGACCGGGCAAAATCTTCCCTCCCAGACCTTTCAACCGGTCAAGTGTCTCGTAGTATTCATTGAGATTCACATAGATTCCGTTAGGCCAGAAAGGCTCATCGTCACGCACATTCATATTCGCGTAGTGTGGTATGCTGTCCCCAGCCAATACATAAGGTCCTTCCGAAGTCTCGACCAGTACGCATTGACTTCCCGGGGAATGACCCGGGCTGAACAACACTTGAATACCGGGAAGCACTTCAGCGTCTCCTTCGAGTAGATCGAATCCCGTTTCCATCAGCTCAATCTTGTAAGCCTGCCGATGAACCCGCAAAGGGTTTTTCCAGTACTCCATTTCTCTTTTCTGAACGAGCCATCGCGCTTTTGTGCAAAAAATATTACCGGCACAATGATCAATATGGAGGTGCGTATTGATAACCACGCCAATCTCGTCGACCGAAGTATCGTGCCGCGCCAACTGAGCTTCAAGTGTCTGCTCCGGGGTACGATTAAAGTATCGCAAGAACTGGGCAGTTTCTGTCACACCGCATACACCCGAATCGACAAGGACTTTGCTCTCTCCATCGCTGAGAAGGAAGGCGAGTACGCCGCTATCCATTTTTACACCCACATCGCGATATAAAAGACTTTGAGACCGATCAACTTCCGCGGTTGCGAGAAGGAGAGGTGAAATAGTCCACGTGCCGTGTGCCATAATCTACACCATATCTCAGGTGCTTCGGGTACTCCTTTTAAGTTTCTATCCAAACAGACTAATTACTGTCCCGACATCGTCAACTTCTTCCAGATTGTTCAGTAATTGCGACATTTTTTCTGCCTTTTGCCTCGAAATACGCTTTCTTCCGTGGGCTAAACAGTCTTTGAACTTGCCGGCAAATTCCTCCGCACTCATTGGATTCTCGGGTGTTCCCTTTCTGTTGTCCATGCGCATCGAATATTTTCCGCCGCTTTTCCTTACGATCTCTACAATGCACGAGTCCACTTCCCTGCGCGTGAGTTCTTGCAGGATGATCGGATTTACTTTCTGTGCCACTTCAAGTACACGAGGGTCCTTTATTGCCTCCGGTGTGAAATCGCCGATACCGACACTACCCTTCACTACGGCAACACCCACCGTGTAGGGGATACTGAATTGTGCGTCAGGGACCACTTGAGGACGCCTTTTTCTTTCGGAAGGTTCGAACAGGTCACCTGCATTCTTTCCGGTCGATATATTAATTTCAAGGATATCATCACACTTGATCCCATTCTCCTTCATAAGGGTTAATGTTGAGAATATAGGATTATGTGTATATCCGCAGCTCGGATAGGCTTTGAAACCCATGCCTTCTACTTCAAATCGTCTGCCCAGATCGGCCACAACAGGATTGGGATCATACTCGCCCTTGATGTAATTATTATATATCCCGTATTCCCCCTCTATGCAGTTCGTGGGACCAGTGATGCCGCGCTCTGCGAGGAGAGCAGAAAATACGCCCGCCCGCGCGGCAAAACCAAGCTGCGCCCTTTTTGTCAGCACTGCGTCGGAAATGGATTGAAAACTGCCTGCCGTCTGGCTGTAGGTAATACCAAAAGCGTTCACCATCTTCTCCTTATCGAGTCCAAGTATTTTCCCGGCTGCAACAGCAGCACCAAAATACCCGAATATGCAACTGTAAACCCATCCGCTGACTCTCAAGTTCGTTTTGGCACCCATCGCCATCCTGGACATGACATCAACTCCCAGGGCTACCGCCGTTATAAACTTTTTTCCGTCTATTTTGCCCAGACGTTGCGCAACTGCAAAAGCGGCTGATACTACCGAAGCTGCAGCGTGAACCATGGACTTGTCATGACCATCATCATAATCCAGAGCGTGGCTCATCATGCCGTTTACCAGTGCGGCAGAAGGAGCAGGCACCATACAGTCAAACCCAATAACGGTACTTTCTTTTTTGCCACCCCATTCTTTAAAGAGACCTGCAACTTCGGCAACACCGAGCGCGGCGCTGCCCGCCGTTGCCACTCCTAATACATCCAGGATATCTTTCTTAGTCATATCTATTGCAACTGTATTTAAATCATCATATTTTATCCGCGCAACATGTTCAGCCAAAGTGAAAGCCACATCCATTTTACCGCCTCCTTAATCTTTAAATTCGTTGTATCGGTTACGTCCCTTTTTGGCGAAGCCGGCGATGCTGGATATCAAAAGCAACAAGGCTATCCCTAATGTGACCGCGGAAATGGGGCGTGTAATAAATATGGAAAAACTTCCATCGGAGATGAGCAGTGATTGACGAAGTGAACGTTCTATCATGGGACCCAGAACATAACCCAGCACAAGGGCTGCTGCCTCGTACTTGTATTTCCGCATCAAATATCCTCCCACGCCAAAGAAGAGCATGAGAACTATGTCTGTTGTCGAAGCTCCCACAGAGTAAGACCCTATAACACAAAAAAGCAGGATTAGCGGAAAAAGTATGCCGTAAGGGACCTTCAGAAGTTGAATCCAGACCCCAATTAAGGGGAGGTTAAGCACAAGCAAGAGTATGTTGCCCAAATACATGCTGGCAATAAGCCCCCAGAATACATCAGCATGTTCAGTGATCAAAAGAGGTCCCGGTGTTATACCGTGAATAATGAACGCGGAAAAGAGAACGGCCATGGTCACATTCGGAGGAATACCCAATGAAAGTAGTGGAATAAGGCCGCCCCCAGTCGATGCGTTGTTCGCTGACTCGGGCCCTGCCACACCCTCGATTACTCCTGTTCCGAATTTCTCAGGGTGCCTGGACATTTTTTTTTCAATCCCATAGGAAAGAAAAGAGGCAAGAGTACCACCACCTCCGGGCAGTATACCAAGAAAGAATCCTATCACAGTACCTCTTACAATTGCCCACTTTGAATCAAGCCAGTCTTTTAGTGACGGCCAGAGATTCTTGACTTTCGTCTCGTATATAACCCGGCCTACCTGACTTGATTCGATATTTTGAAAAACTTCTGAAAGACCGAAAAGGCCCATGATTACAGGCATCACACCTATTCCATCTTCCAGTTGAGGAATGCCGAGAGTGAATTTTGGTTCACCTGTTACCAGATCAAGACCTACGCTGCCAAGAATAATGCCCGTGACAGCCATCATAATAGCTTTTAAAACAGATCCCTGTGCAAGATAGGTAACAAATATCAGACCGGTGCACATAAGGGCAAAATATTCTGGCGGACCAAATTTTAAAGCAAGTTTCGCGAGTGGATTTGCCACAATCATGAGAGCAATGACGCTGGCGGTCCCTGCAATAAACGAACCCCATGCCGCTATCCCCAGGGCAGGCCCCGCGCGACCCTTCCTGGCCATCTGATATCCATCAAGACAGGTAACTATTGAAGCCGCTTCACCCGGGATGTTAACCAGTATTGAGGTTGTAGAACCACCATACTGAGAACCGTAAAGAATGCCGCACAACATGATGATACTGGACGTAGTGCTGACTTGAAAAGTCACAGGGAGCAGCAATGCCATTGCAGCCGTAGGCCCAATTCCCGGAAGAACCCCAATGAGTGTGCCCAGAACTACACCAATAGCACAGAACAGCAAATTAACGGGAACGAAGGTTACTTGAAATCCGTATGCTATGTGATTTATCCACTCCATTTTCTCTCCTAAAATCCAAAGAGTCCTTCAGGAAACTGGCAGTTCAGAAGCTTTGAAAAAAGGTAATAGCTTCCCAAGCTGCTGAGTAAAGAGGAAAAGATAACCCAATACCATTTTTGTTCGTGAATCATGAAATAGAGAAAAAGCATAAGCAGAAAAGTAGTGATCAGATAACCCAGCAGCGGCATCACGAGAGCAAAGATAATAATTGCGAGACCGGCCAAGACAACTCTCCACCATAGGATATTTCCGAAGAGAACTTCTTTCGATTCCTTTTTCTTCACAAAAGTTCTTACCAGCACAATGAAAGATAGGACCCCCAGCAATATTGAGGCTCCAAAGGTTATAAATCCGGGGCCGGGTTGCCGTGTGGTGCCCAACCCCAGTTTTATAGATCCAAAAAAAACAATGGCTGACACCGCCAGAAAGAAAATGCTTGATGTGCGATCGTGTGCCATATTGATTTATCTTTTTGCGGGTTCGGTTGTAATTCCGATGGTCTTCATTACTTTTCCCACAATATCACGGGATTCAAACATGTCTTTTGATGTCTGTTTATGATCCCGGTACGCAAGATTTACCCCGAATTTCGTATATAGGTCTATCACTTCTTTATCCTCCAGGGCTTTTCGGAGGGCCTCGTCCAGCTTTTTGATGATGGGTTCCGGTGTTCCCTTGGGAGCAAGAAAAACGCTCCAGGATTCATGAACGAAATCGTATCCTAACTCTCTAAACGTTGGTATTTCCGGAAAGTCTTTCATCCTTTTTGCGGTGTGCATTGCCAAAAGCCGGAACGCCCCCGACTTAACATGTGGAAGCCACGAAGTAGAACCCGAATAAGCAGTCACGTGACCGCCAAGGAGCATGGTATTTGGATCGGAACCAGGAGTAGGAACAGCTGTCCAGCGAATGCCTTCCTGTTTTGCCACATACTGCATGGCAATATCCATAGGTACACCGGCTGAGGTGACAGCATACGAAACCTTTCCGGGATTCTGTTTAGCGTAGGCAATGAATTCCTTGAAGGTCTTCCAGGGGGAGTCAGCCTTGACTACAAGGCCGCTTGTCATGACCAGATTCGTTGCGATGGGGGTATAATCCTCCAGCTTATAGTCAACCACTCTCGTATAGGGCAACCAGATAAGATTGCCTGTCGGTGCGGACATTATCGTGTAGCCATCGGGTTTTACTTTTTTGATAATACCGAATGCTACAGCCCCTCCTCCCGCGTTGTTGTTTACGAACGTGAAGGGCTGCCCAAGAAATTTCTCTGCTTTGAGGGCCGTTGCGCGTGTTGTGACATCTCCCAGTTGTCCCGGAGCCGACATAATTAGTAGGGTAACCGGTTTGGTTGGAAATGTCTGGGACCAACAGGGACCCGAAAACGACAGTATGAAATATACGAGCAACATTGAAATTACGAAATGCCTTTTCATAAAAACCTCCCAAAATTTATTTTGTACATTTATTCGCCCAATCGGTGTTTAGTTACTTATCAAGAGCTTTGAAAAGTTGATGTTTTCCGTGTGCCATGCCTTTTACACCTTTATCCCTTCTTTCTTTGAACGCGTTGTACTCATCTTCCTCGTAAGTTCTGCTTACCTGAAAAGTATGCAGAATTGCGTGGTCCATTGCACCCCTGGTTATGCCCATGCTTTCGTATACCAATTCTCTGCCGACCTTGCCGATGGCAATACCGTCTCTCGGATAGAGGGCCAGCCCTTCGGCAAGTTCCCTCACTTCAGTTTCAAGACGGTCTCGGGGCACAGCCCTGTTAATCAGATTCCACTCTACCGCCTGTTTCGCCG
>CAZXVZ010000194.1:0-5620 GCA_964644085.1 uncultured Syntrophus sp. | reverse complement strand
GAATAGAAATCACAATAAGGACATTTTGTCTTACAGAAAGGGATGTGAACATAAAGCCCGCCACAGGGACTATCGTCGCCCCCTCCACCGGCAAAGCCGGATGGAGTCACCCCTTCACGCTCACTGCGCTCGCAGGATGTATCGACAGAAGAGTGTGTGATAGGTAAAGGACTTCGTTTGTGTACCCGATGAAATCTGTTATTCGTCATCTGTTTTGAGCGCGGCAAGAAACGCGCTCTGCGGTATTTCAACGTTACCAACCATACGCATGCGTTTCTTGCCCTTCTTCTGCTTTTCCAGGAGCTTTCTCTTTCTTGTGATATCACCGCCGTAACACTTGGCGGTAACGTCTTTTCTGAAGGGTGTGATGGTGGAACGGGAGATAATTTTTCCGCCGATAGCGCCCTGAATAGCGATTTTGAATTGCTGTTTCGGTATCTCGTCTTTCAGTCTGTCACAGACACGGACGGCGCGTTCCCGGGCGTTATCGTGATGGACAAGGATAGAAAGGGCGTCAACCTTTTCCCCGTTAACGAGTATATCGAGTTTAACAAGATTACTTTCACGGTAATCAATGATCTCATAATCGAAGGAACCGTATCCCTGCGTGATACTCTTCAGCCTGTCGTAAAAATCGAAAATCACTTCGGCAAGAGGCATATCAAAAGTCACGTCTATTCTGCCGGGCGCGGGATAATTGAGATGGGAATTCACTCCGCGACGCTCCATGCAGAGTTTGATCACGGCGCCTACGTACCGTTCGGGCACGAGGATGCTTGCCCTGATGTAAGGTTCCTCGGATTTTTTTATTTTTGCGGGATCCGGGTAGTAGAGCGGATTGTCTACCTCCATCATTGTACCGTCGTTCAGGAAGAAACGATATTGAACGCTCGGCGCTGTCATGATAATTGACTGATCGAATTCTCTCTCAAGGCGTTCCTGGACGATCTCGAGGTGTAAAAGACCAAGAAAACCGCACCGGAAGCCCTGGCCGAGTGCCGCTGAAGAATCTTTTTGATACACAAGCGCTGCGTCATTAAGCTTATATTTTTCAAGTGCCTCCGCAAGCGAGGGGTAATCGTCAGAGGCAATGGGGTATATAGAAGAAAAGACAACCGGTTTGACTTCCACAAAACCGGGGAGCGGCGCCGCCGCCGGATTGGTATCGAGTGTGATGGTGTCACCGATCCTTGTGTCACTCACTGTTTTAATACCGGCAATGATATAGCCTACCATACCTGCAGTCAACTCTTTTTTCGGCTCCCTATTGAGGCGGAACACGCCGACCTCTTCAACTTTATACGTTGTTCCATTGTACATAAGGCGGATTTGATCGCCGGGTTTTACCGTTCCGTCAAATATGCGGCAGCTTACTATAGTGCCGCGGAAAGGATCATAGTGGGCATCAAAGATAAGAGCGGAAAGCGGTTTTTCCGCTTCACCTACCGGCGGCGGAATCCTTTCGATGACAGCCTGAAAGATTTCTTCAATGCCGATACCCTCCTTGGCGGAACAGAGAATGGCTGCATCAGGATCCAAGCCCAGTTCGTGGTCGATTTCGTGCCTTACCCTTTCAATATCCGCGACGGGGAGATCGATCTTATTGATAACAGGGATAATGACGAGATTGTGTTCCATGGCGGCATATAGGTTTCCGAGGGTTTGTGCCTCAACACCCTGCGCAGCGTCGATGAGGAGGAGAACCCCTTCACAGGAAGCTAGCGCACGCGAAACCTCGTACGAAAAATCCACATGGCCTGGTGTGTCGATAAGGTTCAGTTCATATGATATCCCGTTTTTCCCGGTGTAGGGCAAATCAACGGTCTGGCTTTTGATAGTAATCCCCCGCTCGCGCTCGATATCCATATTGTCAAGTATCTGATCGCGGAACTGTCTGTCATCGATAAGGTGTGTGTATTGAATAAGCCGGTCGGCAAGAGTCGATTTACCGTGGTCAATATGTGCGATGATACTGAAGTTTCTTATATTTTTCATGGGTTATATTTTCGGAGTTCTAAAGTTGGCAGAAATAATAGTTGTTTATTTTTTCTGTCTTCTTCACGCTTCCTTGTTATCTTCCAGATTTTTTTATCATCTCAATATCGACTTCAGTCCCGAAGGTATCAAGAAGGGCTTTTTCAAGGCCCTTAAAATTTTCTTCATTTTCAATTTCGATAACCAGTTCGCGGTCATCAAGAACTTTCAATTTTCCATACTCTTTCACGATCTCAATGACCTTATAAGGGTCTGTTGTTACCCATCCTTTCATGCGCTTTACCAGTTCTTCCCCATTAAATGCGCGTTCAATTGTCAGATCAACCCTGCGTTTTTTGGCCTCCCAGCCAACAAGGGCCGGTTGTGCTACCATAGGGGTAACAGGATCGTGCATGGCGGCGCATCGAAACCAGAGTTTTGCACGGAGCATATTGTCCTCCTTGTAATAATCCCAGTGAAAATCAGTCATTAAATTAATGGTTTATGCCTGTAAAGTCAAGTTCATAAACCTAAGCAATACGATAAAAGGTTTTGTTCCTAAAATATCAATACCACACGGTGTCGGGATTATTCTTGGGCAAACCGTCTGGAGGCTTAGGAGGCTTGGTTTTTTGTTATCACCAATTTCAAGTAGAGTGAAAATACATAAAAGCCAGCATGACGGGTGAGAAGACGAGGCTCCATCGGGTATATCTGTGAAGGTGGCGACAGGGTAACCATTTATGGGTGTCCCGGAAGTAGAATCCAAAGGGGCAAATGAGCATGTTTACGTAGAATATCCCGGTACAGATGCGCATTCCGACAACAAATTAGAGGTCATCGAAGAATCAGCAGCCTGATACTTTCTATTATTGCGCAGGCGCGTCTTCTCCGTACGTAGCTTTCACCCTTTTTGATTTTCTCAGATAGAGATACCACAGAAATGCTTCAAGCATAACCGTAAAATTAAAAATCGGAGATGTCTTGTAAACATCTGTAAGCGTTTTTTCCGATAAGCCGACCAGTTGAGGGAAAAATATGGAAAAAAAAGAGTAATGAAAAAGTACGATGAAATATCTTTTCGCGCTTCTTACGGCTGTTGGGGCAATCCTCCAGAGGGATACCCCGGCGTACATGCTGAAAACTAACAGACAAATGTTACATATACCGCTAATGAGCACGAGTTTAAATAATGCCGGATCCTCGTCAAAGTGAGGTTTTAATGCATCAGTAACGGTCGTGAGACTCACGAACCCGGTGATGGGTGTGAGGATTGCCATGCTCACGCAGAGAAGTAAAAGCCATCCTTTTACCCCTTTATAGTCATTGTCCATTGAATTTAATATCCTTGTACATGATATTTTATTGTTTGTCCCGTTTCCTCATTGCTGTGATTGTTTCACCACCGACCCCCCAGTTGTCGGTTTCCACTTCATCAATCACTACATACGTCGTCCGTGGCTTCTTCCCGAGTACATCAAAAAGCAACTGCGTTACGCCCTGGATCAATTTTTCTTTTTGTTGAGCAGAAACACCTTCTTTGGTGACTTTAATATTTACGTATGGCATTGCAGCCTCCTCCCTTACTTTTCGTCCGATAAGTATTAACATCTTTCACTGATGTAAGCAACAATCGACCGGCTCACGATGTCTTCCCGTGCCGAAAAAAATCAATTCTACACAGAATATGCACGGTTTAGTTGTTTATCTTGTCATCAGTAACCACGAAAACAGCGTATTGGAAAGGCCCTGATTAAATCAATGATGAAGTAACTGTCTCATTGAAATAAAGAAACAGATGAATCAAGTTAAATAAGAAAAGCCATAGTGAACGAAACATCAATACCTGTCGGTACCGGTAAGGGATTCTATATTGTCGGCACATTGAGCAACCAATGCTATCATATCAGCCACCATAGAGACATTTGTTGTAGTAAAGGGCCCCCTGAACACGACTTCCGCTTCGTCATTTTTGTTAATATGAAGATTGAGAAAGTGAAAACTATCTACCGTTTTGATCAATTCTATGAGACCATTTTTGTCCTCAACAAAGTTCAAGTCTCCAATTTTACTGGATACTACGACAGATCGCTGTTCAAACAAATTATGAATGGGCGGTTCTATACATATAATGACCGACTGCGTTCTTTCACCTTGGCAATCTGTTCTCAGCTCAAACACAATGGCATCTTCTTTGTCTTTAACGACACTATACTTGATGATTTTATCGCCATGTTTTTCGTGAACTTTACGGATAAGGTTTTGCGCTATGTTTTCACTGTATCCTGTTCGATCTTCATCAAAAATAAGGCTTCTTTGCGAATGTGCAGGAACAATAATAACTGTATTGCAAACGGGACATCTTCCCTTTGTCCCTTTTCTGCTATCTTCAGCTTCCATTTCGTTGCCGCATGTTTTACACTTAAAGTTTATCATCGTACCTCCTGTCCGGTTACTTCGTTTACCTGATAATCTTCTCTTTTGTTCCATATCAATAAATGGATCAAATATCAACTAAAATAGTACTGAAGTTTCCGCATTTCTCCCATGCAGGCCCGCCGGAACGTTATTTTGCTCCCTGCTCATTCAAGCTTCATTACCCGCCGTTGACTGGAAATTCACACAAACTGCGCACACGTCGTTTCTCCTCAAGCAGCACAGGTTGCCCTTCGGAAAATTCTTTACCGTCAAGCGGGGGCCCAATGATGCCCGGATTCGTTTGTCGCAAAAAGCTCTTCCGGCCATTCGGAACAATGCCTTGATGCATGTCTGTGTAAACAAGCGGCAGCGCGGGAATACAGTGTTGCTTTTTTGAAAAATACGGGCAAACTCCGGAAATAGCAGCACCCTAATCTAAGAACTGAACCACAATCAGCTAATACCGGTGGTTGTTCAGTTCATGACTTTCTTCTTGAAATTGGTTGACGATTATTAGAAAATAGACTGATAAGTGGTGAAATTATCGTGGTTACGGAAGTTGTCAATTCTTCTGAACGGTGCATGCTCGCATGAGTGGGTTGTTACCGGGATATAAAAAGTGTTTCTTTTGCGGCCCTGCTACGGGAGGGTTAGCCCTGGAACTTCAATATCAAGAAAAAAGCGCGATCTGTGAATTTGTGGCACCTGAAAAGTTTCAAGGCTTTGACGGCATGCTGCACGGCGGCATTGTGACGGGAATCCTCGATGAGGTTATGTGGTGGACTCTGGTTGTGGAAAAGAAGGTGATTTGTGCCACGTCAAAAATCGAGGTGCAATTTAAGAAACCAATTCTGTGTGGCTGTGAATATAGAGCTTCAGGTTGCTGTGAAGAAACGACCGGGCACACGTATGTGGTGTCCGGTAAGATCGAAGATGAAAGCGGGCATATTTGTGCCCGCGCGACTGGTTCTTTCCGTGCCATAGGGAGATTTACCATGGACGACATTGTAAAATATTTCGATTTTAGGGGTGTCCCACCTGAGATTCAATCGCTCTTTTTTACTCCAAAAGAATAAACCCCTCTTATTACCATGGCGTGTTTTTTCTTCGGAAGGTGCTTGCTATAAAATTTATGGCTTTGATTCCATCGGAAGTGTGGCTGAGTCAAGAAAGACATCAATAAAAAGATCGGAAGAGCGTCGTGTAGGGAAAGAGTGTAGGATAGGGT
>CAZXVZ010000193.1:0-5657 GCA_964644085.1 uncultured Syntrophus sp. | reverse complement strand
CAAGCCCCCGTAATTGCAGCCGCATGAGCGAAAAGAGCGTGTTTGCGGAGGAAGGCTTGACATGGAGCAGGTCTAATGACAAATCTGGGTTAAATCGACATCAATAGGTATTGGTTGATATCAAGATACAGGTGCGAATTACTGATACACAACGGAGACGGTCTTGAAGAATGAATTTTATGAACCGATTTCGGGTAGCAACAAAATATGGGGGTAAAGTGCCGAAAATTGGAAACTGTTAATCGTCACCAGTTTTCGGCACTTTACCCTGTAGCTTTCACGCTTGGGATCGTTATCTAAACGTGTTTTAGACATTCTATCCTGAAAGGCTGACCTCTGTTCGTCTGATAATATCGTCCTGGACGCCTTTGCCGAGGTCCACGAAATAAGCACTGTAGCCGGCTACCCTGACGATTAAATCTTTGTGGTTCTCAGGGGCCTTCTGAGCATCGAGCAGCTTGTCCTTGCCGACGACATTAAACTGAATCCATTTACCTCCCATGTCAGAGTATGTGCCAATAAGCATGCCGAGCTTTTTTAAGTCCTCTGTGCTTGACAGGGTTGAACTGTGGAGTTTTACGTTGAGTAATGCCGACGAACATGTCGCCTGGTCAATTCTTGCCGCGCTTTTGAAGAGCGCTGTGGGGCCATTGGTATCTTTCCCCTGTGAAGGCGACACTGTTCCGTCTGCCAGTGTTGTACCGGCTAACCTGCCATCGGGTGTGGCACCGGTTATGGCTCCGCCTGCCCACATTGATGAAATAGAAGCCCCGCCGACTCCCTTGATGTTCCCTCCCACAGGCCGCTGGGCTGTCTTGTATTTCGCTTCTTCATCTATGATAAATTTGTAGATATCTGCCGCGATGGAGTCAACATAGCCATCATCGTTGCCGTATTTAGGAGCCTGGAGACACATCTTCCGTATCTCCTCATTTCCTTCGAAGTTCCGTGCTAAAGCCTGCTTTAACTGCTTCATGGTTATTTTCTTTTCATCAAAGACCAGCTTCTTGATGGCGGCCAATGAGTCTATGACATTCACTGCTCCCACAGGTACCATAATTGCCCGGAAATCGTAAGGAGGCACCGCTTTCCTTTGAGATACAGGTTTTCCCATTTTTATGCCATCGTGCATCAAGGCAGTCTCGATGATTTCCACGGCATCATAGTAATGTGTCAGTTTTCTTGAATAGGCGATGAGGGCGCTGTGTTCATGCCACAGACCCATAAAAAAAGCCAGAGAGTCTTTAAACCCGGTGTAAAATTCATCGAAAGTCCTAATCTCTTCGACGTTCAGTTTACGGACTCCTGTATCCAATCCTGTTTTTGGGTCAGAGCCGCCATTCATAAAGATTTCCAGGACTCTCGGCACAACAAAGAAGCCACCGCCAAGAAAACTTGCTTTACCCGGAATAGCAGGATCAAGACACCCGGCGAGGTGATAGTTGCGCGCGTCTTCTATCGGTATACCTCCTGATGTCATATAACTGATGAATGATCTATCCAATGCAAAGGCCGGCATTCCCATTCCTGTCTTCACAACCTCAAGCGCCTTGATCATTAATTTTTCAGGTGTTTTCTCATGGATTCTTAATGAGATGGTATGATGAGGTATTCTCAGCCTGTTTGCTGCTTCCAATATGAGGTAGGTCAACTCATTCGTTGCGTCTGTTCCGTCGGGTTTCACCCCTCCGATTGTCATGTTGCGCCATTTAGCGAATCCCACGTGTTGCGCGCGTTTTGCGCCTGAAAGCTTGATGTTCTCAGGCTTCATGCATTTAACGCGTAATTCGCAGAGCAACTCAAGAACTTCTTCGTCACTGATCTTACCTTCATCTATATCCTTTCGATAGAAGGGGTACATATACTGGTCGAATCTTCCCAGGTTTGTGGTTGACGCGGGTGTAAATAATATCTGGTTGATCCAGAGCGACTGCATTGCCTCGTGGAAATTTCTCGGACGATTGGCGGGCACCCAACGGCAAGCGTCCGCTATTGTTTGCAATTCCTTCTTTCGCCGCGGGTCCTTTTCATTTAGTGCCAGCGATGCGGCGGCGTCAGCGTATCTCTCAGCGAGGCGGATGACAGCTTTAAGAACAATGATCACCGCTTCAAGGAAATGTTTTTTTTCAACGGCGTTCTGATCGAGCAGTTTTGTAACTCCAAGCTCTTCCTCGGTTTCCCTAATTATCGCATTAAGACCGTTGATCCACCTTTCGAAATCAGTATAACAGTCAGTGAAGTTGAATGATAGACAGAGGCCACTCCCCGCGTATGCTCCCCTGAACTCTTCCTTTTTTTTCATAGGAGGCAGGGTTATTCCAAGCTGGAGAAAGCCGAATAGTCTGTCATCGAACAACTTTGATTGGGTGTATTCCGCGCACCGTGTTTCCCAGTATTTGCCTACCTCTCTTATCACAGGCCATTCTTCCTCTTCAACAGAGACAATCTCATCTTCTACGGCGCCCTTTATGTCCTCTTCATTCCAAAGCCCCAGAAAGGGGTCGAGTTCAGCCCCCCAGGGTTTGCTTGCTCCTTCGCCGACGATAAGTTCATCATCATCAATGGATACCGGAATATTTTCCAGCATGTGGGCATATGCCTTTGCGTGCCTCAAAATAGGCGGCTCGCCCTCAGTTTTCATAAAAGACTCTGTGATCAGGCGGGCTTTTTCCGTGCAGAGCGGAAAGCTTTTCTTTTGAATTTTGTCCGACAGGTTTTCTATTCTTGTTTTCATTTACAGCACCTCTTCCTTAAGTTCAATATTTTATGTTTTTAAAAGGCTGTTGGTTCGGTTTATTCCTGCAATCTTTACATGTACCTCTGAGGTTTATCTGCACGGTATCTACGTGATGTCCGTTTATACAGGTTATACGCAAAAAATCTGGATCAGTAACATTCAGATCGGTACATGCGAGATCAAAGACCTTTTTACACACCTTGCAATAAAAGTGATGGTGAGGATCCGTACAAGGATCAAATCTCGTCCTCTGTGGGTCAATATCCAATTCCTGAATTTGCGCTGCTTGAGAAAGTTTAGATAATGTATTATACACGGTTGCAAAAGATATACCCGGAAATTGTTTCAGCAATTCGGCATATATGTTCTCGGCGGAAGGATGATTTTTATTTCCATTCAGAAACGCTAATATGGCTTGTCTTTGCGGAGTCACCTTTAAACCGATTTCCTTGAGCTGTTTTATTATCAGCTGTTCCATATTAGAATCATTATAATATAATAATGAATTTTAGTAAATATGAAAAAGAGATTTTAGATCCTAATTTGTGAATTGCCCATGGATGTTCGCATCGCACGCGTCTGAATGAATTGATTTGTGGTCGAAGGCCTGATGCCCAAATCATACATACTTAAAATTATTTTTGATTCCTTCCATTGACATTACTGCCGAAGCTTAATATGATAGTTGCGTCTTGGTTTTACAGGTTTATTTCTCATATGGGCAGGAGGTAATGATCAATGTTCAAGGTTAGATGCAAGTTGATTGCCTTCGATGGGGACATTGAGAATTTTCCCTGTCATTTTCACTACAATATAGGCGATGAGATAATCTATGACGGCGTTTATTTTACCGGAAGGATTTGTCAGGGTCTTTTTCCGACGATGTTTCCTGTTGTGCAAAACGTCCATCTCATGGGGAACCGGTATCCCGCCGAGATTGCTTTCAAGTACCGCGCTTTTGATATTGTCAACCCAGAGATGGCTAAATATGACGGCGCCGGTTTTTCGCCAAGAAAGACAATGCCTGACCGGGTTCCGCCCTCGATGAAGTCACTTCATCCCTCACTCAAGAAAGAGAAAATCAAAGGTATGCGCTTTGCGTGCATTGACACAAGGACGCTTGCGCAGTTTTCCTGTGAAGCTGTTGACCTGAGTGACGCGGACTATTGTCAACCCTTCTACAGAAGGGCCATCTCTATTCTTGATCGTATTGCCGTTGAACCCGGGATTAACGTAACAGAGCTGCTCGGCAGATTTTCGACATTTGAGCGCGAAGAAATTTCACCGGTGCTCACGGTGCCTTTTATCCGGGTCATGGTCAATGGCCTGGAAGATGTGGGTTACATTGAAGTCCGCGAGGGTCTCTCTCTATACGCGACAGGCAAAGAACCACCGAGCAGGCCGAAGATAGGGTAGACAAGGTTCAAAATCATCATTATTGTATCCGAAAAAGATAAGATCAAGTTTTGAATGTATCTATTTCTTGGCTGTTACATATAAAGCTTTATAATAAGCCTTATCCGACATGACTTTTTTAAATTTCTTGCACCTGTCATTTGTTGTCAGATATTGAAACTGATAAACTGAATATCTTACCCGCCGAATGAATAGATTGACAAAAATCTGTGTGTGTGAAAAACTTATTATCAACAAAGGAAAATGATATGTCTCTACTTGTGTTAAATTCATAACCAAGGGGGTAGAAAATGAAATGGTGCAATTTTTTATGGATACTTGTTTTTCTGTTATTTACTGGGTGTGTAGTGGTGCCCGGGGGTCATGGCCCCGGTTTTAGCTCCAGTTTCAGTTGGGAACCGAACACTGACCGGGCGGGCAGCGATTACAGGAATTTTAACCTGGCAAGTCCTCGTCCTGAAGATTGTCGGGATGCCTGCTATGGAGATCCCCATTGCCGCGCGTGGACATACGTGAGGCCCGGTGTTCAGGGGCCACAGGCGAGGTGCTGGTTGAAAAGTCATGTCCCGGCGGCACGTCATGATACCTGCTGTATTTCCGGTGTGAAAACAGGAGGGGTGCCAGGTCCTGGATCTGGTTTTGAATACAACACTGATCGTGCGGGCAGCGATTACAGGAATTTTAACCTGGCAAGTCCTCGTCCTGAAGATTGTCGGGATGCCTGCTATGGAGATCCCCATTGCCGCGCGTGGACATACGTGAGGCCCGGTGTTCAGGGGCCACAGGCGAGGTGCTGGTTGAAAAGTCATGTCCCGGCGGCACGTCATGATACCTGCTGTATTTCCGGTGTGAAATGAGCAGGTTCTGACACGATAGAAAAAACACTATTAATTGGCATAAAGCCATTGGAATTGAATTCTTCGATATTGACTTGCGTCAAATGAACGATAGGGGATAATCTTTCGTATGATGAGTTTTTTCTGGCTCCATACCATGTGACCCGGAACCCTTGACATACAGTGGTATTTTGTATTTGATAAGCGTTAATGCCCTGTTGACAGCGGTAAGCAAAGAATTCTGCGGGTTGCCTCAATTATTCTGTCTTTTATGAAACAGACAGGCACAGTGATTTTTTTGTTTCTTTCGATGGACGTCGTGTGCTGGCTTAAGTGCTTGGATCATCATCAATGTTCTTGAATTCTATGATAGCCGGTTAAACCTCCTGTTTTAATACTCTGACTACCTCGGTCGGCACTGTCTTGCCAGGGCATTCACGAAGAAAATTGTAAAAAAACAGTTGTCAAGAAACAGATATCGACAGACATGTCTACACACAGAATCTGTTCATTGAAGTTTGTGCGAATTGCTTTTTATAATACTATGTGCTGAAGGCGTTTTTCTATTTCACGTCCGGGAACCGCCCCTACGACGCTGTCAACAATATTGCCACCGTTATAAAAGTAAATTGCCGGTACACCACGAATGTTGTGCCGCGCGGCCGTTT
>CAZXVZ010000192.1:1897-5661 GCA_964644085.1 uncultured Syntrophus sp. | reverse complement strand
AATAATTCCAACCGAAAGGACAGTAATAGCAACAAAACTCCGTGCGGATTTAATTGTTGATCGGCATGCAAGGGAGAATTTGAAGAAAAGCTGAATAAAACGTCGTCCGGGTCGTCTCGGGATGTAGGCGATCGTTAACTGTACACATTTTACGGGCTTTCTTTTCTGTGAAGGACCAGGAAAACCGCTGCATGTGTTCTTTTGTGCCGCATCCATCTTAATTCTTTAATATACCGGAATATTATTGTTATAATTGAGGTTGAGGCTACTGTTTGGCAGATAAAATATTAAAGGGAAAAATTTTCTCTCCTCAGGGAAATACCAAGGAGTACGGACGATGTGGTAAATCCGCCATTTTTCCGGAAAAACAATGCCCGGGATCTATACAAGAATGTGCAAATTACCGTTCTCGTCATTCTGGACTTGATCGCGAATCCGGTAATAAAAGAGCGCTCCTGACACCGGATTTTACAGGTGTGACCACAATTCCGGCGTCTGGCAATGGTTTTTATCCGGAACGTGTGAACCGCTTTTTGGGCTTTTGTTTTATACTCATCATTTTTTTGGCGCCCTTATGCGTCAATGCTAAAAATCCTGTAACGGTGCTGGTTGAAGGACTCGAAGGCGACGAGCTCGCAAATGTTGAAACCGCGCTCACGTTACCCCCCGGTCTTGAGAAAGACGGAATGATCAATGAAGAGTGGCTTTCGTATTTCATCCGGCAGATACCTGTGAAAACAATAGAAGCCCTTAAACCATTCGGTTTCTATAAGCCGTTGATCACCGTATCACCGGTCCTCAAAGATGATAACATACGCGAAATACATGTTGTTGTCGAACCGGGAAAGCCCGTAAGGATCGTTAAACTCAATTTGGATATTGGAGGTCCCGGTAAAAACGAAAAAACCCTTGCCGACCTCATGTTGTCTTTTCCTCTGAAAAAAGGGGATGTTCTGCGTCAGGACATATATGAGAACGCAAAAAAAGATATCCAGGACCAAGCAATCGAGCTTGGCTATCTTGACGCCAGCTTTACGACTCACAGAATAGGCATCACACCTGAAGAGGCGAAAGCAGAGATTGATCTTCTTCTCGACACAGGTCCTCTGTATTATTTCGGCAGCATAAAGTTTTCGGGAGCTCCGGAATACCCGGTATTGTCTTTTAGCCGGTACGTTGAGTTTGAAACCGGTGACATATTCTCCTATGACAAGATCGGCCTGACTCATCGAAACTTAATCAATTCCGACCTGTTCGAAGAGGTTATGATCCGAACGGACAGAGAGAACACCGATAATCAACATGTTTCCGTAGAGATTCTGCTGGTTCCCTCAAAACCGAAGCGACTGAAGTTTGGCCTCGGTTATGAAACGGACATTGGACCAAAGGGAACAATACGATACGAGGACGTGAACATATTTAAAACAAGTCACAGATTCGAATGCAGGATTGATATCAGTGAGTCACTTCAAACTGTGGGCGCACGTTACACTATACCGGATCGAAAAGACACAAAGAGCTTTTCTTTGCTCAGTTTTAACATGAAACGAGAAGACGGAGCGGCACTCTTCACTGAATCTATGACTGCAGAATTTGAACGGGCAAGAACCTTGCGAAGAAATATGACAGGCTCAATCTTTACGCGTATGCTGAAAGAACGATCGGACGCGGGCGATGAAAAAACAAAGAATTTTTTGCTACTACCTGGATTCCGCCTTTCAGCGCTCTCATACGACAATTTGGTGCACCCGACTCGGGGTTACAGGTTTGCAACAGAGCTAATCGGAACCCATCAGATTCTTGGCTCAGATACGGGACTGTTTCAGATGACCATTGAGGGCGGCCTCATAATACCCCTGCCTGCAAAATTTACAGTACTCACCAGGGCAAAAATCGGGGCAACTGCCACGAATGAGCCGCGTGCCGATCTGCCTATTGCCCTTCGCTTTTTTGCCGGCGGTGACCAGAATGTTCGAGGATATAAATATAAATCATTGGGACCTAAGGATGCCGATGGAGATGTTTTGGGGGGAAAGCATATCTTTGTTGCCAGCATCGAACTGGAACGCGCGATTGGCAAGAACTGGGGCGTTGCCGCATTCTACGACACCGGCAACGCTTTTAATGATTTCTCAAAGATGCGGCTTGCACAGGGTGCGGGAGTGGGTGCGCGTTATTACAGCCCTCTCGGACCGGTGAAGATCGATATCGCACGGCAGATCGGAGTAAGAAAACCCCATTTCAGGCTGCATATCTCCATTGGTTTGGGATTATGAAAAAACGATCTCTGTTACTCTGCACGATTACTCTTCTCATCAGTGTTTTGTTCGGAGGACTTTTTTGGCTTATGTATACTGTCTCCGGTACCTCCTTTCTTCTGAAAAGGATCACGTGCCTTCTCCCTCAAAACGTTGAGATTGGTAAGATATCAGGCAGGATGGGGTATTCCCTCCGTATGGAAGGCTTGAGAATAAAAACCCAGGAAGTTGACATTACAACAGGCACGATGGATTTGAAATGGCAACCCTTTCTGTTGCTCACGGGCAGACTGACGATTATTGATCTGGGAATCCACGGCGTTGTCATTACACATAAGAAACCACCCGAAGATACTCCCTTTGACCTGACACTCCCAAAAGTTTCAACATGGCTCACCCTGTTATCCGGCCAAACCAACAATCTCAGGTTAAGTGATCTGACATATGTTAAATCCGGCAAAGAATCTGCAACCATTGAAAGTATTACCGCAAAAATCCTTTGGGGCAAAGGGAAATTATACATCAATAAAATAAAGGCAAAAACCTCATTTGGCAGTGCCAATGGCGATTTCATGGTTGAACCGAACCGACCGGAATTGGAAACGCAATTCCAGATTGTTCTGAAAAAAGAAATTACAGGGATCGACAGCGTATCTGTTCGTGCGGAACTTCTACCATCAAAAGGCGGGGAACAGATTGCCGGCCCCGTAACACTGAAAGCCTCTATGGGCTCCAGTGAACGTTTTAATTTTGAATGCCGTCTCGCCATTACCCCTCAGGCGGTCCACGTAAGCAGCGCAAAATTCACGGAGCGAGAGAGGAAGGGAAGCCTTGTAGCAGATGGAGTACTGGATCTGTCAGGGAAAAAACCCGCATTTACCCTTTCAACAAAGGTCCTCAACCTTGACCTCTCACCAGAAACCAGGGTGAAGACTGACATTTCGGGGAACCTTGACATTTCGGGTACCATGGAGAATTTCAACGGAAAATTCAATCTGAAAAACACCGGTGCCGCCTGGAGAAGCTTAGAACTCACCGGCAAAATTCATGGAGAAGCAGACCACATAGAGATAACAGCGCTCCAAGGAAAATCTCTTGGCGGTGCCGTACTAGGAGAGTTCAAGGTATCATGGGTTGAAGGTATGATGCTATCTGCACGTTTGGGGGGCAGAAATCTGAACCCAACCATAATCCACCCGGATCTCCAGGGAAATCTCAACATTGACGTGCAGGGAAATCTCCAAACACCGGACAATCGTCCGATGAAAGGATCTTTAACCGCAGATGTTCTTGATAGCCAGTTTCAGAAAAAAGCGGTACGGGGAAAGCTTGACGCAGTTTTATACGGCGAGACAGTGCAAATCAAGACATTGTCTGTGAAAGGAAACGGGTTCAGTATCGCCGCCGCGGGAACCCTCCAGCAGCGACTCCAATACACGGTACAGATCGATGACGCCTCAAGGCTGCTGCCCGAAACAAAAGGCTTTCTCTCCGCCAAGGGTTGGG
>CAZXVZ010000192.1:0-1797 GCA_964644085.1 uncultured Syntrophus sp. | reverse complement strand
ATTCTGGCAGAAGGTCAATACACCGACGGGGCCTGGTTTGGAACCATCCTCAATATGTCAGGAAAGGAAACATCTTTTGGCAGCTATGGTCTCGAAAGACCTTCAAAAGTACATATATCACGGAAAAGGATCTTTTTTTCACCATTCTCCGTGATCGGCGCGGGCGGCGAAAGACTGGACATTAATGTTAACATAGCGCGGAATCCTGTCGCCGGTTTTGCAGATATCCGCTGGCAGCAAATTAACCTTGCACGAGCTAACAGATTTGTGGGTTCCCCCAAACTCGAGGGGCAAACATCGGGCACATTGAGGGGAGAGTGGTCTGCTGGGAGAGATTTTTCCCTGTCGGGCCGGATCAACGGGTCAGGCATATTTTCACAAGATGCATTCAAACTGAGAGTATCCGGTATAAACGGGGAAGTCGTCTGGAAAAAAACAGGGCTTTTCATGTCCTGCGATGCCTTTTTTGGAGACGGGGGCCAGATCAATGCCACCGCTGCTTCTCCGGAACCAGCCGCCTTGACTCTTCCGGAGATAGGGTCCTTGCGGTTGGTATGGAAGTCTGTCAACATGAATATTTTCCACCCGGTGTTTCCGGATATGGTGCGTATAAATGGCAGATCGGATGGCGAGATCAGGGGAAAATTCCTTGCGGGAAAACGTTTTGATCTTTCAGGCAAAACAGCCCTCGCGGGAGGATCTCTTTCCTGGCATACCGCCAATGGCCAGATTACAGCAGCGGCAAAGGAGGCATCTCTACGATTTGCATGGAAGGATGCGCATGTTGAGGGTCGCGCGAACCTGATACTGGAGCGACATGGATTTCTTGAGACATCATTCCGCCTGGCAGTTCCTGCCGGCTTTCCCGTCAACATAGATAACAACAACTCAATAATTGCTACAGCAAGAGGGGAACTTCATGAGAAAGGCCTTCTCACGGCGCTTTTCCCAGGTCTTGTTCAGGAAACGGATGGTTATATTGACTTCGCACTCAACGGAAACGGAACCTTTGGCAACCCGCAATTTGATGGCCGGTTAAACCTCAGCAATGCAAGTGCTTACCTGCCCTCTGCGGGCATCCGGCTGAAAGATATAGGTGCACACATCGTTCTCAACCGGAACCATGCTGCCATAACATCTTTCCAGATCCGATCCGGGCCGGGTTTTATCGGCGGCAATGCCACACTGCGTCTTGAGAACCGTCGGATCAGCTCATTTCAGGGATCTTTGAAAGGTGAGCGCTTCCAGGCCGTCAACCTTCCTGAACTGCAGGCGTCGATCAACCCGGAACTTACTTTCGATGGTACCACAAAAATCGTTCGCGTAAACGGTTCAATCTTTGTGCCGGAAGCTTTATTCCAGCAACAGCAGAAAGAGACATTGATCAAACCAAGTGCAGACGTAGTTATAAAGGGCAACGAGAAAAAACCGGAAAAGGCTTCTCCATTCCCTCTCGATATCAAACTATCCGTTGATCTTGGTGACCGTGTTCTCTTGAAAGCTTTCGGTATAAATACAAAGCTGGATGGCACACTTCATCTTGTCATGAAGGACATTGAAGACATCAGAGCGAGAGGTGTTGTCTCAACCGTGGACGGTAAATATGATGCCTATGGTGTGAAACTCGACATTAGACGCGGAAATGTTGTTTTTAGCGGAGATTCTCTTGATCGGGGAACTCTCGATGTGTTGGCAACACGAAAGGTGGACGATGTAGAAGCAGGTGTAAAGATCACGGGAATGCTGGCCGCACCGCTCGTTGATCTGTATTCAAAACCCTCTATGCCGGACATGGAC
>CAZXVZ010000191.1:0-5718 GCA_964644085.1 uncultured Syntrophus sp. | reverse complement strand
GCGCCGAGTTCCTGACATTTTTTCGCCCATTCGATCGCGTCTTTCCCGACCGGCGTTGTGCCACCGGCAACGACAAGCTCAAAGCCGGACGGCATCGCTTTATTTCTGCGCGCGTCGATGGCAACAACAATTCTCTGGGAGCCGAACTGCTTCGCGGCATCTCTTACGAGGTCCGGTTTTTTTACCGCGGCGCTGTTCATAGAAACCTTGTCAGCACCGGCGCCGATAACAAGACCGATATCGTCGAGGCTGTTGATACCCCCGCCAACAGTGAGGGGAATAGTAATGACCGATGAAACCTGTTTTACCCATTCCAACCTTGTTTTGCGGTTCTCCACTGTGGCGGCGATATCGAGCATGGCTAGCTCGTCAGCGCCTTCCTTTTCATAATAAGCGGCATTTTGAACGGGATCTCCGGCATCTTTTAAATCGACAAAATGGACACCTTTAACGACGCGGCCGTTTTTCATATCGAGACAGGGCATAATTTTTATCGTTTCCATGAGTACTCCTTTTAAAATAAAATCACTTCTTAGTCCGGGATATCTATTGTCGGTGCGTCTTCTTTGTCGTAATATTGGCGGCTGTATTCAACAACGGTTGCGTCGTCCAATCCGTGAAATATGTGGCCCACACGGGTCGGTATGTATATTTTGTCTCCTTTTGTCAGTATCCGCTCTTCCCGTTGGGACGTATCGAGATCAACAAAGACGGCCCGTACCTTACCGCTCACAATATAAAAAACTTCCTCTTTTTTTTCGTGATAATGGTTTCCCCGGAATTGGCCTTTTCTCAGTTCAAAGAAAGCTACGTGGCCAATATCCTCACGGTATGATATCTGCACAAACTCTCCTTTGGCATCTACCCAGCGCTTCGCACCATTTATCTCTTTTGTTTCCGGCAGCTTTTCAATGATCACTTTTTTCATTACAGTTTCTCCATGGCGCCGGCAAGATATTTTTTTGCGAGGTTAATATACAGTTCCTTGCCCCATTCCCAGTAATCGGTATCTTTTTTTGCGATTGTCCGGAGCACCTTAGCGGGATTCCCTCCGGCCACAACCCCGTTAGGTATTTTCTGCTGTGCCTTTACAACAGCCCCCTCCGCAACGATTGTGTTTGTGCCTACTTCGGACCGGATGCTCAGGATAGCCCCCATACCTATGACGGAAAGATCGCCAATCTTCGCGGAATGGATGACAGCGCCATGCCCGATTGTTACGCGTTTACCTATAAGAGAGGTTTCTTCAGGGGGAGCGTGAATAATAACCCCTTCCTCAACAGCCGTGCCCTGACTGATATGAATAGAACCATAATCTCCGCGGAGTATGGCCCCGTGGCCAATATAACAATTACTTTCAATCTTCACGGCGCCTATGACATGGGCTGATTCACTCACATAGGCGTCCTCGGCTATTTCAGGTTTTCTCCCTTCAAATGTGTACAGCAAATCGTTACTTCCTGCGTTCTATTATTTAATAAGTGCCGCCTCGATTTCAGGAAAATTGGCACCTGTCACGGCTTTTTTGCCATTGACGATAAAGAAAGGTGTACCGCTTATTCCCACACTGTTTGCAAGTTCTTTGTGAACTTTTAGAAGCTCAACCGCTTCCGGTTTATCACATTTGTCATATTTTTTATCATCCAATTTGCCTTTCATGGCTTCTTCGTAGGCTTTTGCCTTGTCTTCCGCGCAAAAAACGTACTTTACTTTGTTTTCAGCATCAGGGTGCAACATAGGCAAAGGAAAAAAGAAGACATAGCGTGTAACGGTATCTTTCTTCTGTTCCAGAAATTCAGACGCCTTTCTGCAGTAAGGGCAATCAGGATCAGTAAATTCTACAATGGTGTTTTTACCGTTTCCAATTTTAATGGCTTTGTCCAGAGGAAGATCCTTTGCTTTTGCCGAGGCAAGCTCCGCTTTTTTCTCCTCGGTGAGACTCCTGCCATCTCTACTGATGATGTCTCCAATGAATAAATAACCGGGATCGGCCATAAAATAGATGAGATCGGAGCCCCTCCATACCTCATAGATACCTTTCATGTTGGTAGGTTTGATGGAGTCGAAAGGTACCCTGGGAAAGGCCTTTTTGAAAGCATCTTCAGGCTTTTCTTCAACAGATGCCTGTTGTTTAGGGGTTTGCCTCGAGGTCTTCTCAGTCGGTTGATTTTTTGTCTCAGCAGCGCTTATGCTTCCCGAGATTAGAAAGCTAAGCGCAACAAATAGCACACATATGCACAATACTAAATGTCTCTTTATCATTATCCCTCCTCGTTGTCACGATACGCGTTTAATATAACACCTGACTAAAAAAATTCCTACTGGTATTAAACAATATCCATAATTCCTCTGATGTCCTGGAAAATATAAGTCGCATTTGCTTCCCGAAACGCCTTTTCACCTGTCCTCCCCGATAAAACACCGACAGTTTTCATATTCAGCGCGCTGCCCGCATGGATATCCGTGGGGTGATCTCCAACCACCACTGCCTCTTCAGGGGGAACGTTGAGCAGGCGAAGGGCCTTGACGACATGGGCCGGGTCTGGTTTGAGATTTCGTGTATCTTCCCGTGTGACGGCGGTATGGATAAATTTACCCATATCAGGGAAAACCTGTTTTAACACCTTGCGTGAGGTTCTTGTAATGATGCCTGTTTTAATGTTCTTATATTGCAATCCTGCCAGCACTGCTCTTGTGTATGAATACACATCTTTCCCCGTTGAAGCCTCAAGTTCAAGATCCGTCAATCGATGAAGAGCATTCTTTTCGAACCCAATGCCCTTTGTACCTAAATGTTCCGCGATTCCGTATATCATTTCGATAATGAAATGATTCTCTGATGAACGGACAATATCGGCAGGAGCATACCTCAGGGCAACCCGGGCAATTTCTTCTTTTAAGAAGCCGAAATCCAGGGTTAATTCAGTGAGGGTACCATCGAAATCAAAAATAACCGCTTTTATCATACTTACCTGTTATCGCAATGCCGTCGATATGTTCCATTGAAAATATTACAGACAGAGAAAAAATGGGTGAACAGGAAGAATCTGTTTACCCATTTTATTTACTCACAAACAGAGACTTTATGGAAGTTCAATTCTCTTTACGGAAATGATGTTCGGCAGAGATTGAATTTCTCTCAAGACGTTATCCTCAACATCCTTGTCAACATCAAGGAGTGAAATGGCAAAGCCACCGACACTCTCTCTTCCGAAGTGCATGCCACCGATATTTATACCCCGTATGAAAAATACATTGGCTATGCTGGCAATGACACCTGGCTTATCATTGTTATACACAAAGAGCATGTTTTTCTGAAGATCTGCCTCAAGATAAATATTGTTGACTTTGATAAGCCTGGGTTTTTTGCCGAACAGAGTGCCCTGAACCGTATTTTCTTCTTTGCCGCCACGCACAGTTATTGTCGTAAGCGATCTGAATTCCTGCTGTTCTTCTGTTTTTGTTTCTTTTACGATAATGCCGCGATTCTTTGCGACAAGTGGCGCGTTCACATAGTTCACTCCCTCCATCTGCAGAGAGAGAACGTTCTTCAGGATGCCCTGGGTAAGAACCTTTGTGTCCATGCGGGAAATTTCGCCCATGTATTGTATCTGTATCTCCTGAATAGGGAATTCTGTAATTGTGGAAACAACAGCGGCCAGATTTTCGCACAGTTTCAGGTGAGGGCCGATTTGTTTTGCCACCTCTAATGACACCGAAGGCGCATTGACGCTGTTTTTAATAACCCCATGTAAAAAGAAATCGACCATCTGATTTGCTACATCGATGGCAACCTTGTCCTGTGCCTCCACCGTGGAAGCTCCCAGATGAGGTGTGCAGATGGTCTTTTGCGAAAGAACAAGGGGGTCGTCCTTCGGCGGCGGTTCCTGATCGAAAACGTCCAGGGCGGCGCAGCTTACATGGCCACTCTCAAGGGCTTCCTGAAGATCTTTGGTGTTCACGATGGGGCCTCTTGCTACGTTAATAATGATAACACCCTTTTTCATCTTCGCAATTGCTTCTTTATTGATGAGACCTCTCGTGTCTTTTACCAACGGCACATGGATGGCGATAAAATCGCTCTCCTTGAGCAGTGTATCGAAATCAACGAGTTCGATACCTTTACTCTCTGCAAACTCCTTCGACACGAAAGCATCATAGGCAATAACACGCATGCCGAGGGCAAGTGCTTTTTCAGCGACAAGAGAGCCGATGTTGCCGATTCCGATAACGCCCAGAGTCTTCTCGTAAAGCTCAATACCCATGAGGGCCTTCTTTTCCCATTTGCCCTCTTTCATGGTCTTATCGGCGTAGGCCACTTTCCGTGCTGCGGCGAACATGAGGGCTATACTGTGTTCAGCCGCAGCAAGGGCGTTCCCCTGGGGTGTGTTCATGACAATGATGCCTTTTTCCGTGGCAGCGGACACATCTACGTTGTCGACACCGATACCTGCCCTGCCGATAATGCGCAGTTTATTTCCTTTTTCTATTATCTCTTTTGTCGCTTTCGTGGCGCTCCTGACTATCAGCGCGTCGTATTCGCCAATGATCGCCTGAAGTTCCTCCGGTTTGAGGCCTGTTTTAACATCTACTGAAAAACCATTCGATTTTAGTATACCTACGGCACTTTCAGACATCTGGTCAGCGATAAGTACTTTTATTGATTGTCCTCCCATTCTTCTACCCTCACAGTTGTTTTATAAATTCATCAAACAGTCTACAGATTTCGTGACACCCTTTACCATTCGCAGATTAATGTTACTTTCTAACAGATAATCATGAAAAACGTCAAGCAAAATGATGATATAAAAGCGAAGGATTTTGTGTTATATTTCATCGATGACAACTTGGATATATAAACTATTTAGAGTAATGCGTATTGATATGGAAAATTCTGAAAGATGCAGGTAAACATTTGATTACGTTGAACATAAAAACCTCGAAAAGAATCCAGGCGATAAACATCACCAGTGAGATTGCCCATGCGATAAGGGAAAAAGAGGGGAACGTTCTCTATCTCTACACCCCTCACACCACGTGCGGTCTTATCATTAACGAACAGGCTGATCCTGACGTCATCAGTGATATCATGGAGGCGCTTGATAGAATGGTGCCGGCGGACTATCCCTATAAACACAGGGAAGGCAACTCTGATGCCCACATCAAATCAACGCTGACAGGATGCTCGCTTTCAATACCTCTGTCCGAAGGAGCTATGAAGCTAGGCACCTGGCAGGGGATATTTTTTATGGAATTTGACGGTCCTCGTGACAGAAAAGTAGTATTAACAATTATTTAAAAAACACCAGGTGGAAAGGAAAAAATTATGCAAAAATCGGCAGTACGATTCAGGACTTTGACATATATATTAACTCTGGCAATCCTTATGCTCGGTAACAGTGTATTTGCCAAGGATGATAAGATTAGTCCCAAAGAAACCGGAGTTTATGTTAAAACCGAAAAGAGCCTTAAAAGACTGATCCCTAATATTGTTCTTGTTAATGATGACGGTATTTTTTACACCGAATCAAACAACCCCGCGCACTTTCTCCTGAAAGACATTGAGTACTTTGTATTTTTTGGTAAGTATGATTTCCAGTACCTTACGCTTAACCCGATGGTATTTTTAGATGCAACACCCCTTGGTAAGGCAAGATTTATGTTTGGAAAGGACATTGATTTTGAAATGAAGCAGATAGGACCAGATCTCTACACAAT
>CAZXVZ010000190.1:0-5762 GCA_964644085.1 uncultured Syntrophus sp. | reverse complement strand
GGCAGGGGGTATGCTCTTGATGATAATGAGGTGAAGAAAGCCTCTGAAGAATCAGAGCTTCCAATCATGGAGATTAATTCTTTCAAGGACGATATCGTAAAAACCCTGCCGGATTTCAAGCCTGATCTTTTCGTGGTCGCTTCTTTCGGGCTAATCATACCTCAATGGGTACTCGATATACCTTCAATCGGATCCCTCAATATCCACCCATCACTGCTCCCCCTTTATCGCGGCCCCTCACCTATGCAGTGGGCGATTCTTTCCGGCGACGAGGTTACAGGTATTACTTTCATCAGAATGAATGAGAAGATGGATGAGGGCGATATCGTCTATCAGGAAAAGACTGTCATCGGAGAAGGTGAAAATCTCATTGATCTTTCTGAGAGGCTTTCGCATAGGGTAGCGGAAATTTTACCAGGGATCCTCGATCAGATTGAAGTTCGTGGTGTGATGGAAGGAACAATCCAGCGCCACGAAACGGCAACATACACACCGATCATTACCAAAGAAATGGGCCTCATCGACTGGACGAAAAGCGCTCCAGAGATAAACAGGCAGATATGCGCTTTTGTGCTTTGGCCCACCGCTTACACCTTTCTCGATGGAAAAATGATGAAAATTTTTAAAGCGGATGTCGAAGAGAAGGTTGAAGCGACAAATCCAGGTGAGATAAAGAGGATTACGAAAGAAGGCATACTTGTCGATACCGGCTGTGGCGTTTTGAATATTCAGGAACTGCAGATGGAAAACAAGAAACAGATGCGGGCTTATGACTTCGCGCAGGGCAGCAGAGGGCTTGTCGGAAAAGTGCTGACGCCCGCCAGAGCCAATATCTGATTCCACAAAAAACAAGCCAGATGAATATTGCCTAAAAAATAAAAAATATCATTAACGATATTAAGTAATTATGTAATATTCAGGAAGCTCGATCTTATGATTTAATTGTTCCTATAA
Source organism: uncultured Syntrophus sp. (assembly GCA_964644085.1). Classification (GTDB taxonomy): domain Bacteria; phylum Desulfobacterota; class Syntrophorhabdia; order Syntrophorhabdales; family Syntrophorhabdaceae; genus PNOF01. The sequence continues at coordinate 4,808 of CAZXVZ010000190.1, read as the reverse complement.
GAAACAAAACCATTTTTTTGTTGACTTTTAATCGTATAGCTTTTATTATCAAGGTAATGTGCGCGATGAGGGATAGGAGATCTAGATTAACTTCACTTGTAGTTGGTTGTTCTTTTCTCCTCGTTGCCTTTCTCGCGCTGATTTGTTCTGCTACAACTGGGATGGCTTCAGGTTCACTCGCTTCTTCTGAGACGGCCATACGGGCACTCACCGCATCCGAACCGGTCATGAATGAAGAAACGGGACGGATGTACCTCACGATAGACCCTTCTCTTCCTGAATTTGAAGAACAGACTGGCATAGACGACGATGATCTGGAACCACTCATCGGAAGCACAGAACTTCAGAATTTTGATATCCCCATAGTGTTTAATGACGCGGTGAAATACTACATCCGCTATTTTACCAATGAGAAGAGAAAAGTCTTTACGAACTGGCTGAGACGGTCAAAACGCTATGTGCCTATCATTACAGAAATACTCCGTAAGCATAAGATGCCCGAAGATCTTGTCTATCTCGCCATGATTGAGAGCGGATTTAATCCAAAAGCTTACTCCCGCGCCAAAGCCTGCGGCCCCTGGCAGTTCATCTACGCTACGGGTGGACGATACGGATTAAAGGTTAATTATTGGATTGATGAACGAAGAGACCCGGAAAAATCAACCGTTGCAGCAGCAAAGTATCTCCGTGACCTTTTTAATCAATTCGGCCACTGGTATCTTGCCGCTGCGGGATACAATGCGGGGGAAAAAAGGATAGAGCGGGCCATTGAAAAGCACAACACAAACGATTTTTGGGAACTTTACCGGTATGGAGCGCTACCACAGGAAACAAGAAATTATATTCCGCAACTGATAGCCGCGGCGATTATAGCGAAAGAGCCGGAAAAATACGGTTTTGGAAGCATTGATTTTCAGGATCCTATACGATTTGTGGAAATCAGGGTTCCTCCCGCGACACCGTTGACAGCGATTGCGAGAGCTTCTTCACTTGACTTTGAAGAAGTGAGATCTTACAACCCCGAACTAGTCCGCGGTATAACACCTCCGGGTGAAGACGATTATGAGATTAAACTTCCTTATCCGATTGACACAATCGACTTCAGCGAAAAACTCGAAATAGCTCTTGAGAATGAAAGAACAATCAAGAGCGTCATTACTTACAAGGTGAAAAAAGGCGATACTCTTGCGAAAATCGCGAAAAAATATGGTGTGAGAAATGAAGACATAGTGCTTGTGAACAATTGCGAGGAAGAACTGAGGGTTAAACGAGGAATGGTTATTGCCATACCCAGGTTTACCGGACCGTCAAGAACAATTGTTGCGGGGAATTTAAACAAAGCAATCAATGAGACCGCGTCAAAGCGTTCCGTCACAAAAAACGAAAAAGAAAAGCCCGTAAAACAGGTAAAAACAAAATCTACCCATATTGTTAAAAAAGGTGAAACCCTCACCTCGATATCGGAAAAATATGGCCTCGATGTTTCTGATCTCAAAACCATCAATAAATTGAAGAACGGTAAAATCTATCCCAACATGAAACTAAGACTTGCCAGTTATGCAGAGAAGAAACCTGTAGAAAAGAAAGAAATGACAAAAAAACGCGTGGCGAAAGTCAAATATCATATCGTCAAGAAAGGCGAAACCCTCACGTCGATATCAGATAAATATGGGGTTGATATCGAAACCATTAAATCTGCAAATCGTTTAAAAAGCAATAAAATACAGGCCAGAACAAAACTCAAAATACTAGGAACCGAAGGCTAATCCTGAAAAGACAGTGTATGGTTGTTGGTGAATAGTGAACAGTAAAGAAACTGATCAGTGTTCGTGCCGAGAAATGTGGCGAGCGATGAAAAAAGAGGTCAAGAGTGCCAGCAAATCAAAAAGACAATGGTTTATCCCGGATTTTCCATTAGCGGACTGTTGGGTTTGTTCAAGCAAACCTTCGAGTCAACAAAGCTTGGTCTTTTGTGTAAGCAAAAGTTCCGAAGCCGAATGGGAACGACTGGAGCCGCAGGAGCGAAAAGAGAGTGTTTGCGGAGAAAGGCTCGCCATGGAGCAGATCTAATGACAAATCCGGGTTTATTATGTTCTGTTAGACTTTGAGGACGAGGTTAATCATATCACCCCTGGAAAAACCCATGGCGTGAAAAAATTGAAGAAGGTCCCAGTCGTTCCAGTTGACAAGCGTGTAAATGGTATCAACACCGCGTTGTTTTATATTATTTATTAGAGCCGTAGCAAGAATTTTAGCGATGCCCCTGTTCTGATAATCAGGATCTATTCCGATTGTATCGATCCACCCAATATTATTGGGGACTTTGAACTCCCAGCCGCTGATCTCTCCAAGGATGAAGCCGGCAACCTTCTCATCAATCTCCGCGACGAGGGAAGCATCCGGCGGTCTTGAATCAGCTTCTTTGATAATCTTTACGACCCAATAGTCCCTTCTTGTCTCCCCGAGGACTTTTGTGTCGATATCAATAATAGAGTCCAAGTCTTCCTTGACCATTTGTCTGACGCTGAGTTTGTCCAGAAAATTTCCCACTAATTTGTACCTTGCTTGTTATTTTTTTAACATACTTTCTGATGTCTTTCAATATAAACTTTGTCACCTTGAGAAATATTCAACAGGCTCCGTTGTTGAAAAAAGAAGGCGTTTAGTCCGATGAAATTTGCTGTTTTTAGATGTGAAGGATATTTTTCGACCGGCGGGTATTGTAAAGCCCATTGTGTCCGCCCGATGTTTTTCTTTTGTATTGACGCACGGCATTTTTGCAGTCAGTGCACAACATGCCAAGATCTTCCGGTTCGGTTGTGAAAATTTTACCGCAGAGATAACATATTTCCTGATTACCGTTCCTTTTCGGATAATCCGGATATACCCTGTAAAGACAGGTAGGTTTTGTGCAAACAAGGACTTTTACCGCATTCGTGTGATCATCTTCGGGCCACATTATTGAACCGCATTGGGGGCATCTTGAAGCTTCGTTATCAGGGTTTCCCATAATATTTACCTCCTTGGTTGCATTATCGACAGTCCTTGAAAAAAATTAAGAAAAAATGTTAATACTTTTCCATTTAGAACTTGTAAGTGGTAAAATAGCGACATGCCTGAGATCGAAGATAAGAAAGATAAAGACATCTCAGCAAAGTACTCGATGAAAATCTATCACGAGGAGTTGAATATATCCGGTTTCCTTCACATGAGGTTAAGACGCATCAGGGACATAATGAGGGCTTGGAAATCAGAGAAGGAAAATCAGGAAAAAGACCGTCGTGAAAATCAGGATAAAAGCCGCTGATTCTCAACTACTTACTGCACAACCCCACCGACAAGTGGTTCGTGACTGTGAGTCTTGAGGTGCCATTCGATTATCTGATGGGAGATGATTCTCTTAAAATCAACCGACAATTGAGGGAAAATGAATTCATGGGCGGGGAAATTGTCAAAGTTACAGAAGCTGCAAACATATCCTATTGGGAGAAGCGGACAATCTTTTGTCAATTTCTTATGTGGTCACCCGCTTTTTCTTTGAAGCTTATCTCTGTGTATATTCCTTCAGTGTTGCCGAAGAATAGAGGAGGTTGAGCATCGATGTCAATGCCACACAGATGAACATTACGGAATAGCCGCAACTATTTGCCACCAGCCCCATAATGACTGGCCCGAGGGCCATGCCTAAGTCGGAGAGACCCATAAAAGTTGCCACCGCGGCGTTGGAGGAAGAGCCTGCCCGGCGAACGGCATAGTCCATGAGCGTCGGCATCATGAACGCGTTGGCAGCACCGAGGATTACACCCACAAAAATGAACATGGCGAGTGTGCCGGAGTAAGCAAGGAGCAGAACGCCGACAGTTGTACCTGCAAGCAGTGTTACTATGAGCTTTCGCGGATGGTAAAGGCTGATGAGGCTTGAACCGAACGTCCGGCACACCAGCATTGCTGCCGCCATGGCCCCGAAAAAAAGGCCGGGGTTGGCGACGCCTTTCTGCACCGCATAGAGAGGAAAGAAAGCACTAATTGCTCCCCATCCTAGCTGTTGTCCCAGGCTGACCAGAGAGGCAGGTATGGCAGGTCGGCAGATCAGTGAATTTGTCTTGGTAATCTGCTCCACAGCTTCATGTGGACTGTCCACCCTCAGCGGCCAAATCGTGACGAGCGCGACAATAGAAATAAGTAACAGCGTGAGAAAAAGCGTGTCAAATGAAAACCGGTTGACCAGGAACATACCGAGGGACGGAGCCACTACCATGGCGATATTGGCCGAGAGAAGGAAATAAGAGAGGCTCTGTCCTCTTTTTTCAGGCGGTGTAATGTCGACGACAAGGGCAAAACTGGCAGTTGTGACGAGGGCAAAAGCGGCGCCTTGAAAAACCCGGATCAGGAAGAGCAGCCAGAAACTTTTTACCAGAAGGAGGGCGATAACAGTGAGGGCAAGGCTGCAACACCCCCATACGATGACGCATTTATAGGTATATCTTTGCAGCGCGACCCCGCTGACGGGTCGTAGCAAAAGAGAAGCTATACCAAAAGCGCCAACGAGGATACCGATTTCCGTATTGTCAAACGTCAGCCGGGCAAGGTAAAGTGGAAGTGTGGGCAAGAGACTGCTAACGACAACGGCAAATAAAAAGTGGCCAAGAAAAGTAAGAACAAAATTTCTCGATAGTATTTCCCGCATGCCCGGTCCGATAATGCTTCCCTTTGAGTCCTGTTTCGCAACGCCCTTATTATTGCACTTCCGACGCGGGTTTGCAAGAAAGCAACCGGGGTATTGCAGCCAACTGGAAAAGGACGTGACG
>CAZXVZ010000189.1:0-5776 GCA_964644085.1 uncultured Syntrophus sp. | reverse complement strand
ATACGCGATAATGAGCGGTGACTGGAGTTCAGACGGTGTGCTCTTCCGATCTAGGCGCAGGGGGCGTGGCTACCGTTGCGGCCCATAAATGCGCTCAGGTTCCCGCCGTTTTTAAAGAAATACAGCTTGCCAGCAGAACACTTTCTAAGTGCGAAGCGATCAAAACAGAAGTCAAAAGACGTTACGACAAAGACATCCGGACGGCCCAGGTAGATGCCGATAACGTACCGGAACTTGTTGACCTCATAAAAAGATTTGAGCCTGATGTTGTTCTTAATCTAGCCCTCCCCTATCAGGATCTCCATATCATGGATGCATGCCTTGAAACGGGTGTTCACTATATCGACACCGCTAATTATGAGCCTCCGGACAAGGCACACTTTGAATATAGCTGGCAATGGGCATATCAGGACAGGTTCAAACAGAAAGGAATTGTGGCCATTCTCGGCTCAGGATTTGACCCCGGTGTAACCAATGTTTTTACCGCGTACGCACTGAAACATCTTTTTGACGAGATTAATTACCTCGATATCCTTGATTGCAATGCCGGGTCACACGGGCACCCTTTCGCGACCAATTTCAATCCTGAAATCAACATCAGGGAAGTAACACAGGGGGTGCGGCACTGGGAAGATGGAAAATGGATTGAGACACCGCCTATCATTGAAGAAGGCAGTATCCATTTCAATTTTACTTATCCGGTTGCCGGAGTAAAAGACAGCTACCTGCTTTTCCATGAAGAACTGGAATCTCTCGTTGAAAACACAAAAGGGCTCAAACGGGCCCGGTTCTGGATGACATTCTCTGAAAATTATCTCAATCATTTGCGTGTCCTTAAAAACGTCGGCATGACGCGCATCGATGAGGTCGACTATGAAGGACACAAAATCGTCCCCATAAAATTTTTAAAAGCTCTTCTCCCTGAGCCTGCTTCTCTTGGAACAAACTACACGGGGAAAACGGTCATCGGCAATATTATGACGGGAAAAAAGGACGGGAAAACCATTACCAGATACATATACAACGTCTGTGATCATGAAGATGCATTCAAAGAAACGGGCACACAGGCGATCGCCTATACAACAGGTGTTCCCGCCATGATCGGGGCAATGATGGTGCTTACGGGAGTATGGCAGGGAACCGGCGTGTATAACATGGAGCAGCTTGATCCTGATAAATTCATGGAGGCATTAAATCAATACGGTCTCCCGTGGCAGGTAGTGGAACACTCTCCGCTGCCTGAAAAGATGTGAAGTCGCATACCATGGTCTACAATAATAACATCGCAGAAATAATCGAGGCGATTTCCAAGAAAAACCTGTCGGCCACAATCGCGTACAACCTTTTATCCGACTCGGCGAAAAAGAGAGTACTCACGCTGCTGAGTACCAATAGTCTCAAATCTCTGACAGGTTTGATAAAAGGTAAAAAGAAAAAAGATTTCACCGCGGCAAATAAAAGGTTTCTTTCCATGGCCACAGGTGTTATCCGAACTCCTGTTTATCTCATTGACGAAACATTGATTGAAGAAAATATGCGGATTCTGCGATACGTAAAAGACCGCACAGGGTGTAAAATCTTCCATGCCTTGAAATCATACGCGACTTTCGCCACTTTTCCAACAATGTCGAAATACCTTGATGGGGTTTGTGCCAGCGGTCTTAATGAAGCCAGGCTTGGCCGTGAGGAATTTAAAAAAGAGGTCCACACATTTGGGGCGGCATATCGGGAGAGCGAGATCAGACAGATAATAAAATATTCTGACTCAATTATATTCAACTCTTTCAACCAGCTTGATAAATTCGGAGACATGGCTCGAAAGAGCAATGTCGAAATTGGTTTAAGAGTAAATCCCGGGCATGCAGAAATCTCAACCGATATGTATAATCCCTGCGCCCCCGGTTCCCGGCTTGGTATTATCCATGATATTTTTGAAAAGCAATTTCTCCGGAAGCGGAATATGATTGACGGATTGCATTTCCACGCACTCTGTGAACAGAACTCAGATGTCCTCGAAAGAGTACTCGCGTCTTTCGAAAAACTCTATGGCCGATACATCAAAGGGTTAAAGTGGGTCAATTTTGGCGGCGGCCATCACATCACGCGTGACGACTACGATCTGGAACTGCTTATCAAGATCATCAGCACCTTCAAAAATAAGTATGGTGCTCAAGTATATCTTGAACCCGGTGAAGCAAGCGTGCTGAATGCTGGTGTTTTAATTTCTACTGTCCTGGACACTATAAAAAACAAAATGAAGATCGCCATAATGGACACATCGGCTGAGACGCATATGCCCGATGTTCTTCTCATGCCCTACAGGCCATATGTTATGAATTCCGGAAAACCAGGTCAAAAGAAGCATACGTATCGTCTTGCGGGACCAAGCTGTCTCGCAGGGGACATTATCGGTGATTATTCTTTTAATAAACCGCTTAACATCGGGGATAAACTCGTATTTACCGACATGGCATTATATAGCATCGTAAAAAATACCACCTTCAACGGAATCTGCCTCCCCGATATCGCTGTGGTGCGGAGCAATGGGAAAATAGAAATAGTAAGAAGTTTTGGTTACAGGGATTATCGTAACAGACAATCATAAGAGATAAAAAAATCATCTTTTCCATTTTTCCATTTTTTAATTGACCTTTTTACAAAATGAGAAGAAAATAAGAAAAGGCTTGATGCTATGGAATATGGAGAGACAATACTCGCAACCATCACTGGAATCGGATTGGCCGCTGCCTGCGGTTTCAGGATTTTTGTTCCCCTTCTTCTTTTGAATCTGGCTTCGATATTCGGATTCATCCACCTCTCGTCCGGCTTTGAATGGATCGGCAACTATTATGCCACTATTACTTTCGCTTTGGCTACCGTACTGGAAATCTCTGCGTATTATGTTCCCTGGCTTGACAACGTTATGGATACTATCGCCTCGCCTGTCTCCGTCATTGCCGGAACAATCGCGACTGCATCAATAGTCACTGATATGCCGTCCTCGCTGAAATGGATGGTGGCAATCATTGCGGGCGGAGGAATCGCCGGCCTTCTCCATGGATCAACGGCATTATTGCGCGGCAAATCTTCTTTCTTTACCGCCGGTGCAGCCAACCCCGTCGTCTCAACGATTGAACTTGGGGGATCAGTAATTACTTCTGTCCTTGCCATCCTCGTCCCTGTCATAGGTTTCATACTCGTGGTAATCCTTGCCATCTATCTGCTGTATAAAGGTGGACGCGTTCTTTTTAAAAAAACAAAAGCTAATCATGGTCAGCAGCAGAATGAACTGTCGGGAGGGATAAGGGATGAATAAAACGAACACCAGCATGTTTGTGAGCGGTCTTTTTATGTGCCTTCTTGCGCTTACTTTCTTTTCTTGCGCTCTGGGTTCTACAAAGATTGGTGATATTATCGGTCATCCGAGAGATTATGCCGATAAGGAAGTCACTGTCTCAGGTGAGGTGGTTGAAACCTTCTCGCTTTTCGTCCTGAAATACTTTACTGTCCGTGACGACTCAGGAGAGATAGCAGTCGTTACAGAAAGGGCATTGCCCGCGATGGGTGAAAAAATTAAAGTAAAAGGTACCGTCAGAGAAGCTTTCTCCATCGGCTCAAAAACAGCCCTCGTACTTGTTGAAAATACCGAAAAAAAGTAAACAAACATTGTTGATGCATGGCCCCGCTGAGCCATATTCGTTGATTATTACCTTTTATTCTTGCTGCTTCTTGAATAGATATAACTAAGAAGCGTATATATCAATTTCGCGGCAAGAAAGTCCGGCGCTCTGGAATTCGATGGACAAAGCTCAACGACATCAAATCCAACAATGTTCTTTGACGATGCCACGACTCTGAGGAGCTTTAAAACCTGATACCAGCCTAACCCGCCCGGCTCCGGAGTTCCCGTGGAGGGCATAATACTCGGATCAAAAATATCGAGATCAATGGTAATGTAGACTGTTTCACTAAGCTGAAGGATCACATTATTCATCCATTTGTCAGAGCTGAATATCTCATGGGCAAAGAACATTTTCTTTCTGTCAATAGAAGAACGTTCCGATACATCCATACTGCGTATTCCAACAGATACGATATTACCGACATATTCACGTGCCCGGGCAATAACACAGGCATGGTTATAATGACTTCCCTCATAAGAATCACGGGAATCGGCGTGCGCGTCGAGGTGTAACACGCTTAAGTTCTCGTAGTGTCTGGCATAAGATTTAATTACCCCGATCGAAACGGAGTGTTCCCCTCCAAGGGTCACTACAAATTTATTGTCATTCAGATATTTCGATATCACTGAATCTGTCTTTCGCAATAAAACCGGAGATGTAGCCGCAAGAACCGGCCCTGCGGTAAAAACTCCTTTTCGAAGAACTTCGCTGTCGGTCTCAATATCATAAAATTCAAGGTATCGTGAAGCATCAAGAATAGCCGCCGGACCCTTGTCGGCACCTTTGATCCATGTGCTTGTTTTGTCAAAGGGAATGGGCAGTATTATTACGGCTGCCCGCGCGTAATCGTTTTCATTTCCTGATAGTCCGCAGAAACTCAAATAAGGTCTAGACATGTCATTCTATAATAAAAACTGCTGTCGCCAATACCGTCGTCCAGAGACCATCTTTATTCCCTTCCGCGGATTGGCAGATATGCTTCGTTTTGAATATATGGCCGCTCGCTCTATAAACCTGTTTGCGCTCATCCCATGCCTGTTCAGGATCAAAAGGAATACCGAGTGTCGTCGCCAGCATAGTCGCCGCCAGGTCCTCAGCGTATTCGCCGGATACAACGGCTTTTTCACCAAAGGCATGATGTTCTGAAAGGTACCCATAGTTCGTAAAATCCTTTGGCATGGCGAAACCAACTGCCGCTGAAATAAGACGGTTCGGTTCATTTGTTTCATTTCTCGCCATCACGCAGTAGGTTATTTGGCCTGGCGCTAGAATTTTGAGACCTGATGCGCGCGACACAATATTACATTTAGGCGGGAATATGCTTGATACATAAACAAGGTTACATTTTTCAATACCGGCGTTCCTTAATGCAAGCTCGAAAGATGAAAGCTTATTTTTATGGACACCCACACCTTTAGTAAAAAATATTTTCTTTGGGGTCATTTTCCCGTCCTCCTGTCTGCCTAATCGCAATAAATAATATTCAGTCAGCATAGAGCCTTCTGATGAATCCAGATGTGACCTTTCTCCCGGTTTCCGTGTTTTATCCTGAAAACACTAAAAATTGGGAGGAGATGATACCCAGAGTACTACAGCCTTTTGTGACCGACTGTTGGCTATGTAATGCCTTCTCGTCGCTTCAAAAAAGAAACATTCCCCCTTCTTTAATTTGTAAGTTTTTACACCAAGCACAAGTTCAATATTCCCGGAAAGCACAAAACCGAATTCCTCTCCTTCATGAGGTTTTTCTTCCGGTGTTTTTTCAGTCGGGCCAAGTTCGAGCAGTGCAGGGTCCATCATCCTGTTTTGTGCGGCAGGAACAAGTATCTGGAAGGTTTTCACGCCTTCCATTTCAAGTCCTATCCTGTCTTTCGGTTTAAAAACGATTTTCTCATCGAAAGCACCCTCGAAAAAAACCGACGGTTTCTCATCCAGGGCATCGAGAATACCGATAAGGCTCTCCACTGAAAGGGATGTGTGGTTTCTCTCTACCTGAGAGATGAACCCTTTTGTAAGCCCCGCCCTGCCTGCCAACTCTTCCTGGGTAAGGTTTTTTGCCTGCCTGAGCATCTTAATCCGTTCACCAATGCTTG
>CAZXVZ010000188.1:0-5785 GCA_964644085.1 uncultured Syntrophus sp. | reverse complement strand
AGGCGAAAGTCGGCAAAAAGGACTGACGATCGGGGTCATGTCCACCGCTTCCGGGGACGGTGTGCTTCGCTCGAATAAGAGCCACGGAAGCTCGCGCTTCTTTGGGGGAAGCGTGATAAAACCTTCCCGGTCGAAAAGCAGCATGAGTCCACGGCAGACCATGTCTTTCGGGGTCCCATTGGCTTGTGTAAAACCCCAGATACGACAGAGTTCCTTTGAAAGGTAGTATCTGCTTGCTTGAGGATTTCGGGCAATAACTTCCCTGACGTCCTCTATATCTCGTTCGTTATATACTCTGCCGCGATAGCGGATTTCTATTTTCATTCTGACTATGGTGTACCACAGTCAGGCATTGAACGCAAGTTCTTTTTAAAGGCGAGAAGAAGACTGAGGGGTTACTTGATGAAGTGAAGGTTATGTATTTTCACATGACTCCTGAGGTAAAAATTCATACCGTCAAAAAACCAGTGCTCAAGGTTGAAGATCTAAAGGGTATAAGGTATCGAGCCCAGGGTGGTAACGAGTTTATCGTAAAACAGTTCGGTGCAGTCGTTGTTGCGATGCCGCAATCTGAGACTTATGATGCCTTGTCAAAAGGTCTTCTTGGGGGAATGTCAGCGGTGCAGTCAGGACTCCAGACGTGGAAGACAGCTGATATTCTCAGGTATTCAACTGAGGTAAGAGGGGCAGCGCAGACCGCTCTTTTCGTTGTATCCATGAACAAGAAGAAATGGGATAGCATACCGTCTGAACACCAGAAGGTAATTGAGCAGATCAATAAGGAGTGGATGTTGAAACAAGGACAGCAATGGGATGATATCGAAAAAGAGGGGAAGGAATATTGCATCAGTCGCGGAATGAAAATCTATCAACTATCTGCTGAGGAGCAGGAAAAGTGGAATAAGGCAGCAGAACCACTTTTCTCTGATTATGTGAAGAGAATGAAGGACAAAGGCCTTCCTGGTGAGGAGTTTCTTGCATTCGTCCGTGAGCAGTTGAAAAAAGTCAAGTAAGGTGGGGTAGAGTAATATCTCATTGGGGGGGCCAACCCCCCAATGAGATATTGTACAAGGAGAAAGAGATGGGATGGTTCGTGAATTGCTGTAGAAGAATTACTGGCTGGATGCAAAATGCCTCCTCTGTCTTGGTGTATTGCATGATGCTGCTCACGGTAACGGATATAATCGGAAGGTTATTTGGGAAACCCGTTCATCAATCATATGAACTCACCGGAATTCTCGGTGTTTTGGTACTGTCTTTTGCATTGCCAAAAACCGCTTTGGATAGGGGGAACGTTTCCATTGATGTTCTCACTGCTAAAATGTCCAGAACACTGAAAAAAGGAATATTTGTCCTTACGAGAATATTTAATATCGCATTGCTTGCAGTTCTGACATGGTTTGTTTTTAAAAAGGGCTATGCTCTTTCAAAGACCGGGACAGTGTATGATGTTCTTCACATCGGGACCTTTTACACTCTTTACGTTTTGGCATTTGCCTGTTTCATATTAATGCTTGTTTTCATTGCGGATATTTTTAGTGTTCAACAAGAGGGGGCACAAAAGTAATGAGCGAAACGATGATTGGCATTATCGGTGTTTTAGGGCTATTCGTGCTTTTCTTAACGGGTATGGAAATGGCTTTCGCAATGGCGATTGTAGCATTTATTGGTTATTCTATTCTGACTACTCCACAGGCGGGATTGTTCATGATGGCAAATGATTTCCACGCCAACTTCGAGAACTATGGCATGACTGTTGTACCTCTCTTTGTGATTATGGGACAGATTGTTTTCAACGGTGGATTGGCCAATAAAATTTATGACGGTACCCATAGATTTTTTGGTCACATAGCAGGGGGGTTAGCTATGGCGACTGTAGTGGGGGCGAGTATTTTTAAAGCGATGTGTGGTTCTTCCTCGGCGACTACTGCAACATTCGCAAGTGTCGCAGTGCCGGAAATGGAAAAGTATGGCTATGACAAAAAGTTGTCCACAGGAATTGTAGCCACCGTGGGTGTCCTTGGTCTTCTCATTCCGCCAGCTGCCACCCTAATCCTTCTTGGTATCATAACACAGCAGTCAATAGGAAAACTTTTCATGGCTGGTATTGCACCGGGACTTATGCTTGCAGTTCTCTATATTGGAGTTATTTTGGGGTGGGGTCGTCTGAATCCTTCAATTGGGCCTGCAGGGAAAAAATATTCGTGGAGCCAGCGTATGCGTGCTCTTCCCGATTTGCTATGGCCGGCAATCATCTTTATTGTTATGATTGGCGGACTAATGGCAGGTTTTTTCACGCCTACCGAGGCAGGTGCCGTTGGACTTTTCTCAGTACTAGTTGTTACTATTACTAAAAAAAATATTAATTTCGCTGGAATCAAGGCTTCCACAACGGAAGGCCTACGCACCACGGCCATGATTATTCTGCTTATTACCGCTTCCACAATGTTCGGCCACTTTATCGCCATAACGAATATACCAGCTGCAGTGTCGGAATTGCTTTCAAATCTGCCCGTTCACCGTCATATATCATTATGTATTATATTTGCTGTTTATCTTTTAGGCGGATCATTTATGGATGACCTTGCCTTTTTGATTCTTGCGACGCCGATCTTTTTTCCAACAATGACTACATTGGGCTATGATCCCATATGGGTTTGTATTGCACTTTCAGTGGTTTTAGGTATAGGTTCTGTTATTCCTCCCGTGGCCATAAATGTTTTTATAGTGAGTAATATTTCCAAAGTGCCTGCAGGGGTAGTCTATAAGGGGGTTTATCCATTTCTTCTTTCTTTGATTTTCTGTGTAATACTCCTGTTCGTTTTTCCTCAGATTGCAACATATTTACCTTCTGTATTGATGAAATAATATAGTGTTCGGTTTGCAATTGGAAGATCGCGGGAATATATGCATTTGCTGTTTTCTAAAAGAAATTGAACGCGATACATGCAGAAAAAGCTCCGGGAAGGATATGTTCATAGACTGCCCATAATGGTTTAGGCAACTGTCAGTTGGGCGGCTTAGCTGATTGTAGAAATTGAGGGATAAATCACAAGAGAAGAGGAGGTATTTTGAATGAATGGTAATATAAGTAACGTTCCCATCGAGGCCCTATCAGCAAATGTTCTGAACACACGTTTCGAAAACTTTGATGATGAAACGGTAGAAAAAACTAAATATCGGATTATAGATGTCGTCGGCTGTGCCATAGGAGGTGCTCATGCTGACGGTAACGATGCTTTGGTAAAATTGGTTAAGAGCTGGCGTGGTAAGCAGGAGGCTTCAATCTTTGCTCACGGCGTGAAGGTTCCTGCCTATAACGCCGCCATGGTTAACAGCATTATGGCACGATCTTTTGACTTTGAAGCCTTAGTGCCCCAGATTAATGGAGCTGACATTCCGGCCCATATTAGCGGAACGACAGTGATGACAGCCATGACTCTGGGAGAAATGAAAAGAGTGGATGGAAAAGAATTAATTGCGACGCTCATGGCGGGAGATGACATGGCCATAAGAGTGCTTGCCGCTGAGGATTGGTGGTTTGATGGAGGCTGGGATAATACCGGCACTGTTAATATGATTGGAGCCACAGCAATTGCCGGACGTTTATTCGGCCTGAATCAGAGGCAAATGAGACATGCTTTCGGTATAACATTGAGCCAGATTGCTGGGAGTTTCCAGAATATATGGGACGGCTGCACTGCCTTCAAGTTAATACAAGGGTTGTCCGCACGGAATGGTATTTTTTCAGCCCAATTGGCAAAAGCGGGATGGACCGGACCCGAGGACATGCTGCTTAGCAAGTTCGGATATTACACCCTTTATACAAAAGGTTGTAGTAAACCCGAATTCCTAATCAAAGATCTGGGCAAAACGTATTACACTGAAAGTCAATTCAAGCCATATCCATCATGCCGGGCGACGCATGCTCCCATTGATTGCGCTATAGCCCTTGTGAACAAATATAAAATAAGAGCTGAGGATATTGAACAAGTGACTGTGTACTTGGTCAAAAGGCACCTGCAAGACGTTTTTACTGCACAACCTTTCAGAATAGGTGAGTTTCCGCATGGGAACGCAGCTTTCACCTGCGAGTACACAGTGGCCAATGCGTTGGTAAGAGGGTGTTCTAAACCAGAACATTTCTGCGAAGAAGCAATCCGCGATCCCAGAGTTAGCGATCTAATCGGAAAAATGAGCCTTGCTGAAATGCCTGGGACGGAAGTCTTGTGTGCCAGAGTTGAGGTTACAATGAAGGATGGACAGATATTCTCGGAGTTCAGCGACAGCCCGAAAGGCGATCCCTTGAGGAATCCTATGACAAAAGACGAAATAAAAGATAAGTTCAGAGCCAACGTAATATTTTCGAAGATTATTAATCCTCATAAGGCAGAGGAAGCCTTGAGGCTCTTAGAAAATCTCGAGGAACTTGATAACATCGCAAAAATTGTTAAACTGCTCATTGTTTAGATGCAAAACATGCGGCTGGCAATAACAAATTAGTCCGGTCTTACTCAAGTTGTACCGAAAGGAGACTGTTGTTTTTATGTGTGTAACGCCTTGTCTTGCATGGACTTCATGGTCAAAGTGCTACAACATTGTGAAGCGAATCATAATGTTTATTATGCAAGTGACACGAGGTCCAATTTGAATGTTCGTACAATGACCGAAACGGAGATTCTAAAAGAACTCAGTGATGAAAGAGGAATTCATGTTTTCAGACTTTCCACTCCAGTCCCCAATCTTAAGACCAACGCTTACTTTGCGGAAAAACCTGTTCCCACCCTTATTGATGTCCCGGCAAACAGCACTGTTTTTCTTAATGAATTGGAAAGTTTATTAGGCGCTTTAAAATATTCAATAGTTGACATCAAAGTCATCGTGGTAACTCATCCACACTCAGATCACTGCGGTTCTGCAAGAACTATCTCGGAAAGGTCCGGGGCTGTGATCCGGGCAACTCCGGATACGGCTGTCCGTATGGAGAATTTTGAAGAAGACTGCCATGAAGAAGAGAAGTTTACCATTGCCACACTCAGGGCCTCTGGTGTACCTGAGACATATATTAAACACGCTGTAAGGTTTTTTCGCAGCATAGCAGATTTTACACGCAATGCTGCAGCAGTCAACTGTCTTGAAGAAAACGAAATGATACCTTTTTCGTCTTATCATTTGTCGATAGAACGAGTCCCGGGACATACACCATGGTGTATAATGCTTTTGGACCGTGGTTCCGGAATTGCTTTTACTGGAGATTTCCTGTTGAGAGATATTTCACCAAACCCAATAATGCAAAGACCTGACAAAGTTGCTTCAGGGTACAAGAGGTTAGAAACCTTTATGGCGTCCCTTCAACGTGTGCGTGAAATGAAGTTGAGATGTGTTCTGCCAGGTCATGGGCCACTGATTGAGACCCCTTCGGCGCGGATTTCGGGGTTACTCAGATTTATAGAGAAGCGAAGAAAAAGGGTTATGGAGAGCTTAAGTAGTTCCTTCACACAAACGCCTTTTAATCTAGCGGAGAATATATTCCCCGGGCTTTTGCCGGAACAATCCTTTCTTGCGATCTCAGAAGTTACGGCTTATCTTGAATTACTCCAGGATGAGGGGATTATTATAAGAACAGAAGATTTTCCAATTCGCTACAAACTCATCTAGCCAGCTTAAACAAGAATGCCTCAAAATGTTTTCTATAGCTTGGCTGGGCTATCCTTTGAAGGTATTTTGTTTTTGTTTCTTCGAGAGATTTCCACGAACTTCTCAAAGATGGTTACCATATATTTAT
>CAZXVZ010000187.1:0-5793 GCA_964644085.1 uncultured Syntrophus sp. | reverse complement strand
CCTGTTTCGATTGTTTATTTTCTAAAAGAACGGTTGGAACGAAGAAAAAAAGGCCCATCGCATCGCCGGTCTTTATACTGGTTAACCGATAGAAAACGGTCAAATAATATTTCTCCGGCCACAAAAAAATTAAATCTTCATCATTGCGGCGGATGATCGGAATTCAGTAGAAGATTGGATGCCGGATCAGATCCGGCATGACAAAGCTCGTGGTGTTTGCCTACCGGCGTAATAAGGTATCTCCGTTAAGCTGAGATTGCTTTGTTCCTGATAGACCTACTTTTAATAAGTGATGGTTACCACAAGACTGTCGGTATATGTTCCCACGGAAACATTCTGACCTGGAAGCATCCTGCCGTAAATAGTCAGATCTCGAGTGAAAAAAAGCACTCCTAATATGAATACCGTTTGTGTCGATGTACCGGAAGTTCCATTTCCCCAGACCGTTGTCCTTCCCGAGTCAGAATACAGATAGTATTCTAAAAGATCAGACCCGGTCGTGAGCTTCATTGTTCTGGGATTGATGTTTGTTGTGCCGCTGCTGGGGCCAATCGAGACAATCGCATTGCTGAGAACGAAACCATTGCACGAAATACGCACATTTCCAGTCGTATCGACAAGTGAAGAAGATAACACGTCGTAGGCACCAAAAGCGACACTTGTTGTCGAAAGGTTGCAGCTACCGGCAAACACTTCATTGCTTAGAAGGAAAAAACAGAGGATGAAAGAATATCTAATGAATATTTTCAACAACAATACCTCCAAGATCTATCAACACGTCATCCGTTTTTGGTATTATTATATCAAAAGAAAAAGAATTTTCCCCAGAGGAAAAAGAAGCTTTATACGTTCCCGGCGGAATATTTTCCATGTAGAACTCACCGTCCCTCGCAGTGACAAAGGTTATTGGGCGGTCTTTTACGTCCATGCTTACCTCAGAATATTCAACGGGCACAAATGCTCCATCCTTCTTTATAAGAAGGAACCCGGTTACGGACTGGATTTTCGTTATATCAAAAGAAATGTAAGAGCCGCTTCTATATGGCGGGGAGACTTGTTTGGTGACTCCTGCAATTGAATAGCGAAGAGGGATAGCCGTATCGTCTATATTAATACGGTTGCTTTGGTAGGAAAAAAGACCCGGAACGAATACCTTGCCTTCCTTGTCAGTTTTCCCGATTTCCTGATTATTGTGGAAAACCGTTACGCCAGCGAGGTCACCTACTTTTATAATGCCGAAGCTGTCGTAAATAGGTCTGCTAAATCCGAAGGTTTTTCCTGTATAGCCGATGCTACCGGATAGGGAAAGCCGGGTGTAGTATTCATCATGAGATGAATTACTTTCTTCTCCAAAATATTCCGCGCCGTAGATGCCGTATTTCCCATTGTACTGGACATAAGGGTTAATACCGGTATTTTTATCCTTGAACCTTCTTAATGATGCCCTGTACCCGTATCCCTCACCCGCAGGAGCGTTTTTCTGTATCTGGAATACCTGGGAATCCGAATACCTGTCCTTTTGCAGATTCAGTGAAAGCATTGTTTCTTTCCAGGGGAAATAGGCTATCCCCAGCATAGCTCTGTTGTTTGATCCGCCACCCTCTGTGTGAATTAAAGACAAATGAAGAGAGGTATTTCGGGTGATATTTCTGGAGTAATTTTTTTCGGGCAAAAAATCAACGAATTTTGTCAGAAACATCGATTTTTGTGAAAAGTCCGGGATCATTCAGCTAATATTTTCTCCGGTCTTTCAAATATTTTTTACTTTAATACACCCCGTATTCTTTTGTGAAATCAAAGAAAGCCCTGACATTTTCCGCTCTCGCGTCTTCTATATTGCTGGAAGTACTCATGAGAAAACCTCCGTCCCTGCCCGCGTAATCGATGATCTTTTTGCAAGCAGCTTTTGTTTCCTCCGGAGTGCCTGTAGCGAGTATGGAAATGGGTATACCGCCTTTGATGGCGACGGTATCGCCGAGGATATCTTTAGCCTTCATCAGGTCTGTGGCTTCGAAAGCATAGAGCGCTTTTCCGGAGGGGATGTCCTTTATAATCTCAAGACGTGATGTGCAATCACCTTCCCAGAACGGCGTCGGGTTGAGGCCCTCTTTAATAAGGGCGAGCATAAGCTCTCTCAACGTGGGCCAATAGAATTTCTTGAACTGTTCAAGGGACATAAAACCGTCGAGTCCTTTATGAAGTGGAATGCCGACCCATGGTACACCTGAAGCCCTGGCGCCGTTTATTGCCAGTTCAGTCATGATGGGTAGAAGTTTTTCGCAGGCCGCAATCACCTTATCAGGTCTGCGATACATATCAAGCATGAGGCCTTTTGTACCACGAAAGAAATCACCGAGCGTGTCAAAGGGAGCCTGAGTACCCGCTCCTGCCTGGGGCGGAAACCCTTCCTCCAGCAGTTTATCGGTAAAACGTTTGGAGTACTGGCCGATCCTGAGCATTTCCTCACCTGCTTTTTTCAGGCTCTCGAGAGCTTCCTGCATATCAGGCTGGGTAAAGGACACGAGAGTGCCCAGACCCATATAATAGGTAATCATGTTCCGGAATGGAGGAAGCTTTTCAAATCCCTTAAGTGAGCCGAATACCCTGGGCCAGTACCTGCGCATCATATAATCTGTTGTGTCGGAAAGGAAATGATCATATTCATCGGCCTTCATATATTCTCCTTCCACGAATTGGAAGGGAACATTGGCATCGAGCTGCCTGCCGGGCCATTGAAGCTGTTTAAAATCAAGGATCTCGAGGAGGGTACCTTTGAAAGTGGAACCGAAGGGATTCATTGCCTGGTCAGGCGCGAAGTCGAGGATGGTTTTCAGTGTTGATTCCCAGATTTTATCGGGATCGTACATCATGTCAGCGAAGGTATAACCGCAATAACGGGCAGGGAAGAAAGAAAAAGAAGCTGTTACCGGAACACGGTCGGGTTTCTCTAACGCGATAACGTCTGACACACGTTTTTTTCTTTCCTCATAAAGTTCTCCAGCGGTTTTAATCATATAGTAACCTCCTTAGTTCTCATGTGACTGTTAATCATAATCTGGAAATGGAACTGAATAAATCAATAAGCACAGGCCAAAATTGTTTTTTTTCGGCATTTTTGCATACAAATAATCACAGGAAATCCTGATTGTCAATATATAAAATATCAATATATCGTATTTATCAATGAATTCCTGTTTTCATCTGCTTGCTCGTGTGTGTCCATGTGAAACAAGCGGAAGGGACAAAAAGCATGAATTTTTTTGACATCATGAGCCGGCTTGTGATAAATATAGATGAATACTCAATATATTGAATATTCATGTTTAGAGCATCAAAAAAGAACAAAAACTATTTCGGTGATTATCAGATGAACCGGAAATGGAATCAAGGAGATCTCAAATGAATCTAGCGCGAAATTTAGAAGTATCAACTCAGTTTTTTCCGAACAAGCCTGCTATCCGAGAAGGTGAGCTTGAGTTGACATATGCCCAGCTGAACGAGCGGGTAAACAGAGTAGCGACGGGCCTTATTAAATTAGGCGTGAAACCGGGTGAACTCGTCGGTATATGCACGCCAAATTCGGCCGATTGGATTACGTTCTACTTCGGTGTCATTAAAGTAGGGGCTGTCGCGGTGACCATCGCGAACGCCAGTTCACCGGATGAATTGACAAACCTTCTTAATCACACAAAACCGAGAGTACTCTTTACAACTCCCGACAGATTGTCCGCTTTGCAACACCTGAAAAGACCGGGGATGCTGGAAAAAGTAATCTGCCAGTCCGATTGTGATTTGACCCTTGAGGCAGTGATGTCGAGCGGATCAGCCGACTTTAGGGCTGTCGAACGTGAACGGGATGATACGGTTGCCGTTCTCTTTACCGGAGGAACCACGGGCGTGCCGAAAGGGGTTATGCTGACCCATGAAGGCATCAGTCTCTCGGCCCATAATATAGCGTTTTGCGAACATTCCACGCCCGATGATTTTGCGCTCTGTTTTTTGCCGTTTAACCATGTGTTCGGTCAGATACATATCATGAATTCAACGATATACAGCGCCGGATGCCTGGAGTTACTTCCGGCCCTTGACATGGACAGGGTACTTTCATTAACAGAAGCGGGGCGGATAACAAAATTCTTTTCTGTTCCTACCGTCTATGTCCGGCTTCTTGGGATTCCCGATCTGAAAAAGAAATTAGGGAAGGTCAGATACTGTTTCTCCGCCGCCGCCAGTATGGCTCTGGAAATAGTGAAACAGTGGAAAGATAAGACAGGAATTACTATTGCCGAATCTCTGGGAATGACGGAGTGTATGCCGATTGTTTTTAACCATTTTTATCCCGAGCAGCACGTTGCAGGTGCCGTAGGCCAGCCGGTACAGGGCATGGAAGTACAGATAAGACATACATCGGGAAACATCATGGAACAAGGCCAGGAAGGTGAAATATGCGTTCGCAGCAGGAGTGTGATGAAGGGATACCTGAATAATCCTGAAGCAACCAAAGAAACATTTTGGGATGGAGGATGGCTCAGAACGGGTGATATAGGGTACATTGATGACAGAGGTTTTCTCTATATTGTAGACAGGCTGAAAGAGCTGATCATAACGGGTGGCGAAAACGTATCGCCCCGGGAAGTTGAAGAAGTACTCTACACTGTGCCGGAAGTTGAAGAATGTGCTGTTGTCGGCTTGCCCGACAGGGAGTGGGGTGAACGCGTTGCCGCGTTTATGACAGCAAAGCCCGGGAAAACAATTATGCCTGACCAGGTAAAGGCTTTTCTCAAAACCCGACTGGCACCATTCAAAGTTCCGAAGGAATATCAGGTAGTTAATGAATTGCCAAAAAGCCCAAACGGAAAGATTCTCAAGCGTGAAGTGAAAAGACAGTATATCGAAAAGAATAAATAGTACTCCTGTGGACAATCCGACAATGAGGCCTATAGAGGCGCCGTAGGAATACGGCGCCTTTTTTTATTCCACAGTTTTTTTATTGGCCGGTTCGATCCATTGGCCGGCATCTTTGTAGGGAATAACAGTCCTTACAATCTCTTTTTTCTTCTCGAGAAACCTGTTTTTCATATTGGCGAGCCATGCTTTGTGATGCATGAGATGCTCAAGCGGGCCGAGAACACCACCGGCCTTTATTTTCATGAATGAGCCCTTTGCGGTAGCTCTGAAGGTGCCATGACAGAGTGTGCAGATAAAGCCGCCTTTTGTTACGCGAACGATTTCGCATCCGCAGAATGGACAACCTGATTCACGTTTTATCTGTCTTGAAGAGAAAAGCGTTTTCGACAATGTTTTTGCCTTATCCCGGTTTGTTTTATTCATTACCGCCTCACCGGGAAGAGCTGCGCGAATATTTAAGTCTGCCCTGATGTTTAGACCAAGCATAACTGCCATTGTTTCGAGCATCTGGGGTGCGACGCCGATACGGTCTTTTATCCCATAAAAATTGATGAGGATACAGGGCTTGCCATATGTCTGCCTCAGCACAGTATAAAAGAGAAAGCCTCTATCGAGAATTTTTTTAATGGCGCTGTTTGCGCTGAGATAATAAACAGGCGAAGTGATGATAACAGCGTCTGCTTCAGTAATTTTATTGAGGAGAAAATTCATATCATCTTCAACGGGACACGGTCTATCAAGTACACAGGCGTAGCACCCTTTACAGGGTTTAATGTCCAGGGAGGTCAGGCGAATGAGTTTCAGTACGTGTTTTCCTTCAATGTGTCTCGAAATTTCTTTCGCGAAGAGTTCACAGTTGCCTGATTGACGGGGTGATGCCACAAG
>CAZXVZ010000186.1:0-5878 GCA_964644085.1 uncultured Syntrophus sp. | reverse complement strand
TGGAGACGAAGTATTTTGAAAATGGATTTCAAGAGATTCGTGATTGCCTGGCGCAAATTTCTCAGAAGCGCCAACGGTCACACGGGCAGGGATGTTTCTCTTCCGGGATTATTTCTTGAGACAAAAAAGGAGGTATTTATGCCAAGAGGAGATGGAACAGGTCCAACAGGAGCAGGTCCGGGAACAGGCCGTGGGATTGGTCAAGGAGCCGGCCAGGGTTCAGGCAGAGGGGCGGGACAGGGTAGCGGTAGAGGCAGAATGGGCGGCAGAGGGCTTGGTATCGGCGGGGAATGCCTTTGTCCTCAATGCGGAACAAGAGCTCCCCACGAACGGGGTGTTCCCTGCGCGCAACAAAAATGCCCACAGTGCGGAACAGCAATGGTACGAGCATGAATAAAAAAGAAATCAGCCCGATGAAAATAGTATTTGCCAGTGGTAAGGGAGGCACGGGGAAAACAACCATCGCTGCTAATCTTGCCTATTTTCTGGCCCATGCGAAGCAAAAGATACAATATCTTGATTGCGATGTGGAGGAGCCGAACGGGCACCTTTTTTTGAAACCGGAAGCAACATCCAAGATGCCTGTCAAGGTTATGGTACCGGTCATAGATGAGAATAAATGCACATTCTGCGCGGAATGCGGCGCTCACTGTGAGTATAAGGCTATTGTAAATTTGCCCAGCGTTACCATGGTTTTCCCGGAGTTATGTCACAGTTGCGGACTTTGCGTAAAGGTATGCCCTGAAGGAGCCATTAAGGAGGAAGAACGGGAAGTGGGCTATACAGAGGAAGGAAAAGCGCTGCAGGATATAGAGTTTATCCATGGCGTCCTCAATGTGGGTGAACCCATGGCTACACCCGTCATTAAAGCGGTAAAAGACAGATATATAGACGAACATATCCATATCATAGATGCTCCTCCCGGTTCATCCTGCCCGGTAGTGAAGACCATGGCTGATGCCGATTTTATTGTCCTTGTTACAGAACCCACCCCTTTCGGATTACATGATCTTAAAATAGTTGCATCAGTAGCTAAAAATATGGAGAAACCTTTTGGCGTTGTGGTAAACAGAGACCAGGGTACTTTCCTGCCTCTCAAGGAATATCTTGAGAAAGAAAATATCCCTCTACTCATGACGCTTCCTGATGACCGGCGAATCGCGGAAAGATATTCCAGAGGAGAAATCATACTCACTGCATTGTACGAATATCTCGATAACTTCATTAACTTTGTCACCGGTATCGAGACATTAACGAGGACTAAATTAATGAAAGAAACAGGTATTTCAAATGGATAAGATAAAAGAATGTGTTGTTATAAGCGGTAAAGGGGGTACCGGTAAGACTTCTCTTACAGCTTCACTCGCGTCACTCTTTACCGACAAGATTGTCGCGGATTGTGATGTTGACGCGGCCAACCTGCACATGATATTTGTTCCTGAGAGGATAATACGACAAACGGGATTTACAGGAGGCAAAAAGGCCACGATCGATCCTGCCAGATGCACGCAGTGCGGGTTATGCAGGGATATGTGCCGGTTTGGCGCCATTTCATCCGATTTTGTTGTTGACCCTTTCTCCTGCGAAGGCTGTGGAGCCTGCCATTATGTCTGTCCCTCTGATGCTGTTGATTTCTCTGCTCATGTGGGCGGTTATCAGTATGTCTGCGACACGCGGAAACAGGAACGGTTTGTATTTGCTGAACTCTTGCCCGGAGAAGACAATTCAGGAAAACTTGTTGCGGCAGTGAGAGCAGACGCCCGTGCGGAAGCTGAATTAACGGGTAAATCTCTTATTCTCATCGACGGTCCTCCCGGCATCGGTTGCCCTGTTATCTCTTCTGTAACGGGAACGGATTTTGTGGTGGTTGTCACGGAGCCGACACCGACGGGTATACACGACCTTGAGAGGGTATTTTCTCTGACAAAGCATTTTGGAATAAGGACGGCAGTAGTGGTCAATAAATGCGACATAAATACGTCACATTTGCTGAACATTAAAAATTACTGTGTTTCTGAAGGTAATACATTCCTCGGTGAGATACCCTATGATTCGGCTATAACGGAAGCGCAAAGGGCGGGCAAAACCATATTGGAACATGATCCTGATTGCAACGCGAGCATTGCCATTAAAGATATTTATAATAAACTAAAAAATGTATTGGAGGAAACATGAGTTCAGATCAAAATATGAATAACGGCCAGGGTACAAAGAATGACCAGGCCGTGCAGGAGATGATGATTCAGGAAAAACTTGAGAAGATTGACAACATACTTATTGTTCTGTCCGGTAAAGGCGGAGTAGGTAAAAGTACCGTAGCTGCGAACCTTACCTTTAGCCTGTCATTGCAGGGCTACAGGACAGGAATCCTCGATGTTGATATTCATGGTCCGAGTATTCCCAAACTTATGGGCGTTGAGAACCGAATGATGGGTGTGAAAGACGATGAACTGCAGCCCATTGAATGCTTCGCGAACATAAATGTTGTTTCCATGGGTTTGTTACTCCAGAACTCTCAACAGGCGGTCATCTGGCGAGGGCCCATGAAAGCAAACGTAATCAGGGAATTTATTCAGCATGTTGCCTGGGGAAAACTTGATTATCTTGTTGTTGATTGTCCTCCCGGTACGGGCGATGAACCACTGTCCGTTGCCCAGCTTATGGGTAAAAAGTCACGTGCTGTAATTGTCACAACACCGCAGGAAGTAGCTGTTATTGACGTGGAGAAATGCATTACTTTTTGTAATCAACTCAATCTTCCCATTGCCGGCATTATCGAGAACATGAGCGGCTATATCTGTCCTCATTGCGGCAAAGAGACTGATATCTTCTCCAGCGGCGGAGGTGAAAAACTTGCCCATAAGTTCTCCGTACCTTTCCTTGGAAAAATACCCATCGAACCGGATATCGTAAAAAGCGGCGATGAGGGCAAACCTTATCTGTATTTTTATGGAAAATCCGAAACAGCAAAACGTTTTGAAAATGTTGTTAAACAAATAGTTGAAACACAAAGCAATAATGATAAGCAATCAGGTATCGCAACAATCAAAGAGGACACAAACATGAAAACTACTGATATTACAAAACAGGAGGGTGCCATGAAATTCGCGGTTCCAACGCATGGAGGAAAACTGTGCGCTCACTTTGGCCATTGTGAGGCGTTTGCTCTTGTTGACACGGATAAGGATGGCAGGATTATCAATGAAACGTATGTAACCCCGCCGCCGCACGAACCCGGCCTTCTCCCACCCTGGCTTTCTCAGCAAGGTGTAAATTGTATTATAGCAGGCGGCATGGGCAGCAGGGCGCAACAGCTTTTTGCGCAAAATGGTGTGAAAGTTGTGACTGGGGCCCAGGGCGAATATCCGAAAGAGATCATCGAGAACTATTTGAAAGGGACTCTGGCAACGGGCGCCAATACATGTGACCATTGATGAATGAAAGAAATCAGGGCAATGTGATCACTCAGGAGGGAGAGTAACCATGGAAACAATAACGATAGATCCAGTGGAAATGATTACTGTTACAGTTGTTGTCGATAATTATTACGATGCCGTTCGGAGCGAACCGATAATGGGAAAAACGTTCAGGGCTGTCCCGGGACAGACAATCTACGCGGAGCACGGTCTGTCCTGTGTAATCGGGACTACTGGAAAAGAAAACACAAGTACGTTTATGTTCGACTTCGGAGTGAGCGGCCCCGCGCTCCTGAACAATATCAAAGCCCTGGATATAAGCGTTTCCGACCTGCGAGCGTTTAGCTTAAGCCATGGTCATTTCGATCATTGGGGAGGATTAGTCCCTTTTCTCACAACATATGGTGATTACGTAAAAGCCGACACTCCTTTCTACGTGGGAGAAGAAGCTTTCGCCCACCGGTTTTCGGCAAGGCCCCCTGGCAATGATTTACATGATCTTGGCAATCTTGACCGTGAGGCAATTGAATCCTTCGGGAAAATGCGCATCATCGATGTTAAGGGGCCCGTTGAAATTGTACCCGGTGCCTGGCTGACCGGGAACATAGAAAGAATAACACCGTATGAAAAAGTGCCACCTACCCTTTGTGTTATGCGGAAAGAAGTGATTGAACAGGATGATTTCCGGGGAGAACAAGCCGTCATATGCAATATCCGGGGGAAAGGCCTTGTAGTGGTTTCCGGATGCGCGCATGCAGGGATCATTAATACGGTCCGACACGCACAAAAAATAACCGGCATCGGTAAAGTCCATGCTGTAATAGGCGGGTTTCATCTGATTAACACTGATACCGAAGTAATCTGGCAGACAATTGCCGATATGCAGGAGATTGCTCCTGATTATATTATCCCTATGCACTGCACAGGATTTGAAGCAATAACGGCCTTCAAAGATGCCATGCCGGACGAGTTTATTTTAAATACCGTGGGCACCCGATATTCCTTTAATTCATGAATCGATAGTATGCGATGACCAGGAGATATTTATGAACATTAATCAAACCATTCCCGTAATTGAGGCCGCAAAAACTGAGCTTGAGCGGATTGTGAATGAGCAGAAATGGCGGGATGTTGAGGTTTCCGTCTCAGTAAAAATGCTAACCCCCGAAGAGGCCATAGGCAATCCAATAAGACGGGATTTTCCCATCGTTGAGGGAAAAGAACGAGTTATAGAAGTAGAGATAAAGGGCTGCAAAGCTCATGCATTTACCGACTCCCCGGAAGAATTTACGGGAACAATCGGGGATGTGCTCGAACTGCCGCTTAGCACAAACAGCGAGCGGGCCATCTTTATTGGAACGCTCAACACCGTGCTAAAATATCGCGGCCAAATCGAGGCGACACTGCATTGCAAGGATGAAGAACCGGAGCAATGTGCCCAGGAAATCGCCGCCTATATTCGCAGCAAACATGGCATGATCAACATTGGCCTTATAGGACTCAACCCGGCTATTGCTGAGTCGCTTGTCAAGACATTTGGTGTAGAACATGTGAACATCACTGATCTCAACTATGACAACATAGGGAAAATAAAATTTGGTATAAAGGTCCGGGACGGCAGAACCGAAACGGAGGATATGGTTAAAATATCAGATCTCATCCTTATGACGGGGACAACTCTGGTAAATAATACCTTTGACGAAATACACAAATACATAAATAAATATGAGAAAACGTATCTCATATATGGAGTGACAGCTTCGGGAATCAATGAACTCTTCGATTTACAGGGAATATGTCCTTTTGGGAGAACATGATATGCCAGAGAAAGAAACTATCGACAGGAAGGATCTGAAAATCATCATCAAAGGTGCCGGTGAAATGGCGAGTGGTGTGGCTCTCAGGCTTTATTCCTCAGGTTTACGCAGGATACTCATGACTGAGATACCGAAACCGCTCTCCGTTCGGAGAACCGTTTCGTTCTCTGAAGCAGTTTATGAAGGGGAAACCGCTGTCGAAGGTGTTAAGGGTGTGCTCATTGACGGTGTAGATAAAGTGCCCGCTCTCTGGGAAGATAAAATGATTGGTGTTGTAGTTGATTCCGCCGCGGACTGTGTCAGAACATTAAAGCCTGATATTCTTATTGACGCAATGATGTTGAAGACAGAGACGTCATTGAAGGGGAATGAAGCTCCCTTTGTCATTGGTATCGGACCTGGTTTTACGTCACCGGTTAATGTTCATGCCGTTATAGAAAGCAATCGGGGGCACAATCTTGGGAGGGTGATATGGGATGGCTCAGCAGAACCCCATACGAGAATTCCTGGAAGCACAGAGGGATTCACCGTTGAAAGGGTTTTACGGGCACCGAAGGCAGGTATTGTTAAACATAAAAAGCACATCGGCGAGTTTGTGAAAAAAGAAGAGGTCATTCTACACGTCGATGAAGTTCCGGTTTATGC
>CAZXVZ010000185.1:0-5882 GCA_964644085.1 uncultured Syntrophus sp. | reverse complement strand
AGAATAACCGACATTACATATTTGTAGATTGCAACACTGAAAAAACGCCCGACCGATCGGTTTGACAAAACGGGCGGGTTTATGCTATCTATTAATCATGTTTACCGAATTAACATGTCATTTATTATGCCTCTGTCCAAAGAGACTCGCCTTTAAAATTATTCCTTAAAAATAATTTAAATTCTGTCGTCTTCCTCGAATCCGGAAATGATGATTCTTCTGTCCCGATCCGTTCGATAAGCGTGCGCCTCAAGCTGATAACACGCTAAAAGAAGGCTACCATGGGTAGTAAGACAAGATTGGATAAAGAACAACGTTCTGCCGGATACGGCAACAAAGACCGCAGTTCCCCGAAAAGGCGATCAATCGACGGCTATCGTAGGAGAACTGCGGCAACATAAGCACCGTGCCGGATTCACTATATTTCAAGATCTGGCGCGGTCAAAGGAGCGCGAGATTATGTGTCACCATAACACCGCACGACAAGGAGTGCGTAAAGTGAACTATTCGGAAGAAGAAAATAGCTTTCTTCAATACTCTGCCGGCCGTATGCAGTACGAATACCATCGTTTCCACCGGGGAAGGCAACAAGAATCGACCGGCAATGAAGACAATGGTGACAAACTGGAGACATGCAAGGATTCACAGATGACAACTGTATGAGAGAAGTCAAGTGCGTTAAATGTCCCCGAGCAGGCATAAAAAATGCAGGATATATCCATGATAGGAGGTGCCAATATGGGAGACAGAGAAATCTATGTGACATTATCCGATAAGGAAAGACTGCGCTCGCTTATAGAAATATATAAGGGAAAAGATGCCGCGTACCTTGAACATCTTGAAGAAGAGCTTGATACTGCCAAGACTGTACGGCCGGAAAATATCCCGCATGATGTGGTCACTATGAACTCGAAAGTTCGTATCAAGGATCTGGATACGGGCGAGGAGAAGATTCTCAGTCTTGTTTTTCCGGGACAAACTGACACCGCAGAAAAGACCGTTTCTATTCTCGCTCCCATCGGAACCGCATTAATCGGCTACAGAGAAGGGGACACGATTGAGTGGAAAGTCCCTGCAGGGACAAAAAGATTCCAGATCGTTGAGATCATCTACCAGCCTGAGCGTCAGGGTAATTATGACTCATAAAGGAAGGTTCTTACTCATGAAAGCTCTCTAATCGTTTTCGTCTTGTTGGGTGTTTCAGTCTATTCAGGGCTTTGACCTCGATCTGACGGACACGTTCACGGGTAAGTCCCAGTACTTTGCCTACTTCTTCCAAAGTAGAATTATCTTCCTCACCGATACCGAACCTCATCCTGATGACTTTCTCTTCTCTCGGCCTGAGAGTTGCCAACACTTTGTCTATTTCTTCCTTGAGCGCAATGTTGACTGTCTCTAAAAAAGGCGAAGGTGAGTTTTTATCTGCGAGAAAATCACCAAGTGTGGATTCTTGACTTCCGACGGGAGTTTCGATTGACATAACTCCGACAGGAATTTTCATGCTTTTTTTGACTTTCCAGAAGGGAAGGCCTGATTTTATCGCAATTTCTTCTGTGTCAGGATTTCTGCTCAATTCCTGGGCAAGAGCCGTGCTTGTTTTATCGATTTTATTTTTCACTTCAAGTACGTGTACCGGCACCCTGATTGTCCGTGAGCAGTCAGCAATTGCCCTTGAAATAGCCTGCCTGATCCACCATGTTGCATACGTAGCAAACCTGTAGCCTTTTTGATAATCATATTTTTCTGTGGCGCGCATGAGTCCTATGTTTCCTTCCTGGATAAGATCGAGCAGCGGGAGTCCATTATTGATGTATTTCTTGGCAATTTTAACTACCAGCCTCAAATTTCCCTGAACCAGCCTGTTCCTGACAGCATTAAGCCCATTTTCAATTTTGCTCAGTTCCATTAATTTTTTTGTCACTATAGTTGATTCGTCGGCATTCATGAACTTCACCCGCTGAGCTATTTTTCTGATAATGCTCACAATGACTTTCTTGCTGAGTTTAAGACTCAGCAATACTTTTTTTCTTTCAGCATCGTTTTTTTGGAGATACTTGATAAGTTTCTTCCTATTTTGTTCGTTGCTTCTTGGCAGCGTTCTCGTTATTTTTTCCTTTTTGTCGCAGAGCGTTTTTAAACCATTGATGGTTGATACAGCCTTTTTCCTGTATTTTTCCTCATCTTTTAGCGAACAGTTTGGTATATCAGTATTGCCGATTACATCAATTATGTTTATCGTCCCTTCCTCCAACCGGGCACTTATTTCCAGAAGTTCCTTTACTGCCTCGGGCAGTTCAAACAGCATGCGTTTTGCCTTATTTTCAGCTTCCCTAATTATGTTCACCAGCTCTTGTTCCTCATCAGATGTGATGAGTGGCAGGTGCCTCATATCTCCAAAATAGGCCCTGATTATCTCATCGGCTGTTTCTCTGGGAGATCTCTCACTTTGTTCCGTGTCACCGGTCACTTCTTTGTGTTGCACAATTTTCTTCTGTATCATATCCACCGTGTCGATATGGGACTCTGAAAGTAAGTCGAATACAATGTTCTCATTCTCTTGTGGGGAAATGTTGTCCTTGGGAAAAAAATCACTGATTTCATTGAGCACAAGATTAGTTTCGTTCACCTCTTCCCCCTCCCTAGCGAGACTTTTAATATATATAAAATTGCTTTTTGTCATTCCCTAACCTCAAACATAATTTTCTTAAACTGCATACGGACGTTCCGATGTTTATGAAATGTAACAAACTACCGTCACCTGAACTTACTTCAGTCGAGCCTGTGCAAAACAAACATGAAGATATCCTGTCCGGTCGCATCGGATAACATAAACTTGATGAATTTTGACGTATTGTCTTGCATTCCGATTTAATACGGCCCCAGAGAGAAAATACCCTGACAGGCGGCAGCAAACCTCTTGATCACTATCCCTCCGGGGCCCTGGAGGTCAAACATGTTTTCGTATCTTATTTAAGTCACCTCCCCTGCAACACTTTGAGAAAAAGTATGTTTTGGTGTACCTTTCTGTATTTCCACATTCATGGATTTCAGGACGTCTTTAACGGCATTGCGAAATGCGAGAGTTTGAGGCGAATGAACAGCATCTTCCATTGCCTGTATAATAGTTTCTTGTGTATATCTGGAATAGGGCATTCTTTTCGGAAAAAGTTCAGCTAGCGCCTCTAATGCAAGAATTCTGCAATTGGTGTTGACGTAACCATTAAGCATAATGTCAATGAGCACCTCGAAAAGCATGTCCTTGGGATTGGGGATGTGTCTGATGTATTTGAGCAGTTGTTCACCCAGTTCTGTATTGGTTTTCAGAGAGAGAACATTTGCTATGCTATATTGATATTTCCCAAAGGCTGCGGGTCCCTGTAACTCATAGACGCGAATAAATGTTCTTCCCCATTTTTCAATATCTTCCATCGCGATTCCTCCCAAGCGATATCTTTTCACGTTGCCCTCCTTTTTGCCGGACTATTGAATACTCCCTTGAGGCAATCACCTCCCTATGCGGGCCGACCCTTTTTTGTTCTTCGTACTATGAGTAAAGCAAAGCTCGTGCCACAGCGGATATTTAAAAATGGCACTTCACGATTCTTATGATCAGATACAAAAAACATAGAGAGATAGATTATGATGCGTTTTTTCTGAGGCGGCGTGTTGCTTTATTCAACATGTAGTTGCATTATGCAACATTATAAGTGCGCTTATTGGGTGATGTTCAATCTCTGTATCATACGCCACAAGGATGTGCGGTTGATACCCAGTATTTCTGAAGCTTTTGCTTTATTACCACCGGTTTTCTCTAAAATTGTTTGTATATAGGCTCGACTAACCTCTTCGAGTGTTTGCAAATCAGCATCAGATGTTGTTGTCGGCATTTCGGGAACATTATGTATGTTGTCCGGCAAGCTTTCTTCAGTAATCACATCCGTTGTTTCGAGAAGTGTGGCGCGTTCTATAACATTCTCCAGCTCTCTCACATTTCCGGGCCAGGGATATTTGTCAAGCAAATGCAGGGCTTCTTTCGATATCTCTTTTATTGTCTTATTATTTTCAGCGCTGTATTTTCTTAAGAAATATCCGGCGAGCATAGCGATATCTTCTCTTCTCTCCCGAAGCGAAGGCAGACGCAAGGTGATGACGTTGAGACGATAATAAAGATCAGCTCGAAAGGAACCTGAAGCTATCAAATTTTCAAGATCTTTATTTGTTGCGGCGACGATACGCACATCGACCTTCTTGCGTCCTGTTGAACCGACAGGCTGAATTTCTCCGTTCTCAAGCACTCTTAAAAGAATTTGCTGAAGACGCAGGCTTATATCACCGATCTCATCAAGGAATACGGTGCCTCCATCGGCCACCTCAAAGACACCTTGTTTATCTCGTATAGCGCCTGTAAAAGCACCCTTTTTATGTCCAAAAAGTTCACTTTCAAGGAGGGTTTCTGCCAACGCCGCGCAGTTGACGGGAAGAAAAGGTCTGTCTGATCTGATGCTGTTGAAATGAATGGCCCGCGCAACAAGCTCCTTTCCCGTCCCTGTTTCTCCCAAAATAAGAACAGTGGCCTTTGCGTCTTTAACCTTCTCAATGGTTTTATACACGTCGATCATGACTTCGCTGTTACCTACAATATTACCGAAGCTATATTTCTTCTTAAGCTGGCTTCTCAGGAGTTTATTATCATCGAGGAGCGCTTTCTTGTCGAGCACTTTTCTCACGACAAGCCTTATCTCATCAATATTGAAAGGTTTTGCAATATAGTCTTCTGCCCCTTCCTTCATTGCCTCCACCGCATTATCGACACTCGCATAGGCTGTAATAATAACAACACTGGTATCAAGGGCTGATTTCTGAACAGCCCGTAAGACCTCCATTCCATCGATTCCGGGAAGCCTGAGATCAGTGATAACGAGATCATAGTATGTCTGTCTCGTTTTTAACAGCGCCTCTTCCCCTGTCTCGGCACAATCAACCAGATAACCTTCTCTCCCCATGATTTCTTTCAAGGAATTTCTCATTTTTAGATCGTCTTCCACAATAAGAATATTTGTGGTATTCACGTTACATCACCTTCCCTATTTTCATTACTTGAATAACCATTGTCGAGTGCAGGAAGTTCTACACGGAAAGCTGTACCTGTTTTTAAAGATGCATTGTTTTGTTTCTCTTTGCATGAACTTGTTACTTTAATATCGCCACCCATTTTTTTTATCATCGTATAGCTTATTGCCAATCCCAGGCCTGTTCCATCCTCAGAGGCCTTTGTCGTGAAGAAAGGATCAAAGACATCGCCAATGTTGTCTTCTGGTATTCCATGGCCCGTGTCATGAATTTCTACAACGATCTTGTTTAGCTCGGGCATATATTTGCTGAGAACATCCAGCGTACCTCCGTTTGTCATTGCCTCTATCGCATTGGTGACAATGTTCATGAATACCTGGTGGAGAATACTTGCGTTCCCACGCGCAGGGGGGATTCCGGCGCTGAGAGATCGCTTAACGTGAATATTCTTGTCATGGCATAATTTTTTGGCTAAGTCCAGAAGTTTATTGAGCACGTTATTAACGTCGGTAACGGCAGAATTCGCATGGGACTGCCGGGAAAAATCCAGGAGGTTACGAACTATTGCACCTCCTCTTTTTATTTCCTCTTCTATGGAATTGAGTTTTTTCATATGTGCCGGCCATATCTGTTTTGTGTCTTCCTTCAGCATCTGTGTTGAAAGCAGGGCGTTCGCAAGAGGGGTATTCAATTCATGGGCAATGCCGGCAGTCAAAAGCCCCATACTGGCAAGTTTATCTTTATGAATTAATTGCATTTCCAACTCTTTTTCCCGTTCGTATGCATTTTTGAGGAGTCTTGCTATTTTTACA
>CAZXVZ010000184.1:0-5971 GCA_964644085.1 uncultured Syntrophus sp. | reverse complement strand
CTACACTCTTTCCCTACACGACGCTCTTCCGATCTACTGCACCCGACCTGCTTGATTTTGTCCAACTGAAAGAGCGCAATTACTGGGTTACGGTGAATCATCCGGAATTGGAAAAAACGTTAAAACATACGGGTCCCTTTTTCTCCTCCACCGAAGTGGATGATACCGCGATACGTCCCGCTCCACTAATAGGTCAGCATAATAGTGAGGTTTATTCAGAACTACTGGACTATTCGTAAGCAGAAATTCACACCTTGAAAAAAGAGGGGGTGATTTAGATCAAAAACCCAATTATGAATACCAGTATTTTTAAAGATATTAAAGTCGTTGAGTTTACTATTTTTGGCATAGGGCCTCTGGCGGGCAAATTACTTGCTGATTTTGGAGCGAGCGTCATTAGGGTTGAGTCAGTTGATCGACCCGATCCTACAAGGCTCTTTCCAGCTTACAAAGATGGAGAACCCGGTGTAAATAGAAGTTTGTTTTGGGCCAATCAGAATACAAGCAAATTAAGTATGGCATTAAACTTGAATCATCCACGAGCTATCCAGGTCGCCAAAGAACTGGTGAAATGGGCTGATGTCGTCATAGAGAATTTCAGACCTGGTGTTTTTGAGAAATGGGGGTTCACGTATGAGACGATACGAGAAATCAACCCCCAGGTTATCTTGGTCCGGTTATCGAACATGGGGCATTCGGGACCTTACCGCGGGCAGAGAGGAACGGGCGGCACCCTGCAATCATTGGCCGGTTTTACATATGTAACAGGCTGGCCTGACCGTGAACCTGCCCCCCCGTTCGGCGCAATATGCGATCAATACCCTCCGTTGCTGGCTGCTTCATGCATCATTTCTGCGCTGCTTTACCGGCGCCGAACCGGCAAGGGTCAATATGTGCAGTTTTCGCAGCTTGAGTGCTCGATGTTATACCTCTTGCCGCTTTTCCTTGATTATCAGGCAAACGGTCATATCATGAACAGAATGGGTAACAGGTCACCGGGCGGAGCGCCACATGGTGTGTATCGATGCAAAGGTGTTGACAGGTGGTGTGCCATTGCGGTCTTTACGGAAGCTCAATGGCGAAATATGTGTGAGATAATCGGGAATCCGCTTTTAAGCGAAGAGAAGAAGTTCGGTAGTTTCTCCGCGAGAAAGGAGAATGAGGATGAACTCGACGGTTACGTGGAAAAATGGACGGAAAATAGAAGCCCTGAAGAAGTAATGTCTGTATTGCAGTCAGTTGGCATACCCGCCGGAGTTGTCGAAAATGTTGAAGACATGTTTTCCGACCCGCAGTTGGAGTACAGAAATCATTTCGTGAGACTCGACCATCCTGAACTGGGCAGTTATTCGGCTCGGAATCATGCATTTCGGATGTCGAGAGCTTCAGCCGAACTGAAAGCGGCTCCTTGTCTGGGAGAACACACGGAGCTTGTGTGCCGTGAAATACTCGGAATGAGTGATGAAACATTTCTTAATTACCTGAGTGACGGTGTATTCGAATAACTCAGAGTTTGATAGAATCTAAATGGTGGATAGGAGGCAAACGATGGAAGGACCATTGAAAGGGATTAGGGCGCTGGAACTGGCAGCAATGCAAAACGGGCCGGCCTGCGGTTACATTTTGGGAGACATGGGTGCTGAAGTTATCAAAATAGAAGATCCGGGAAGTGGAGATATGTCGCGCGGTTTTGAGGCATATGGAGACGTTTGGTTCTCGCACAAAGGCGTGAATACCTTTTTCG
This sequence comes from uncultured Syntrophus sp., assembly GCA_964644085.1. Lineage (GTDB taxonomy): Bacteria > Desulfobacterota > Syntrophorhabdia > Syntrophorhabdales > Syntrophorhabdaceae > PNOF01. Next base: position 4,227 of record CAZXVZ010000184.1, on the reverse strand, counting down.
AGACTCCAAACCGCAGCAAAAAAGGAATAACATTAGACTTGAAGAAAGAAAAGGGCAGGGAAGTATTGTACCAGCTCGTTGCCAAATCGGACGTCTTTTTTACTAACTACAGCCCAATGGTGTGCGAACGGCTGGGATGTTCTTACGAGAATCTTAAGAAATATAATCCTAAACTGATCTATGGTAGGGCATCGGGCTATGGATCAAGAGGTCCGGAACCTGAATCTCGTACCTTTGACACCGCCGCTCAGGCACGTTCCGGTTTCATGATGCAGACAGGAGAAAGAGAGGGGCCACCGGTTGTAGCAGTTGCCGGAATTTTCGATCAATTGGGTGCTACTATGCTGGCTTTTGGTATTATCAGCGCGTTGCTTGCGAGAGAGCGTCTCGGTGTAGGTCAAGAGGTTGAAGCATCGCTGCTGGGAAGTGCGATTCACCTTCAGGCTCAAACAATTAACCAGGTGTCGATATTGGGAAGGGCAGTCGCGAGACATAGTAGGACAAAAGCGAGGAACCCCTTGGGGAACCATTACGCATGCAAGGATGGCAAATGGATCATCCTGGCAGATCCTCAGTCTAAACGATATTGGAAGGACTTCTGCCAGGCTATCGGTGCACCTGAGTTGGTGGAAGACCCGCGATTTGCAAACACCACTTTGAGATCCCAGAACTGTGAGGAGTGTATTTCGGCCCTTGATAAGGTTTTCATAACAAAACCGAGAGATGAATGGATAGAGATTCTCAAAGAGAAGGTACCTAAGATGGCGTTTGCCAAAGTGATGGCGTTAGCTGAGGTGCCGGAAGATCCTCAAGTTCTGGCAAACGAATATGTGGTTGAGTATGAGCACCCAATTTTTGATAAAGTAAAATTGGTTGGCTATCCAGTATGGTTTAGCGAGACGCCGTGCAAGATTAAAAGTAAGGCACCGGAATTTGGTGAAAATACCGAAGATATCTTATTATCGGTGGGTTACAGTTGGGAGGACATCGGAGCCTTGAAAGATGGCGGGATAATTCTGTAATGAGAATTTGGAATTACTTATCAGAAAGCATTCGAGAACGCTTTTTGCGAAAGAAAATTAGTCTATTTATTTGGGCAATGGAGTTAATAAGTGATCATAAGCAGTTGAATGGATCTGGCACGCGAAATTGTGGATTGGAAAAATTTGTTTGTACAGGTTAGTTGTTAACTGTAATGTGTTTTTCTACATGAAACACCAAACGCAGAAAAATAGAAAACGCCGAAAAGAGACAATTCAAAAAATCCTGTGGAGGTGAAGATTAACATGAGTTATCAAGTGTTTTTAGAATTATGTGGATACGAAAAGGATGAAATTAATGCTCAAAGCAACAGAGTAGAGAAGGCGATTGAGAAACTTGGATTTACACCGGATGATTTTAAACGAGCAGAACAAAGGATGAAACAGTATTTTGATGTTGACCTGGTTGGCATGAGAAAAATGTTGGGTTTGTGGTTTAGAAGTCTAGTGGATGTGGTACTGGCTCGAGAAGAAGGAAAAAAATTGGTCTATACCATGATGCCTCCGCTGGTTCTGGTGCAAAACGCCATGACGATGGCTTCAACTGACTTGTATGTAACCGCTCCTGACATTTTGCTTTCTTACACTCACGGAGCAATCTTTGGTAACCTCGCTCCAATACTGGAAGTTGCTGAGAGGGATTTGCTTCCATTGGCTTCAATGCACTGTGGAGGAATCAAGGCGAAACTGGGTGCTATCTCCATGGGAATTCTTCCCTTGCCCGATGTTGAGGTGGCAAGCGGTTTTGTCTGCGACCAGACACCCAAGGTAGATGAGATTCTTCACGAGAGATACAATATTCCGGTAATCTATATCGATGGTACGTTGGACGAGGAGAAGGGAAGATGGACAGAGGGATATGAGCGAAGGTTGGAGTATCTTCTACAGGAAGGAAAAGATGCGTTGAAGCAGTTCGAGACAATCACCGGCTGCACAGTGTCTGACGATATGCTTGAGAAAGCCAATCTTCGAGCGCGAGAACTTCGTCTGCGTTGTAAGAAGATAGCCGAACTCTATTATGAGGCTGATCCCCCGCCAACAGGTTTCAATAACATTGCTGCACTGTTCCGGGCAGCCAACTGGCTTATTAACCCCAGCACCTTTGGCCAGATGGAAGAGATTCTGGATCTTTGTTATGAGGAGTTAAAAGACAGGGTAGCGAAGGGACAGGGGCCTCTCGCAAAAGGCGCGCCAAGAGTAGCCGTGCTTAAAGTATGCTGTGACCCTGTAATTGTAGATCGCATCGAAAAGGCCGGTTTGGCCGTGGTCGCAGACAATACCGGTATCATTGCTCCAAAAAAAGAAGATTTTAAAAGCAAATACACAGATTTCTGGCATCAAGGAATTGAGCTTTTTTTAAGAATGGGTGTTGGATGTGCTGCACGGCAGGTGGAATTGTTCAAGGATCTTGATTTAGACGGTTTGATTTTAAATTACCCGGTTGGATGCAGGGATCAGTGTGTGGGGCCAATGAAAGTTCAGGAGATTGTGAGAAAAGAATTAGGAATTCCCAGCCTCTTAATTGACTTTGACCATGTGGAAACCCGCCTGTACACAGCTGATGTAATAGGCAGCAGAGTTGAACCATTTGCGGAAATGCTAAAAGAAATAAAGATGGCAAAACCTGCTTCGGCATAGCGGTCGGGTTTTCTAAATTGGAGGAGAGGATACATGACACTCGTTGCTGGTATTGATATCGGAGCAGGAAATAGCAAAGCGGTTATCCTACGGGGTAGCGAGGTTGCAGGTACAGCATTTATCCCTACAGGGCATGACATGCTTAAAGCAGCTTCAGAGGTATTGGAGAAGGCATGTTCAGCCGCAGCTTGTTCGATACATGAATTGAAGAGTATAGTATCAACAGGATGGGGAAGAAATGCTGTTCCGTTTGCAACAAAGGTATTTACAGAAATACTTTGTCAAACCAAAGGAGTGAGCTTTCTCATCCCGCAGGTACGAACCATAATTGACATTGGAGCCCAGGATACGAAGGCTATCAGGGTTAACCATCTGGGAGTTACTCACAATTTCGTTATGAATGACAAATGTGCGGCAGGCACCGGTAAATTTCTCGATATCATGGCAAAAACCCTGGATGTGAAAATGGCTGAAATGGGAAGTTTTGCTCTCAGAAGCACTAATCCCTGTCAGATAAGTAGTACCTGTGCCGTTTTTGCGGAAACTGAAGTAATTTCCCTTCTTTCAAGGGGAAAAAAGAGAGAAGACATTTTACACGGAATTCATAAATCCGTGTGCTCGAGAACAGCGGCATTAGTCAGAACAGTAGAGTATGAAGAACACATAGTTTTTACCGGGGGGGTTAGCCAAAATGCAGCGATAAAAGAATTTTTAGAAGATGAACTCAAGACACAGATTATCGTTCCACAGGAACCGGAAATTACCTGTGCGCTGGGGGCTGCATTGATGGCTAGGAGTATTGATCCAGTCAAAAGTTGACACAAAAGAGGAGGAAAGTAATGAGTATAGTGAGTGATTTGTCGGAGATGGTGAAAGAGAGACGATTGGAACTTGAAAGGCTTCAAAAACAAGGAACTAAGATTGTTGGTTACGTCCCTGCGGGCTTTGTGCCTGAAGAACTTATATGCGCGTCTGGAGCCATTCCGGTTGCGTTGAACTGCGGAGGGGATCCTGACGCAGTCCTCAAGTCAATTGAATTTATTCCGAGGTTTTTTGATACGTATTCTCGCTCACAGATCGGCTATTGGGCGAAGGGAGAACCTTTGTATAGGATGGTTGATATGGTTGTGGTACCGAGCACTGACAAAAACATCGCGGCAATTGCCGACTGCTGGGAAATGTGGACTAACACTAAGTTGCTCAGGCTGGGCATTCCTCACAACAACCTTACGAATCACGCCTTTGGTTATTATGTCGACGGTTTGCACATCCTTAAAGGGGAACTGGAAAAACTTACTGGTGTCTCGATTAGTGAGGATAAACTCAAAGAGGAAATAGAACTGGGTAATAAAATACGCATGCTCTTTAGAGGTATAAACGAAGCACGCAAGGCGAAGATAACGCCTATTAGCGGTATTGACTTCATTAAACTGCATCATGCAAGCTTCATTCTTGACAGGAAAGTACTTGTTGAATACCTGGAATCTGTTTTGCTGAAAATAAAAAAAGCAGATCGGAAGAGCGTCGTGTAGGGAAAGAGTGTAGGATA
>CAZXVZ010000183.1:0-6038 GCA_964644085.1 uncultured Syntrophus sp. | reverse complement strand
AGTTTGTGAAAAAAGAAGAGGTCATTCTACACGTCGATGAAGTTCCGGTTTATGCTGCGATTGACGGGATACTCAGGGGGCTTATACGGGAAATAACAGTTCAGAAAAATGAAAAAATCGGAGACATAGATCCGAGGGGACAGGTATCCTACTGTTATTCCATATCTGATAAGGCACGAGCCATTGGCAACGGTGTATTAGAAGCAATAATGCAACGATATAATCAATGAGACATTGATTATGAATCTATACAAAATCATTTGCGAATACCTTAAATCGGGCAGAGTTGGCGTGTTGGCTACGGTCATCGAAAGGACAGGCTCCGCACCCAGAGACATAGGCGCAAAAATGTTTGTCGGTGAAGACGGGAAAACCTTCGGCACTGTCGGCGGCGGTCTCCTCGAAGACGGAGCATATAAAGAAGCTCTCGCGATTATGGGTAGAAATATAATTAAATCATTCAGCATTAATATGAATGCCAAAAGCGTTAAGGAAAAGGATATGCTTTGTGGAGGAAATGTCAAGGTTCTCCTCGAACCCGTGATGGTGAAACATTATGATGTGTACCGACAGATAGAAGACTTTCAGAAAAACAAACAGAGAGGTCTGGTGGTAACAGGTTTTGGCAGAGAGATGTTGACAAAATCCTTATTTGATAAAGAAGGCAACATTACCGGTGATAAACCTGATGATGAGGTTATTGGCCAGATAAAAACGCTACCTCATTTGAGAAGACCCTTTCTCAAAGAAAAATATTTTGCGGACCCCATAGGAGAAATTACGCCGCTTTATCTTTTTGGGGCCGGTCACGTGGCGCAATATGTGTCGCAAATAGCCAAAATCGCCGGTTTTGATGTCAGTGTTATTGATGATAGAAAAGAATTCGCAAACCATGAACGATTTCCGGATGTTGACGAAATTATTGTCGCAAGCATTCATGACGCCTTTTTTTGTCTTGATTTTACCGGTGACGAATATGTTGTGATTGTGTCAAGAAGCCATGAATATGACGCGGAGATTCTCGAGGAAACCCTGAAAAAAGAGACAAAGTATGTCGGAATGATCGGGAGTAAACGAAAAGTAAAGATCATTATTGACAGCATAAGGGAAAAAGGATACGAAAATACTGTCATCGAAAGGATTCACGCTCCGATCGGTATACCAATTGATGCTGAAACACCTCAGGAAATTGCCGTAAGCATTGTGGCTGAATTGATAAAGGTGAAAAATACATCGCATCAATTGTGTTAAGGGAACGCCGCATGAATATATTTCACGCTATCGTAGATCACATACATAGGGATGCCCCTGTTAAAGAGGTGAGAAAAGGCTTATACTGGACCGCTGTTGTGAGCTCCCATTGCGGGCTTGCCTCAACCATGATAAAAGATGTTTGTTCGGAAGAGGACCAAAATAATGTCATTCCTCCTTCGTATACAGGTAGAAGCGCCCTTGAGATTGCCAAGCTGGTTTATTCTGATAATGTTTCGGACGCGTCGCTCGCGCTTGCCGCTATTAATTCATTAATTGATATTGAAAAATCGCGCTGTGTAGAAATGAACGCGGATGAATTTCTTATCAATCGGGGCGCAGGGCGCAATGTTTCTGTTATCGGTCATTTTCCTTTTACAGAAAGACTTCGAAAAGCAGCAAGAAACCTGTGGGTAATAGAAAAACATTTAAGATCTGGGGATGTTGGGGAAAATGAAGCTGAAAAATATCTTCCCCAATCTGACATCATAGCTATATCAAGTACAACGTTGATAAACCATACCCTCCTGGCTCTGTTGAATTTATGTCCTGAAAAAAGTATAAAAATGCTACTTGGTCCGACAACGCCTATGACTGACGTACTCTTTGATTTCGGAATCGATATTGTCTGCGGCAGCAGTGTTATTGATGAACAGAAAGCGTTAAAATATATCAGCGAAGGGGCTAACTTCCGACAATTAAAAAAGACCGGTTCGGTAAAACTCCTCACTATGACGGCAGACAGATTAATAGGAAGCGTGAAGGAGGCATAAACAGCATGAATGAATATAGTAAGAAAGTAATAGAACACTTTCAGAATCCAAGAAATGTGGGTTTCATCGAAGACGCTCACGGGATAGGAGAAATTGGCGATCCTGATTGTGGCGATTTCATGAGAGTTTATATTAAAGTGGAAAACGATATCCTGACGGACATTAAATACCAGATAAAGGGTTGCCCGGCTTCAATCGCCTGCGCGAGTGTTATGACGGAACTGGCTATCGGGAAAAATGTTGATGACGCTCTTATGATGAGCGATATGGATATTGTTGACGCCCTCGATGGGCTTCCTGAATTTAAGATCCACTGTTCGGTCCTCAGCGCCGCGGGATTGCGAATGGCGGTTACTGATTATTTCGAAAAATATATCAGTAAAGGCCGCAGCGTTTTGTAAGATGAAGTAACGGAAGGAGGATGCCTCACGTGCTCTACAGATTTGACGGTAAAGAGCCTGTTATCGGAACAGACACGTATGTTAGCGAAACTGCATTGCTGATAGGTGATGTGCGAATTGGAAAGAATTGCTACATCGGCCATGGTGTCATTCTGCGCGGAGATTATGGAACCATTAAAATCGGCGATGTATCAACAATAGAAGAAGGGGTTATCGTCCACGCCCCTCCGGGAGAATGCTGCCTCATTGACAGAGGTGTTGTTATCGGTCACGGAGCCATTGTACATGCCAAAAACGTAGGCGAAAAGGTTGGCATCGGCATGGGGGCTATTCTGAGTGTGAGATCTGAGATAGGCAAAGAATCCATAGTAGCGGAAGGGTCGATAGTCAAACAGGCACAAAAAGTAGCCGGATCAATCGTTGTGGCCGGTAACCCGGCCAGGAAGATTCGTGATTTGTCCCAGAAGGATCGGGATTTTTGGACCCGTTCGCGACAGACATATGTTGAACTGGCAAGAAAGTATCTTACGATAGGCATGACAAAGATATAAAATATCGCGCTAAGAAAAGCCTGTTATTTTTTTGAAAAACGTTTTCAAAAAAACACATAGGAATCGACTACACATGAAAATAAATGCTCTGGCAAATCGTTTGGTACAGCAAAATCAAAGAGGCTGGCGGAATGATTGAATTGTCGGGCTTGCTGTTGCTTGTGAAGAACAGGTTGGAGGTGTTTGTCTCTTTCTAAAAAGAGAAGCTTTTTTGAGGTATATTTGAACCGGTGTTGTTTACTGTTAAACAGGAGTGAATGTAATGACAGAGCAAAACGAAATTGATTACGGTCACAGACAATGTCTCATGTGCGGTTCTGAGAATCCTTTGTCTCTTGGTCTTACTTTTCGCGCCGGTAATGACGGTATTGTACATGGAAGTTTTCAGTCCCATAACGGGCTCCAGGGATATGATGGTTACATACATGGTGGCGTGATTTCTGCGCTTCTTGATTCGGTAATGACCCATTGTCTTTTCCATCGGGGAGTTAAAGCGGTAACGGGAGAACTCACTATCAGGTTTAAGTTTCCTGTTCCCTGCACAGCTGTTTTAGATTTGCGAGCCTGGGTGGCATTGGCACATGCTCCATTGTATTACGTTGAGGCTGAACTGCTTTATGAGCAACGGGTTATGGCGAGAGCAAAGGCAAAATTTATGGAAACAGAGACAACCCCTGAGACAATCTGATTATGAGAACCGGAGAGTGAATGTCAGGAAATGGTCAGTCGTTATTGAGAAACCGTGATTACGTGTAATCAGGCTTGCAGTCCGACAAAAGGCGATTCGGTAGTGAAGCTGAGTACAGGCATAAAAAATGGTGTTACAGAAGAAGCTAATGAAAAAAAGGTGGGTCATGTACTTGGAAAAGAATGACAGAGGCGATATCGATGGCAACTGTTTTTATGAAGAATGAAGAACCAATTATTGAAGTCGAAAAATTGACAAAAATATTTGGGGACATTAAAGCTGTTGATGAAATTTCATTTAACGTGCGTAAGGGGGAACTCTTTGGTTTTCTCGGGCCCAATGGAGCGGGAAAAACTACAACGATCAATGTCCTCACGGGGCTTGCGAAATCCGCTTCAGGTTCCATTCGCATCGCCGGTCTGGAAAGCGGAAAAAATCCGAAGGCAGCCCAGCATTTGATGGGAGTAATTCCTGATGAAAGTAATCTTTATCCGGAGTTGTCCGGTTTTGACAATCTCTGTTTTTGCGCATCCCTTTATGGTATACAGAAAAAGGAGCGAAAGAAAAGAGCGCGAGAATTGCTTGAAAAGTTCGATCTCGAGGATGCTGCAAACCGGAAATTTGCCGGCTACTCAAAGGGTATGAAACGCAAGCTCACCATTGCCGCCGGTATTATTCATCGTCCCCCCATTCTGTTTCTCGATGAACCTACGACAGGCATTGATGTTTCAAGCGCGCGACAGATCAGGCAGCTTATCGACGAGCTCCATAAGGACGGTACAACGATTTTTCTTACGACACACTACATCGAAGAGGCAGAGAGGCTCTGTGAGCGCATTGCCTTTATCGTGAAAGGACGGATTGTTGAAACTGATATTGTTGCAAACCTTTTGCAGCCAATACAGGAAAAAAAGAGAATGATGATTTCCGTTTTGCATCCCCCGAAAAACCTCACGGCCAGGCTTGCGACGGCCTTTCCCGGCCTTGAATTCCAATCTGTGTCCAATGAACAGATTCGCGTCGAATCAATGGAAGCAATCAATGTCGGCCCTCTTGTGCGTTTTGTCGAAGACGAAGGCGCCGAAGTCGCTGAGGCCCGCCGGTTAAGGCCATCGCTGGAAGATGTTTTCGTGCGAATAACCGGTATCGGTTTAGACGCTATGAAAAAAGAAAAAGAAAAAGCCGGAGGTAATCCATGAAACAATGGATCGCTTTTTGGAATATCTTTCTCAAAGATATGAAAACATATTATCTCAAACCGCCCAACGTGAGCTGGGGTCTTATATTCCCTTTCGCGTGGACGGGAATGTTCTTCATTAAATCAGGGAGCGGCCTGGAGAGTATCGCGACGTTGCTCCCAGGCGTGATTTCAATTTCAATCCTTTTCGGCACCACGTCCCTGCTGTCGGTTACCGTAACATTTGAGAAAAAGAACCGCTCCTTTGACCGTTTGCTCCTTGCGCCTATTTCATTGGAACTCCTCATGCTGGCTAAAACGAGCGGGGCTGTCTTGTTCGGTGTTATCAATGCATTTGTCCCGATTGTATTAGCCTTTTTTCTGACTGATCTGTCACAGGCAATATGGGCAACCTTGCTGCCGGCCATTGTAATGATTGCCATCGCGTCAACATTCATGGGTCTTTTTATTGCCGTTTCTGTCAGCGAAGTATTTGAGGCCCAGACTTTTTCCAATTTTTTCCGGTTCCCCATGGTTTTTCTCTGCGGACTTTTTTTCCCCGTCAGTCTTCTTCCCTTTTTTCTGCGTCCTTTTTCTTTCATTTTTCCACTGACATACGGTACCGATATTCTTCACGGGTCAATCCGCGGAGAACACATGATACCTATTGGTTGGGATTTTGCGATCATCACCGGTTTCTGTGTAATTCTTTTTTATCTGAGTTTGAAAAATATATATAGGAAATGGATTGTATGAACTGTATAATGGAAATAAATCGATACAAAGCGATGAGGAGGAAAAAATGGTAAGACTACCGGAAGATGTAAGCAAGGCCTGGGATAATAGAAAAGGACCGATCGTATTTTCCACAGTTGACAAAGATGGTGTTCCGAATGCTATTTACGCTACTTGTGTGAGCAAATTTGACGAAGAAACAATAATTATTGCCGACAACTATTTTGACAAAACTCGAAAAAATATCTTATCGGGAAGCAAGGGGTCTATTCTTTTTATTACCAATGAAGACAAATCGTTTCAGCTTAAGGGAACTATTGAATATTCCACAGGCGGAAAGTTCTTTGAAGATATGAAGAAATGGAATCCGTCAAAACATCCGGGTCATGCCGCAACGGCATTCAGAATAGAGGAGGTTTATGCCGGTTCTAAAAAACTTGCATAAACGTGGCGAGCAACAAA
>CAZXVZ010000182.1:0-6091 GCA_964644085.1 uncultured Syntrophus sp. | reverse complement strand
GAAGACGGGTGTAACTGTCGGTTGTAACTGGAATATAGGGCACTCCTGTTTCCTCGAGTTTCCTACAGAGACTGATCTCTTCATCGACAAGAGCGGTGCCGGCACGGGGATAGACAACAGTCTTCCCCTCCCTGTGAAGCTTTTCGGTGATCTTTAAAAAGCTCTTGCTCTCAGGCAGATTTTTCTGATATGCAATGCCTTCGTCAAGATCCACTTCTTTGCCAGTGGGCCATAAGGCGAGAACATCCTTTCTCATTTTCAGAAACTGGTCTTCGTCAATCCGTTTCTGTTTCACTTCAAGTTTCATTCATCCCTCCTCTGTGCTATGTTACTTCTCTTTTGTTTATTGTCTTTAATCATTGTCCTTCACCGGCATCCTATCCTTCTTATAATTGTTCTCTGTCCATCAATCACAATTTCTATATAACTTCCTCATTTTTGAGTTCCTCAATTTGTTCCCAGGAATATCCACATACATCAAGAAGCACCTCTTCTGTGTGCTGTCCAAATTGAGGGGCATAACCATTTACTGTTACAGGTGTTCCGCTGAACTTCACGGGATTCCCCACCACCTTGACAGGCCCAAGTGAGGGGTGATCGATCTCAGCAATATACCCGTTAGCCAAGGCTTGTTGATCATTGGCCAGATCAGTTGGTTTCAGGACCGGTGAAAATGCCATGCCGCCGCCCTTCTCGTCGAAGAGTTTCATCCACTCATCCCGGCTTTTTGTCTTGAACGCCTCTTCAACAAGAGGTGTCAACTCTTTACTGTGTTCCCTTCTCGCCGCAGCGTTGGCAAACTTTGGATCATTCTCGAGATGGTGAATGTTGAGAACATCACAGAATTTCGGCCAGTACTTATCGGCCTGTGCCTCTGAAAGCAAGAGCCATTCCCCGTCAGCACATTCGAAATGATTGGATAGAGGGTTCTTCATAGCTTTCCGGGATGGTCTGGGTATCTGTCTTCCCCTAAGAAGGGCCGCGTTGATGTTGTATGCCTGCAGATGGATACCTGACCCGAGGAGAGATACCTCAACCTGCTGTCCTGTTCCGTCCCTATCTCTTTTGACCAGTGCGGCCAGCATGGCATATGCCAATACAGTACCGGTCATCTGGTCAAAGACTGGCCCTCCAATCTGTGCAGGCGGAGAACCGGGCTCACCGCCTACTGAATACATAATGCTTGATCGGGCCTGTGCAACACTGTCGAAGGCACGCTTGTCCTTTTCCGGTCCGGACAGACCATAACCTGTAGCGACGCCATAAACAAGTTTCGGATTGTACTGTCTTAAAGTATCATAGTCGATCTTCAAGCTTGCAATGGTTGCCTGTGTGAAGTTCGTGCAAAAAACATCCGCTTTAGAAACAAGATCATAGAGCAGTTTTCTGCCCTTCTCCTTCTTGAGATCCAGGGTAATTGACTTTTTGTTCCGATTAGCCGTTTCAAAGAGAAGGTTCTCCCCGTTCGCCATGGACATGGAAGAACCGAAAATGGCTTCAGTTCCCCGGCTGGGATCACCCTTCTCTCTGTCTTCCACTTTAATTACCTGAGCACCAAGATCACCAAACATATAACCGGCCGTGGGTGCGCTTAAATAACCGGCACATTCTATAACCAACAAACCTTCTAATGGACCACCCATGAGTTATTTACCTCCTTGAGTAGATATCTGATGACGCATGCATAAAGCTCTATGTTTCTGATGGCGCAGAGAGCCACCTGACTAATTTTAATTCCTCTTCTGAGGGTGGCGCTATCTCGTGAATTGCAGTTGATTGTTTCAAAGGCCACCCGCATTCCCTTTTTACTGTGAGTATCTTTTCTTTAATGTTCGGCGCCCATGTACCGGGAAAACAGGCATCCAGAAAGAGCATTCCGGATCGTTCGTCTTTGCGAAAAATACCCATCGTCGAAATGACCGTTGTAACGGAATCGCCCCGTCCCGTTATGAAGGATAGCTTGTCAACAAAACGATCTCTTGATTGAGTGAGAGCAACCATAACCTCACGCGCGTTTATGGCATCGTTTGCTCCACCGGAGCCAACAAGAAATTTTCCGGTACCCGTCGTTGTTGAGTTAATGTTCCCGTATTTGTCAATCTGTCCGGTCCCCAGTACGCTCAGACAACGATTGTTTTTTCCTCCGACAAAGATTCCGTGCGTGGTTACCGTATCGGTCAGTATCTTTGCGCTTCGAACACCTGCCTCACTGGATAATACCGACTCTCCGGGAATTGGAACATATCCAATGAGCCCATTGCCGGTGATAAGTTCTACCTCATATCCTTCTGCCCTGAGCTGAAAGTATGCAAGACGGGCAGCATCTGCGCCCACGCCGGCGCCAGCAAGAATTGTTTTATGTTCATTTGTTAAGACACTCTTTCTGATTTCTCTTGCTACCGCTATGATCATCATTTCTTCACTGGAAAATTGATAGTCAGGCGCTGCGGAGGAAATCAAAATGTTTGGCATAGCAGTATCAACAGCAACAGGAGCATGCCTTTTCAAGGACGACAGTTTTTGTTCACCGATTTTGTCAAGATACGCCTGGTTGTCACAACACCCGGTAACCCATGATTTCACCCACTGATCCAATGATTCTTTTTTTGAAGAAGCCTCGTGCAGTCCGATGAGAAAGTCGTCATCTTTATCGTACGCCTCAAAGCTTTCTATACCCGGATTTGTAAATGAGAAAGGATGGGCACCAAAAGCTGCAATGGATATGGCTTTTACGAGATAACCAGGTATCTTGACAAATGCCGCGTGTTTTCTGATAAAGTCGGAAGACACAATCTTTTCGACAGTCGCAATAACACCGCCGGTACTCGAAAGGGAACCCCAGATATCATCACCGTAAGGGGCAGATAGAATAATGTTCCCGTCCATATCGGCGGCCCACCCGTGAACAATCGATATTTCGGGGTTGAGCGACTTGATAATTCCCGCCTTGGAGCCCATATTGAAGGGGTCTTCAATTTCCTTGAACATATCCACATGATCTGTGGCAATACCGCTCCCCCTAACTGACCTCGTGGGAATGAAGGGAAAACCAAAAGCGCCCGCCATGAGCCTCTGTTGAAGCGAGCAGAGAGACCAGTTTTCCATTTTGATTTCATTGTTTTCGAGGGCCCTTTGAATGATTTTGCTCGGGCGAGCGGAATCCGAAATATCTATGCAGGCCGCACAAATCAGTTTCTCCACAAGTCCGCTATGAATGAGGTTAAGGGCGTGCCCTGTCACTGTGCTCTGGATCACCGTGAATGCCGGGTTTGTTCCCTGGAACTGTCTGATAAGCTCACAAATGGCAGCGGAAGGGCCTCCGATACCGGCTGCCAGATGAATGATCATACCAGGTTGGACGAACCGCTTGACAGCATCACCAATGTTTATTACTTTACTCGCTCCCTGGCGGGCCTTTTCCGGTTTTTCGTACACTTTGGCAATTGCCTTTTGCTTCACTAAGAACCCCTCTTTTTAGTTCTTCCTCAGCAATGCATCAAAGGGCAAATTCCCTTCGGCAAAGTGATTTTAGAAGTTTTCCAAAACGTTTAATATGATTTAAATCATATTAAATCGAAAAATATTGTTTTACATTTGACCACATTTTCTTCATTTTCTTTCCGGAGGCTCCAACGTTGAAAAATAAAAAGCTCCTCGTGGATATCGGAAGCACTTTTACGAAGGTAGTGGCTGTCGACCTGCACCAGGAAGTTGTTCTTTGCTCTGTCAGATTTCCAACCACGATTAAAGATGGCGTGACGATCGGGATTCTTGCGGCATTGAAAGCTGCGGAAACCCACATAGGGCCTCTTGATGGGAACATAGAAATCTCGGCCTGCAGCAGTGCCGCGGGCGGACTGCGTATGGTATCAATAGGTCTCATACCTGAACTCAGTTCTGAGGCAGCCAAGCGAGCGGCACTGGGAGCAGGCGCAAAGATTGTCGGCCATTACTGCCATCACATCACTCAAAGGGAAATGATGCAGATAGAAGCAACGGCACCTGATATCATACTCCTCGCAGGGGGCACTGACGGCGGTAACGATAGCGCTATCATCCACAATGCGAATATACTAGGACGATCAGCCATACATGCACCCATAATAGTAGCTGGTAATAAGGACGCTTACGACAGGATCGAAGATATATTGCAGAATTCCTCAAAAACAGCTGTCTTTGTCGAAAATGTTATGCCACAGATAGGCAGATTGGAGGTCCAGGCATGTCGTGAAGCAATCAGAGAAGTCTTCATGGAGAACATTATCAAGGCAAAGGGGTTAGACAGTGCCAGGGAGCTAGTGGGAGATATTATCATGCCAACACCGGCGGCAGTTTTAAACGCTGCAACACTGTTGGCTGAGGGTATCGACGGAGAGGATGGCATAGGGGAGCTTATTATTGTGGACGTTGGGGGAGCAACAACCGACGTTTACTCTATAGCCAAAGGAAATCCTTCTTCATCAACGGTTTTGTTGAGGGGACTGCCAGAACCGTATGCCAAGAGAACAGTGGAGGGTGACCTCGGGGTCAGGCATAATATTGACATACTCACTGAACTCTGTGTCCGGCAGGGTATCATCCCCGATCAGGAGGTTTTGTCTGCATTTCGTGAGAATCCCAGTCTTGTTCCCACCAATGAGAAAGAGTTTTTCTTCGACGAAAACCTGGCAAGTGTAGCTGTTGAGACTTCATTCGAAAGACATACAGGTAAGATAGAAATACTGTATGGGCCTCACGGGGAAATGGTTGTCCAGACCGGCAAAGACCTGGGGGAGGTAAATAAAGTGATTGGTACCGGGGGGCCTGTTATCTGCTCGTTGGACCCGCGCAGGATTCTCACCGGTGTCCTTGCTGAACCGGGGAAAAGCCATATGCTTAAACCAAAAACGGCGGATTTCTTTGTTGATCGAGACTACATAATGTATGCAATGGGACTGCTGGGCAGATCCGATCCGAAAACAGCACTTCGTATCATGAAGAAATACCTTAAAGAGATCTAAAGGGCCACCACGGGGAAGCTGCCACCTTTCGTTTCATGATTCGTCCAAATCCAAAATGATCAACGATTTGGGAGTTTCTTCCCTACATCTTTTTCAATTTTGTCCCAGTCTCTTCCCCACAGATCGATAAATACATCTTTTAAGGCACTCATAAGACGCTTCCACCCCGGTTCAAATTCATACTTCAAAACATCTTCAAGGAATGGAACAATCTCACCAAGTTTGTTTTTCGGCAGGTATGCCCTTGCCCCCATTTCGTGAGCACGTTTCAGATTTTCAGGAGTCAACGCATGCGCAGTAAGCATAACAGCTTTCATATTGTTTTTTACCGCAATTTCCAAAAGATCGAAACCGCGAACTCCCATGATATCGAGAATGATAAGATCGTAATCTCTTGATTTCAAATACTGTATCGCTTGATCGTAGCTGGTAGCTTTATCGATAACACAATTTGAACAATGTGCTGTGATTTCTTCCTCGACAACCGTCAGTATGTCAGCTTCGTCGTCAACTGCCAATATTTTCTTTTTATCGAAAATGGAATTATTCAATGAAAACCTCCTCTTTCAAATCAGCAGGCAACTGGTAAGGCAGCCTATATCTTTTTCCTCTTTTTTTTTATTTTATTGTTTTGCCATAATTCTAAACACTTTTCAATAAATAATTATCATACATGTCATTTAAGAAGTAATACTGAAAACTTCTGTGTGTTCGTTTCTCTGACGGGCATTAAGGATGGATACTGCTGCACAGCAAGAATAATGCGTAGAATTTGAAAGGCGGCCTGTGAGTATATTGGGGAGTCCAATTGATACGTGCCGCAGGACAAAACATGGCCGGACCTGTCAGTTTCTAAACGAATACGGATTGACGAAATCTGAACTGAGAGAAGCGAGGACTGAGCAAGCATGGATAGTGTGGACAAGTATGCTGAAACCATGGTAGGTAGCTACACGTAGGAATCTTCTGGAAGAAAGTTCAGAACGAAACGGGAACTATCAAATATGAAGAAACAAATTGAAAGGAAAGGATAATTTGGTGGAGGCGGCGGGAATCGAACCCGCGTCCAGAAAAGAAGACTTCAAAGAGCC
>CAZXVZ010000181.1:4182-6103 GCA_964644085.1 uncultured Syntrophus sp. | reverse complement strand
TACCGGCGCCGGCGCCGAATGTCTTTGTAGGCGTGTTGACACCCACAAAAATTATGTCTGATTCTTTAATTCCCTTTTCAATGTCTCTGTCAAAGAAGAGATTCTTCCCCCGAGTCGCCTTTACTATCTCGTCGAGACCCGGCTCATACACAGGAAGTTCACTTGAATTCCACTGCCTGATTTTCTCCTCATTGATATCAACAACAGTGACTTTGTATCGCGGACATTTATGAGCGATCATTGCCATGGTAGGCCCGCCGACATAGCCTGCGCCTATGCAGAGAATATTTTTCAGAAACTTTTTCGCCATACCTTTCTCCTGGATATTTTTGTGTATGCCTTTATTGATACCTTCTATCGCATATGTATGTCCAGTATTTTATTACGGGTTAGGAAATACTCACAAGAAGAATTCCTGTTGGAGTTTCCCTATTTCTCTCATGCATTACTGCCGGAACGCTATTTTGCTCCCTGCTCACTGCGCTCCATTACCCGCTATTGACTCGAAATTCATTCAACCTGCGAACTCGTCGTTCCTCCTCAAACAGCGCAGGTTGCCCTTCGGGACATTCTTTCTCGTCAAGCAGGGACCCAATAGTGCTCGGATTCGCGAGTCGCAAAAAGCTCTTCCGGCTATTAAGCACAATGTCTGAATGCATTTCTGTGTGAACGAGCTCTGGTACGGGACTACCATTATGTTGCTCAAAAAACTGGGGAAACTCCGGGAATTTCTGCCATCTATCAAGAGACTGCTAATTCCAGAGAACGTTTATTGAGAGATGTCCGGAAAAAAGGTAATATAAAAGTTTTACAAGTTCTCCAAAGAAATCATTGATCCCCTGGACGTCGCGCCACCAGGAATCGGTTTTGTACCCGGTAAAATAAGCATAAGGGAAAACGCGAATGCCTGCCTTTTCACCTTCCTGTTTGTACAGGTAATAGCTTCGCAGGGTATGAAATCCATCACCAACCAGGATGGCGCTTTTGATGTTGTTCCCTGCGAGTTGTTTTGTCACAAAGCGAGCTTCGGACAGGGTAATTGGGTGACCGGGGATAGGCGCTGAAATCACCTCAATCTTTTCTTTCCTTAAACCCAGGCGAACAATCTCGTCAGTAATGAACTGAGGATAATTCTCAGGCAGAACGTGGACCCTGCCTTCCGTCAAAAGCTCATGAAGAACGACAACCACGCGCTTAGCCTTACCCTCGGCCAAAAGAGTTATTCCGGCTTTGAGAGCTGATTGTTTTGCCAGTTCAGTTCCTTCCAGCACTAATACCTCTGCGGGCTCTTGACTTGTCGGCGCCAAAAAATTCCCCGCACCGGTCAAAATAGGTTTGTGCGCGAAAACTAACAGAATAAGAAAAATGAATAGAATTATTTTAAAGCTTTTCTTCATCTACGTTGGATACAAATTTGGAATTTGCATCTCCGCTATGACTCTTTTCTTGCTACTCACTATTCACTGACGACTACTCACTGTCATTGTTGACCCTATGACCCAATGACTCGACGACTCTATGACCGTTTTTTCGCCCCTATGACTATTTCTTTCCCACCAGCTTCGATTTTTTCTTTGACGAGTCTTCCTCAATACCCTTACTTAGTAAATACTTAATATAAGATTGATATGGCATATCCATATTTGTCGAATATGCCTTCAACCTGTTGTACAAACCAGTTGGGAGTCTAATACTTATTATCTTTGTCGGTCCCTCCTTAGGCAATTTGAATCCAAGATTATGGAGCTTCAGCGGTTTGTTTCTATCGATAAACGCAGTGGTGTCATTTTCGTCATAATCAATTATTTCTCGTGCTTTTTTCTTCATAAACACCTCTTTCTTTTTTTGAAGCTTTTCTGGCTGAAATGATCCTTATCTTATTCTTTCGTAATGTGAAAGCTATCATCAAAATATTATGGAA
>CAZXVZ010000181.1:0-4172 GCA_964644085.1 uncultured Syntrophus sp. | reverse complement strand
TATGGAACATGCTTTTACCGTATAAAATCCATCGTCGTTCTCTCTGTGAAGAATGCAGTATATCGGTAAAAATTACAGCGTCTACATCATAAAAAGCCGATTCAGCTTCAAGGGCAGAAATTCCATGTTTCGATTCGTTCTTCTGGATGTTCCGTTGGTCCCAATCAAAAAACAATTCCTTCATAAGGTATTTTATTTAATTATATTAGTAGTGTCAAGCACTACGATAGAAGAACAACAAATTCAATATAGAATCTTTAAATCCTAAATTACAATATCTAATATCGAAATCCTAAATAAATTCAAATGTTAATAATGTTCAAATTTTAGAATCAATACTTATTTCTTTATTTCGAAATTCGATATTGATTAGAATTTCGAAATTCGTATTTAGAATTTGCCTTTCTCCTTTCCCCTTGCACCTTTTACCTTTCTCGAGCACGTTCTTGCGAAATACGCAAACCAGCTCACGATGCCAAATAATTTGAACGCGTCTGAAAAGGCAGTGTTTCCCCGCGACAGAAAATTGAACGTGTCAGCAATTACAGCAAACGCGAAAAAAGCTAAACTGAATCCGAGCAGCAGAAATTCCGTCTCGAAAATTTGTTTTCTGAAATGAACAAGATACCAGAGGGCAAATAGACTATATAAACCGTAGACAAGGATAGTGGACAGATAAAATAACTTGGGATAGAGAATTCTATGCATCTGAAAGAGATCATCAAATAAAAGCAGAGAAGTAAAAAATCCCGACATGAAGAGGAAGAATTTCCAATCCCGCCCATACTTATCCTTATTGAGTACCGCGGCACTGAAAAAGCAAACAGATGCCGTGGAGCACCAGAGGATAATTCCTATGGTAGAGATTATTCCGGCATAAAAGGGCAGGTGGCCGGTAACAAAAGGATCGCCCGTAAAGAACCAAACCCGCCTGCCCGTTGCCGACGCCCAGAAACCAACCCCGATGAGCGCGAACAAAGCCGGCACGTAGGCGAACACGAGTACGGGTATCAGGGCCTTGAATTGTCTGTATAGCATTTCTAGTTGACCTTAAGTTCGCGAGTTACAAGTTGCGGGTTGCAGGATATGAGGCACAAGGTTAAAGGTAAAAGGTACAAGGGGAAAGGTGATAAAAGCTCGTAGCCCATAGCTGAAAGCTGAAAGGAAAAAATGAATAATAAATTCTCAATTCTAATATCGAAATGCTAAAGAAATGTGACTATCGAAATGTTCAAATGCAATTTTCGTTCTGATATTTGAAAATTCGATATTGTTTAGAATTTATAAATTCGTATTTAGGATTTGCCTTTAACCTTTTGCCTTGTACCTGCTCTTTCGACCCTCTGACTCAATGTATTAAGAACGATCCTTGCTTCCTGATCTGAAGATTTTCAGTTTTAAATCTCTTATCATCCTGAAATGTTTTGCATTAGAAGTAACCAGGGTAAGATTATTCTCAACTGCGGTTGCGGCAATAATAGCATCTCCGGCACGAATTCCATTAGAAAGAGTATATTCTTCTATATAGATGCAGGCCCTATGGCCAATATTTTCAGTAAAAGGAATGACAATAAAATCGAAGGATATGAGAAAATCCTTAATCTGTTTATGTTGTTTTTTGTCTTGAGCGTTCTGCAAAAGTTCCACATAAGTCTGAACGGACAGATAACGTTCTTGACTTGCTTCCATAAGCCGGGCGGCTTTTAAATTGCCCTTTTGAACCCAGATAAAAATATCTGTATCAAAGAGCATTGTATCGTTCGGAACGAAGACTGCTCATAATATCCTCCACTTTACCTCTCAGCTGTTTCGTCATCCCGAAAAAGGGGTGGTCCTGAATCTTTAATCCTTTTTTGTTGAAAGAAGGTACTATTTTACCTTTTACCTTGCCGTGATACAGAATCTGAACCGTTTCCCTTCTCTCCAGGGCCTGAAGGATATCTTTCATTTTATATCTTAAATCTACAATTGACGCTTCCATTTTACCTGATATCTCCTGTAAATATGCATAGAATGATTATACATTATTATGAATAACGAAACAATGAGAAATTATCGAACAAATCCTAATACCTAATATCGAAATCCTAAACGAATTCAAATTCTAAAAATGTTCAAATTTTCGAATCAATACTCATTTCTTTATTTGGACATTCGATATTGTTTAGAATTTATAAATTCGTATTTAGAATTTGTATCACCATGCTGCAAGTTGCAGTTTTTCCCGACTCTATGACCCAATGACTCAACGACTCTTTTACCTTGTACCTTTGACCTTGTACCTATTTCGTTTGTGATTTGAAGATTGTGATTTGAGATTTGCTCTTCATTTGTTTGTGATTTGGATATTGTGATTTGTTATTTGCTTTTTCCTTTTCACCTGTTTTTTTACGACCCTACGACCCTATGACTCAACGACCCGATGACTCAATGACCCAACGACCCGATGACTTTTGTTTTTTTACCTTTTACCTTGTACCTTTAACCTTTCCCCTGTTTTTTTCCGACCCGATGACTCAATGACCCTACGACTCAATGACTTTTTATTTGTGATTTGGAATTTGTTATTGGTGATTTGTATTTATTCAATCTTCATCCACCATCTTCCTTATCTCTTCCTTCAGTCTCCTGATGTGCCCCCGTCCGAGCCCCTTTACCTCGCAGCCGAGGGTGAGGTAGCGCCTGATCTGGCTATCATCGAGGATTCCGAAGCAATCGATGACAGCGATGGGCTGCCCCGCCCGTTTCACGATTTCATCAGGATCGAGATTGAGATACTGTTCGTGACGAACAGCAAGCACAAGGGCGTCTATCCCTTCGAGGGAGCGGTTGAGGTCTTTCGAGATTTCCAGGTCACGCAACTTCTTCTGGTTCCTGAAGAGCAGACTCCGGTTGTTATCAACAAATTCATCCTGGCTTCTGAATTCCCACCAGATGTCCACATATGGGTCGTGGACACGTATTTCAGCGCCCATCTCGGTGAGTCTCCGTATGAGGACTTCCGAACCGCTGTACCGCGTATCACCCACGTCCTCACGGTATGACGCGCCAAGAATAAGCACCTCAGCGCTTGCTATGGGATGACCCATGTTTCTGAGACCGTCCCTGACGAGCTGTGCCGCGTGAAGTGCCCGCGTGTCGTTAATGTCAATGGCCGCCGGCGTGATCTTGAAGATGCTGTCCTCAAAACCAAGGATATGCCTGTAAGCCCAGACACCGAGCCCTCCGTCCTTCGGCAGACAATATCCGCCGATACCGGGGCCGGGGAATATCATGTTATTATGCGTCGGCCTCACCTTGATTGCCTTGATCACTTTCGTAATATCGACACCGTTCTGTTCGGCGAACTTGCACCACTCGTCAAGAAAAGCGAGGATAGTAGCGCGATAGCTGTTCTCGACGATTTTAGCTGTTTCCGATTCGATGGGCCTGTCAAGCACGGTGAGGGGAAATTTCTTCGTGTTGAGTACTTCATTGAGAAACTTTGTCACCCGCTTCTTCGATTCTTCGTTAACGCCGCTGCAGACCCGCCAGAAATCACGGATAGACGCCACGTAGTCTCGTCCGGGCATGACCCGTTCGTAACTGTGCGCGAGCAGGGGATCGCTTGTGATGCCTCTCTTCTGGAATATCTTCTTCATGGCAGGGTAGGCGACCTGTTCGGTGGTTCCCGGGGCAACCGTTGTTTCGATGAGCACCAAACAGTTGGCATTGATGTGCTGGGCGATAATATCGAAAGATTCTTCGAGAGCATTCATTTCGACATACCCATTCCTGACATTTCCTAATTCTTTTTTTGTATAGTCAAGCTGGACATCGACGATGACCACATCGGCAAGTTTCAGTACATCATGGGTGTATGTTGCCACGAGGGTCTTCTTATCGACGACACAGCGCCGGATCATGGGGTCAACCTCCGGATCCTCGGCCTTCACCGGTGAAACACCCTTGTTGAGTACGGGTATCTTCCAGAAACTGCGTACACTGGGCCGCTGCATCCCGATGACAAATTTGGACGGTTTCCCGTTCTTGTCGACCGTATCGGCGACAATGGCGGCCATAACAGCGCCCACAAAGCCGACGCCCATGACGACGACGATCTCTTTTCCGTCTTTTTGGGCCTTATCGACAAGCTTCTTTATTCGCTGGAACTCGGCCTGGTAATCCCTGGC
>CAZXVZ010000180.1:0-6103 GCA_964644085.1 uncultured Syntrophus sp. | reverse complement strand
GTGAACGGAATGGAAGAGGTGTCCAAAGGAAGTCTGAAGGTAAAATCTATTCAGGAATATCAAAAAAATATTGAGGGTTAATTCATGTGCGGAATATTCGGGATATATCCACATAAAGACGCGGCTCAGCTCACCTGTTTGGGCCTTTACGCGCTTCAGCACCGGGGAGAAGAATCCTGCGGGATAATTACCCGCAGCGGCAAGAAAATCTATCTGCATAAAGCCTTAGGGTTAGTCAGCGACGTTTTTGATGAAAAAATCGTCCGGAGTCTTCGCGGTGAGCTGGCAGTGGGGCATGTGCGTTATTCAACTACCGGAAGCAGCAACACTAAAAATGTCCAGCCCTTCTATGTTAAATCAAAAATAGGCGACATTGCTATTGCGCATAACGGGAACCTTACCAATACTCTGAATCTTCATCGGGAGCTGGAAAATAATGGCGCTCTTTTTCAGACCACCATGGACTCGGAAATTATCGCCCATTTGTTGGCCCACAGTTGCAGCAATAGTCCTGAGGATATAATCGTTGAGGTTCTTTCCAAACTGCAGGGGGCTTATTCTTTAGTATTAATGCTTGACGATACGCTAATCGGAGCCAGGGATACTTTTGGGTGGCGGCCATTATGCCTGGGCAAGCTGGATGGTGCATATATTTTAGCCAGCGAAACATGCGCCCTTGACGTAATGGGCGCTCAATATTTAAGAGACATCGAACCCGGTGAAATTGTATTTATAAAAAAAGACAATCTGAAGTCCATAAAACCGTTCAGAAACACACCAAACGCCTTTTGTATTTTTGAATATATCTATTTCGCCAGACCTGACAGCAATATTTTTAACCATAATGTATATATGGTGCGTAAAAAACTGGGACAACAACTGGCAAATGAATTTCCTGCTCAGGCAGATCTAGTAATGCCTGTACCTGATTCCGGTGTATTCGCGGCTTTAGGTTATTCCGAGCAATCAAAGATTCCTTTCGAGTTTGGAATGATCCGTAATCATTACATCGGTAGAACTTTTATTTTGCCAAGTCAGGACCTGCGCGACTATCGGGCCAAGATAAAACTGAACCCTTTGAGAGATGTGCTGAAAGGTAAGGATATTATTCTTGTCGAAGATTCTATTGTTCGTGGCACTACCAGCAAGACACGTCTTAAAACCATACATCAGGCAGGAGTTAATAAGATACACATGCGCGTGAGCTGCCCGCCGCTGAGGTTCCCTTGTTTTTACGGCATGGATTTTCCTACCGAGAAAGAGCTTGTTGCTTCAAAGCATGATATTGCCTGGATTCGTGATTTTATCGGCGCGGACAGCCTCGAATACTTGAGCCTTGAGGGTATGCTCAGTTCCATGCCTTTCTCAGGAGGAAATTTCTGTACTGCCTGTTTTACCGGGAAATACCCCCTTCATTCAGCAGGCCGTGTATCAAAAGAAATTTTGGAAAGGTAGACTTTGTCATTTTTGAATATCATATTTTTTGTGCACCTTCATTTTTCTTTAATAAGTTTTTCAATTACAATCTTATCTGCCTCAGGGAAGTCGTAATTGACAAGGTCCTTTTCTTCCACCCATCGTATTTCTTCGTGATCGTTGAGGTTAAATTTACCTGAAATGATTGCTGCCCGGTAAGCCACCAGTTGAATAGTCCAGTCCGGTGTATAGTCGAATGAGGTCGAGCATATGAGGTCTCCAATTTCAGCTTCTATGGCGAGTTCTTCCATGAGCTCACGCTTCAGGCATTGCTCATAGGTTTCTCTTTCTTCCAGCGTACCGCCGGGAAACTCCCACTTACCGGCATGTCGCTTTCCCCACTTTCTCTTACCGATTAGGACGCGCCCATCTTGCTCAATTACGGCAGCTATGACAATTTGTGGATTTTTTTTCTTGTTCTTCATCTAATCCAATTTTTTCTCAATTGCTAACATCTAGTACCATGTTTATTGATAATAACCTCTGCCGATTTCACAAGCAACATAAAAAATGATGAATAAAAAATAGTAAAAAAATACCTATCAATTATGCTTGATTATCGTTGCAGATAGATAATACATACTATTCATAACCGGCAAGAACAATATTATGTCTGCAGCGTAAGCACATTGTGGCTGGTTAAAAGAATAAGAATGAGAATTTCTATGGAAATGAAATCAACATATTCAACATGATATATTTATTGACGATAAGGCCGGAATATACCATCAATGCCAAGGGAGGACGCATGGAAAAGATGATCCAAATTGTAACCACCGGGGACAGCAGAAAAATCATGGAAAAAATCGGGAAAGATCTCGTTGAAAAAAGACTTATTGCCTGCGCGCAAATAGTAGGACCTATCAAGAGTATTTATCGATGGAAGGAAGTCGTGGAGAATACCAGTGAATGGATTCTCCTCATGAAAAGCAAGGTATCGCTGTATCCAGTGATAGAACAAGAAATACGGCAGCAACACCCTTACGAAGTACCTGAAATTATAGCGACAAATATTGATACCGGCCTGGCAGAATATATGGACTGGCTGGGAAATGAAACAATATAGTCAGTATATTTAAATAATCAAACGGCATCAGGAGAAGGGGCGGGCGATAAAGAAACGTCCTCTCTCTTCTCTTCCTTTGAACACTATTAACGGCAAAAAGTATGGGAGAAAGAAATGTTTTAGCCTTTGAAAATCTTCCTCTTGTGAAGATAAATGAGGCACCGGCATTGATTTACCATCTATCATCCCTTTTCCAGACCGGCTTTCTCTTTCAATGCCAGATCGGTCTGAGTATTGAAGATTTCCTTTTGCGTCAACCAGCATTGCGTGTAGAAACTGTTAAGAAAAGGATCAGCACGATGTCCCTTGACGGATAATGCGTCGAGAATATAGTCCTGGCAACCCTGAATGATCACTCTACTGTGGCCTTCTGTGCAACTTTGCCAGGTCTTACAGGCGCCACATTAAAAAAAAAGGGGGGGTTATGCGGGTCTGAGGGATTCAATTACATATCACACTGAAGGCGCACATACCCAGCCACGGAAAGGCATTATCACTGTCAAGCTTTAATCTCCTTATTGAGGAACTGGACCCTGTTTTTCTCAGAAAGGGGATTATAGTCGACCGCCCGACAATTGTCGATCTGTTTCAGAACCGGGGAAATGTATTCTGGAAGGGGATAAAAACAGTGCACTTCAAGATCCTACGCATGAATCCACGGGAACTACCGAAAGACACCATATACGGTAATGCCGATTACGTAATAATCCGTATTGATATCGAAAATAAATCCTATTGAACCATTGTCATTATTCCGATAACATGCTACTTTGTGAGTAGACTGTATGCATATAACTGTCAAATTATTTGCCACGCTGCGAACCGGACGGTTTGATGTAAAAGATTTTGATCTTTCTGACAAAGTAACAGTAGATGAGATCATAAGGAAAATCGGCATCCCTAAGACAGATGTAACTCTCATTTTTATCAACGGCCGCCACGGCACGCCTGAAGCAAAGCTCGGCGAAGGCGATACGCTCGCTCTGTTTCCTCCCATAGGAGGGGGCTAAAAATAGCTAAACAAAGGAGCCCTAATTTTACCAATGGTTAAATCCTGTTGGCCAGGCAAAATATATTGCTTTAAAAGGTTTATCAAGCCATCTTGACAAGAATAAAAGGGGTTCATATAATTAGGTCGATTTTCAAAAATTACCCGGAGGATTTATGTGGGAAAACCTCACTTTGAAAGAAATTGTTGATCACGCGGATAATCCCTACCCTTCCATTAGAAAATGGGCTAAAGACAAAGGAAAAAGAGTAGTGGGGAGCACTATCGCCGACGTACCGGAAGAGGTTATTTATGCCTTCGGTTTCCTGCCGGTTACCATACTCGGCACAAACAAGCCTTTGAAAAAAGCCCCTAGTCTCCTTCCCGATAATGCCTGCTCTCTGGCACGGAGCAATCTTGAACTTGCTCTCAGTTATGAAAATGACCTTTTTGATGGATTTATCCTGCCTCAGGTGTGCGACACCACACAACATCTTTCTGATATCTGGAGAATCAATTTCCCGGATACATACGTGGAAAGCTATCTGGCCCCGCGTCAGATAGACCGGCCAAGCGCGAGGTATTGGATAAAAGAGGAAATCGAACGTCTGATCATATCGCTCAGCAAATGGTCAGGCAAAACCATGAGCAGCGACGACCTTAATAAATCCATAGCCCTGCACAACGAAAATAAGACACTCCTCAAAGAGCTTTACGACATAAAGAGAAAAAACTCCGGCACTATCACGAACAAAGAATTTTTTTCAATGTTGAAACTGTCCTTGCAGGTCGACAAGGCAGAGTTGAACTTAAGCCTCCAAACCATAAAAGAGAACTTGAGGTTAAATGAGGAGAAGGACCACATCAATATTATCCTCGTCGGCATTACCTGCGATCCCCCTGAAATCTATGAAATCTTCGATGACCTGAAACTCAACATTGTCGGCGATACTCTTGTCACCGGCACACGCTATCTCCAGGGCGGCATAACGTCACCAAGCGCCGACCCGATGGACGCTCTCGCGGAACGACATTTCAAAAGAGGTTTCTTTTCGCCTATCCATGATGACGTGTATAAGAACTTCGAGGAAATCCATAGCCTGTACAAAGAACAGAACGCAGAGGCAATTGTATACGTCCACATCGAATTCTGCGAATCTCAGGAGTTCGACCTGCCGGACCTCAAGAAAATGATCAAAAACCAGGGTATACCAATGCATATACTTAATACGGAATATCAGACCACCTCCCTTTCTCATGTGAGAACAAGAATGCAGGCATTTGCCGAATCTCTGAAAGGAAACACGTTATGAGCGAAAAAATAACATCAAAACAGCTATCGAAAAAGATTACCGACGAATATCTGGACGAGGCATTCCACGCCCACGAACTAGGCAAACTCATAGGCTATTCGACAGCAATATCCCCCGTGGAACTCTTCGTCGCTCACGACATCATCCCTATCTATCCCGAGAATCATTCTGTGGCAAATCTGACGGCAAAGAAGGGCGCGGAAATGTGCTCTATCACTGAAAATCTCGGATATACAAGCCATCTCTGCGCTTATGCCAGGTCAGATCTGGCATACAGACAGACGGGTATGACTGTCACAAAAGGTATCCCTGAACCAGATCTTTTTCTTGCCTGTAATGCCCAGTGTTTCACTCTCACAAAATGGTTCCAGATACTTGCCCGGAAGGGGAACCTGCCCCTTTTTGTTTTTGATACACCGGAATATGTTATGGACAGCAAAGCACGGGAAGAAATAGTAAAATACTGTGTCATCCAGATGAAAGAACTCATTTCTTTTCTTGAAGAGGTGACAAAAAAGAAATTTGATTATGACCGGCTGAAGGAGGTCATGAAATATTCTGCCGCATCAAGCGTACTCTACAAGAAATTTCTCGATATGGCCCAATATAGACCTTCGCCGATCAGCATTTTCGATGCCTTAATCGGTATGGCCATCGCCGTGTATCGTCGGGGTACGCAGGAATGTGTCGATTATTATCAAACACTCTGTGATGAAATCCAATCAAAGGTTGATCAAGGCATCGGGGTAGTCCAGAACGAAAAATACCGGCTTTACTGGGAAAATCTTCCTGTCTGGTTCAAATTCAGCGATCACGCCAAACTGCTCGGCTCCTATGGCGCCGTAATTCTCACATCCCTTTATGTCCATGCCTGGAGTCTCGAATTTGATCTTGACAAAGATCCTCTTGTAACACTTGCTGAGAACTATGTGAACAGGTTTTCTAACTCCACTATCGAGGACAGGGCAGATATGGCCATGGAGCTTTTCAGGAAATATTCCATGAACGGCATGATCATGTTCATGAATAGAAGCTGCAAGGCTGTTTCGTTCGCGGTGCCGACGCTGAAGGATATCCTTACGAAAAAAACCGGTATTCCCGCCCTCGTCTTTGAAAGCGACATGGGAGATCAAAGGTTTTACGCGGAATCGCAGGTGCGCACACGGATTGAGGCTTATTTTGAAACATTGGACCGACTGCGTGATTAGGTTCCGGCCATCGGTTCTTTAGACAAAAAGCGGATTTTAATGTGTCAGTTTA
>CAZXVZ010000179.1:0-6133 GCA_964644085.1 uncultured Syntrophus sp. | reverse complement strand
TTCCAAACTTGGGGTCTGTGATGCGTTAGTTGTGATCTGTCTCTATTTGTTTGTTATTTGTTATTTGCCTCTATTTATTTGTTTGTTATTTGTGATTTGAGATTTGAGATTTGCCTTTATTATTTGTTTGTGATTTGAGATTTGAGATTTGTTATTCAATTATCTTGCCCTCGAAGTAAAACTCTCCGTCAATATCGTGTATATTTACATTGATTTTCCCGTATCTAATTGCTATTATCTATCCACAGAAATAAATTAGTATTTTGACAAATGTGGATAGGCCATGAACGGTATATATCGCGCGAAGATTGTTCCACCACGGCTTCAAGGGATAATCCCCAGGGAAAGGCTATTTAAAATTATTGACGGACTTGCGGTTCACCCCGTCACATGGATATGTTCCCCGGCCGGGTCAGGAAAAACCACTCTTGTTGCGAGCTATCTTAAAGCACGGGGTATTCCGGTTCTCTGGTACCGTATGGATGAAGCTGACGCAGATCCGGCAACGTTCTTTTATTGTATGGCAGAGACAGTAAAGGCATACAAGAAAGGCAAAAAGAAACAATTACCCCTTTTTACACCTGAATACCGCAACAGTATAGGAACCTTTACTCGTAATTATTTCGATTCCTTTTTTGATACCATAACCTCGCCATGCGCGATTGTTTTTGATAATTATCAGGACGTCTCAGAGACTTCCGAAATTCATTCAGTAATGTCAAATGGTCTCAAAATGGCTCCTGAAGGGCTCCCTATTTTTGTAATGAGCAGAAAAGTATTTCCTTCCCCTTTCGTTTCACTGGAGGTTGGAGGGACGCTGGTTTCGCTGGGTTGGGACGATGTACGTTTTACTGTTGACGAAGTTCAGGCGATGATAAGTCAACGAAGCAAAACGTCTGTTTCTAAGACATTGGCTTGCCGTGTTCACGAGGAAACACACGGATGGGCCGCGGCAGTAGTCCTCATGATTGGCCGAAAGGAAGCGGTGTTGACAAAGATTGAATCTGTCGGCTACAGTTCGGTTCTGAACTATTTTGCAGTTGAAGTATTTGAGAGGCTCGATGCCGATACACAACGCCTTCTTTTAGGTACCGCCTTTTTGCCTTCTATTTCTCCTGAGAGCGGTTACGAACTGGCAGGAGTGGAAAATAGTTCACGAATCCTTGCCGATCTGAACCGCAACCACTGCTTTGTTTACCTTTATGGTGACGAGTATCAATGTCATCCGCTTTTCAGGGAGTTCCTCTATTCGAGGATTGAACAGACATTTTCAAAAGAAGAAATTTATGATGCCAGGAAACGCGCGGGAACATTTCTTTTGAAATCCGGCCGAGTAGAAGCGGGTATCAACCTGTTAACCGAGTTGTCTGACTGGGCTGCAGTCATTCCCGCTATTCTCAGTATCGCGCCATCCCTCGTTTCAGAAGGCAGAGATAAAACCGTCAAAAATATGATTGACA
The DNA here is from genome assembly GCA_964644085.1 of uncultured Syntrophus sp. Lineage (GTDB taxonomy): Bacteria > Desulfobacterota > Syntrophorhabdia > Syntrophorhabdales > Syntrophorhabdaceae > PNOF01. The sequence continues at coordinate 4,673 of CAZXVZ010000179.1, read as the reverse complement.
AAATTCCCGAAGGGATTCGTTCTCAAACTCCCTGGCTCATATACTGGATGGCCGTCTGTGTCCAGCATTATGACCCATCCGCAGGCTATGCTCTTTTCGAGCGTTCTTTCGGCTTTTTCAAAGAGAAAAACGATATGAATGGAGCCCTTTACGCCTGGGCCGGCGCTGTTCATTCAATACTATTTAAGGGTTCGGACATGAAATTGTACGACGAATGGATCGACTGGCTTGATGCGCATATGTCACAAGACCACTCTTTCCCTTCTTCAGAGATTGAGGCCAATGTTGCCTCCGGCATGCTTGGCGCTTTACTCGCCCGGCACCCTGATCGCCCGGATTTATGGCTGTGGCTCGGCAGGGCACACACGCTCTCCAAACCACTATCTGCTCTTGCTTACATGCTTATGGGCGATTATCAACACTGGGCGACGGCAACAAGAGAACTGGAAAAAACCACGGAGTCAAGTAATATTTTCTTTACCCTCTGCTGGTATTATTATAAAGCCTGCCTTATCAACGAAACAGGTGTGTTTCCTGAGCCCGCACTTAACATTGTAAGGGAAGGTTTGGAATTGTCGGAGAAGAGCGGAATATCACACTGGGTCCCATTGTTGCTTGGAGAGGGTTTTTATGCTGCGACGAGAACTGACCAACTTGAGGTAGGTCTGGAGTTTCTGCGGCGACTCGAATTGATACTTGACGGTCCTCCCGGTATTAACCACGCCCGATACCATTCGGCCCATGCTTTTTACCATATTCTGACCGGCAAAATAGAAAACGCGATTACAGAGATTGAAAGAGGGTGCAAAAGCGCCGAGCGGACAGGGTTTATTCCTGTTGAAGCGCTTCTCAACATAGATGCTGCTTTCATTTTTATTGAGGCGGGGCGCCCAATGGAAGCGAAGAAGTACATTGAAGCTTGCCGGGCTCTTCCCATAAGCTCTAGTAGAATTGTCACGTACAATCGGTTAATTGCCGAAGCGGCGCTTTTACTTTACGAAGGTGCCCCCGGTGTATCTGAGGTGCTGCGAGAGGCGTTTTCAATGGCAAAAAGGGAGGGCTATATGGCTCCTTATTCATGGTGGCAGCCTTCCCTCATGGCGCGTCTGTGTGAAGTGGCCCTTAAAGAACAGATAGAAGTAGAATATGCGAAAAAACTAATAAAAACGTACCACCTCGTACCCATAAGCGGGCGCCTGGAAGATTTTTATGAATGGCCATGGCCTTGCCACATCAGAACATTCGGGGGAATAGAATTAACTGTCAATGATGTGCGAATCTTTCCTCAGAGGCAGAAAAAACCTGTCGAGTTGCTTAACTGCCTTATTTCTCTGGGGGGTGATGAAGTCCGTCAGGAAACAATTGAGGATGAACTCTGGCCGGACGCAGAAGGGGATATGGCGAGAATCTCCTTCAAGACTAATCTTTCAAGGCTTCGCAAACTTGTTGGTGAGAAGACAATCGAGGTTAAAGAGGGGAAGGTTAGTCTCAATCCCCGGTATGTCTGGCTTGATTTATGGGCGCTTGAGAGCCTTGCTGATAATGTATCAAAGCTATTCGGTGAACGTCGTCAATCAATATCTGCACAGGAATTAGAGAAATTAGCCAACCTTGCTTTTACTATTTACCGCGGTAATTTCTTAGCCACAGAAGACCATGCGTGGCTTACTCCTCCGAGAAAAAAACTGCAGACCAGGTTCGTAAAAATGCTTGAAAGATTAACAATAATGATGGCCGAAGCAGGGGAACGGGAAAAAGTCAGGTTTTTTACTGAAAAAGCAATAGAGATGGGCATCCCGCCCGACGCTATCAAAGGTATTCCCCCGTCTAAAATAAGTAGTTAAAGACAATTTTCTACCCTGGTGATTTTTTATGGTCATATGACCGGAGAGGGGCATATAGCATGAATGATGTATGGATCCTGCTGGAATAAATTTTCCCTTTCATAGGCGATTAATAATAGCGCCTCGGGGATTTTCTTTTTGTCTTTGAAATGAAAGCAAAAATTGTTATAATGACAGATGCATATTGCTTATCAGAATGCAGTAATATCGCGGGTCATGCTGCAAGGATTTCTTGATGTTCAAAAGCTACAATAAAACATTTTTTATTGTATTAATTTTCGCTGCAGTTTTATTGGTTTTTCTGTTTATAAATGTTCAGAAGGGGAGGAGCACCTCAAAACAGGCTGTAGTTGTAAGAAATGGAACGGGTCTTTATACTATTGCGAATATGCTAAAAAAAGAAGGCTTTATTTATTCGAAGAATCTTTTTGTTTTTGCGTCGCTTATTTACGGAGGAAAGCTGATAGCCGGCGAATATGAAGTGCGGAAAGATATGTCCACGTTTGATATTGTGAGAAAAATGGGCCGTGGTGAAAGAAACATTTATATGCTTCAAATCCTTGAGGGGCATAATATGTATGATGTCGCAGGCACCATGGAAAAAAATAAGATTATGGAAAAAGCGGAATTCCTCCGTCTTGCCGTGGACAAAAAACTGTTAAAGAAGCTTGGTATTACTTCTGATTCCCTTGAGGGATATCTTTCTCCGGATACCTATTATTACAGTAAGGAAATAGACCCGGAAAAATTTATTGGAAAGATCGCTTTGAGAACATTGAAATATTTTGAAAACGAAGACGTTAAGAAGCGGATGGCTGAGATGAATTATAACGTTCATGAAACGCTCACACTGGCTTCAATGATAGAAAAGGAAGCGAAAACGGGTACCGAGAAACCTCTTATATCCGCTGTATTTCATAATAGGATTTTACAAGGCATGTCCTTTGATTGCGACCCCACTGTCATATACGGAAGAGGGGAATTTCACGGTCCCATAACAAAAACAGACCTTATGACTTATACTCCTTATAATACTTACGTGTTTAAAGGGCTTCCGAAAGGTCCCATATGTAACCCGGACAGAAATTCGATTGCGGCCGCTCTTAATCCGGCGCCTGTGGATTATCTCTATTTTGTGTCAAAAAATGACGGTACACATGTCTTTTCGAGAGATATGAGTGAACATAACAAGTATGTTGGTATGTACCAGAGATCGAAGAGTGTAAAAAAATAAAGAAGGAGGAATTTATGGCAAAAGATGTAGCAGTAATCGGAGTCGGCCAGAGTTCGTTCGTTCGGGGCTATGAAGGCTCGATCAGGGAACTTGCCTTCGAGGCGTTCAGAGAGGCTATGCAGGATGCCGGGATTACGACGAAAGACGTTGATGCCTCAATCTTCTGCTCAGCGCCTGAGTATGACAAGCAGAGGTCACCCGCTGGTGTCCTCGCGGAATACATGGGGCTTATCCCTCAGCCGACGCTCTATGTGGAATCTGTATGTTCCGGGAGTTCAAGTGGTGTAAAAGTAGGTTACAGTATGATTAAGTCAGGTCTTCATGAAGTTGTTGTTGTCCTTGGTTTTCAAAAGATGTCCGAAATAACTTCAGCGGAATCGCAGGAAAGAATGGGAAGGGGTGCCGACATTCAGTGGGAAGCGCCTTTTGGTACCATGATGCCTGCCTATTACGCCCTCTACGCGCAGGCATATATGGCGAAACATGGTTTGACACATGATGACCTCATGAAGGTCAGGATTAAGTCGGGTACGTATGGCCAGACAAATGAAAGAGCTGTTTACCGGAAAGGTGTTAAGGAATCCGATTTTGACCCGAAAAATCCGGATGCCAGGATGGCTAGCGCGGTGGCATGGCCTTTAAGGGTCGGGGATGCCTGTGCCAACGCTGATGGCAGCTCCTGTATTATCCTGGCGAACGCTGAAAAGGCAAAGATATTCTCAAAGAAACCGATATGGATTCTCGGTATCGGAGCGGCTTCCGAGGCGGTCAACATGGCCGCGAGACCTGATTTCTCAAAAGGTCTGAGCGTTGGTTATGGAGCGGCTTCTGAGGCGTATAAGATGGCAGGTTTGACGGCAAAAGATATCAAGGTTGCCGAGGTACATGACTGTTTTACCATTGCCGAGATTATGGCTTATGAAGGTCTCGGATTCGCGCCAATGGGCGAAGGCAAACAGCTTATTCGTGAAAAAGCGACATATAAGGAAGGCCGGATTCCGGTCAACGTCGATGGCGGGCTTCTTTCCAAGGGACATCCCATCGGCGCAACAGGCGGATCGCAGATGCGCACAATTGTGCTTCAACTTCGCGGCGAAGCTGGCCCCATGCAGGTGCCGGGCGATCCGGACATCGGTCTTGTTCACAATGTGGGTGGCGTGGGACTTTACGGCAATGTTACAATCTTTGGGAGGTGATGATATGGGATTCGAAAAATTCGGAAGAAAAAGTTTTACTGGCGCGACAAAAACGGCTAAGTTTGTTGATCTTCTTGTGGAAGGAAAAATTGAAGGAACAGTCTGTAAAAAATGCGGAGCGAAATATTTCCCTCCCCGGGCAGATTGTGCGGCCTGTTTTTCCAAGGAAATGGACTGGTTTGAAATGCCGAAAAAGGGGAAACTGGAAACCTTTACAACAGCGTACTATGCGCCGTTTGGTTTTGAGGCTGATCCTCCCTATGCCATGGGAGTTGTTGATTTCGGCGGTGGTATAAAGCTCTTTGCCCGTCTCGCGAAAGATTTAAAACCTGAAGATACTTCTGTGGGTATGAGATCGGAAGAGCACACGTCTGAACTCCAGTCACGAGATTCCATCTC
>CAZXVZ010000178.1:0-6138 GCA_964644085.1 uncultured Syntrophus sp. | reverse complement strand
CTCCTCTGCCCGAAGATCAGAGAGCAATAATAAGGAAGGCAAAAGAAAAAGAGGTTGCCTGAAAACACCCATAATGGACAAAATCTGCTGACCCAAACAGCCCCGCTTTATAAAGCGGGGCTGTTTTTACTGTCATTGGTCTTAATGCGCTTGATCGTAAGGCTGAATCATCCGGAAACTTGGCGTTTTAGTTCAAATAAAATTCCATGTTTTTTCTCGTTTGTTCTTGACAAGAATAGGCCAATTTGATATTTTTTTCACAAGATAAAGACCGGCAAAAAATGCGAATAATAAAGGGGAACAAAGTTTTCTCATTCCAAGAGAGGTGCCGGTAAATATCCCCTGGATGTAACTACTGCTAAGGTAAGAAATAAAGTTACAAAACCAGTACAACCATGAACGGATAGGAGGTTTTTATGTCGCCAGTCAGCACGACCTTAGGATATGTCATCTTCTGGGTCATGTTCCTCATTACTATGGGCTTATTTATACCGAGAGTTATTTTTCTCTTCAAGCTCATGCTTCTCGGCAAAAAAGAAAATCGCTTTGACCGAATGGGAGTACGGATAAAAAATATGTTTTCCATGGTTATACCCCAGTGGTGCACCCTGAAAAGCGTTACCGCAAAGGACCTTGCGGGTATCGGACATGCTGTTATGTTCTGGGGTTTCAGCTTTTTTCTGCTCTCCTACATAATTCTCATCGGTTTCGGTCAAGGATTTGGCCTGCATTCATTTATCATGGGCGGCATTTTCGAGAAGGTCTTTCTATCTATTCTCGACTTTGCGGCGGTTCTCGTCATGCTGGCAATGATTTGGGCCGCTATCAGACGTTACATTGTCCAGCCGCCACGTTTGGAGATAAGCCTCGAGGCAGGCTTTATCATGTTTCTGGTTTTCATCCTTATGGTCCTCCACCTCACCATCGAAAGCTTTGGCCATGCCGCCGAGGGCATTACTTCAGGCTGGCCTCCTGTGACCACGGCGATTGCGAGCTATCTGGCCAATACCGGCATATCTAAGGAAACACTGCTCTCCATCTCTCATGGCGCGTGGTGGGCTCATTACACGGTAATTCTTATATTCACGATCTATATCCCCCGGTCAAAACATCTTCACGTGCTCGCCGCCGCGTTTAATGTTCTCTTCAGGCCGCTCGACCGGAAAGTAGTACTTGAGCCTATCCCCCTGGAAACGCTTGAAGCAATGGAAAGCGAAGGCTCTGTTGATCTTGGCGCATCCAAACTTCAGGACCTCAAATGGAAAGATATCCTTGACACCTATGCCTGCGCCAAGTGCGGCCGGTGCCATGTAAGCTGCCCCGCGCAGGTTAGCGGCAAGACCTTATCGCCGAGAGAGTTTTTACGGCACATGAAAGATCATCTCCTTGAAGATGGTCCTGCACTGCTTAAAGGTAATGGAACACAGCCCGCGGAGGGTCAGGGCAAAAGCCTCATCGGTGATGTGGTGACTGAGGACGAAATCTGGGCATGCACAACCTGCGGAGCCTGTCAGGAAGTTTGCCCGGTCAACATAGAACATATACGGAAACTGATTCAGATGAGACAGAACCTCGTTCTGGTCCAGAATAAAATGCCCGAGAGCGCACAGCTCATGCTGCGAAATATGCAGACCCGCGGCAACCCATGGGCCGGAGCTCAGTCATTGAGATTGCGCGGTGACTGGACACAAGACCTTGGTCTCAAGATTCTGGGTGAGACCGAGGAAGCCGTTGATACCCTGTTCTTTGTGGGTTGTACGGGTGCTCTCATTGATCGCAACGTTCTCGCAACAATCTCCTTGGTGAAGGTGTTGCAGGCGGCCGGTGTCAATTTTGCGGTACTCGGTGAGGCTGAGCCGTGCTGCGGTGATCCTGCCCGAAGGTCCGGTTATGAATTCCAATTCCAGATTTCAGCGGAAGAGAATATCGAAATATTCAAGAATTATGGTATCAAGAAAATCATCACTTCATGCCCGCACTGTTTTAACGCCCTTAAGACCGAATATCCTCAATACGGCCTCGAAGCCGAAGTTGTCCACTACACAGAACTGCTTCCTGAGCTGATCGAAAGCGGTAAGATAAGACTGACAAACCCGATCGACACCCTCATGACCTATCATGACCCATGTTATCTGAGCAGATATAACGCAATCTACAAAGAACCACGTAAGATCATCGACAGTCTGTCCAAAACCAGGTTCAAAGATATGGAGCGTTCCAAAACAACAACCTTCTGTTGCGGAGGCGGCGGCGCCCATATGTGGATAGAGGAACAGCACGGCACAACCAAGATTAATCACGTGCGTATGGATGAGGTAATCCAGACAGGTGCACAGACCGTTGTCACTTCCTGTCCGTTCTGTCTGCAAATGCTCGAAGAAGGTATTGAACAGAAAAATGTGAAGGAAACATTGAAGGCAAGGGATTTAATCGAAGTGGTTGAAACGGCAATGAAACAATCCTAATCAGGAAAGGAGATTATATGAATATTATCGTTTGTGTCAAACAAGTGCTTGATCCTGAAATACCACCGGCTAAGTTCAAGATTGACCCGGAGACGAAACAGGTCATCCCTCCCCAGGGAGTGCCGCCTGTGATCAGCGTTTACGATGAGCGCGCGGTTGAAGCCGCTTGCAGGCTCAAAGACAAGTTGAAAGGCAAAATCACGGTCTTGAGCCTTGGCTCAGAGAAAGCTGCCGACGTGGTGAAACACACCATCGCCATGGGCGCTGATGACGGATATGTGCTCAGTGATCCCGCTTTTGAAAATCTCGACAGTTTCGGCATAGCTCACGTCCTCTCAAAAGCTATCCAGAAGATCGGGGCATATGATCTGGTGCTCTGCGGTCGTCAGTCTGCGGACTGGGGTGCGGGTCAGGTCGGGTCTATCCTTGCCGAGATTCTCGGTATCCCCGTCGTTACCCTTGCCTGCGACATAGAGGGCGTTGAAGGCGGCGTGAAAGTCAAGAGAATCGTCAGCGATGGTTTTGAAATTGTGCAAGCCCCTCTTCCCAGCCTCGTCACGGTCAGCAGCGAGATTGGCATGCCACGTCTCCCTGCCGGCGTGAAACTCATGATGGCCCGCAAGAAAGTGATTCCCATCTGGAAAGCGGCCGATGTTGGCGCTGATGCCGCTGCAATAGACAAGGCAAACGCGCACTCAGACGTTACCGCTCTTACAGTTCCGACACGGAAGGTTGAATGCGAAATCGTTACCGGCGCAACACCCGGCGAAGCCGCCGCAAACCTGGCATCTAAACTCGCCAATTTGATATAAACGGAGGATAATTCGATGGATAACTATAAAGGTGTTTTAGTTTGTGGTGAAATCGTTGAAGGAAAATTGGCTCCAATTACTATTGAGCTTCTCGGGGCCGGACAAAAACTCGCCAATGACCTTGGCGAGGAGTTAAGTGTTCTCTTGATGGGGAGTCAGGCAGGCGCTGTGGCGCAGGAAGCGATTGCTTACGGAGCAGACAACGTCTACACTTCCGAGGATGCTCAGCTTGACACGTACAATTCTGACGCGTATACACAGGTAGCGTCAAATCTGTGCAAGAAGATATGCCCCGCGATTGTGCTCTTCGGTCATACCGATATCGGAACTGACCTATCTCCACGGCTCAATGGTCGTTTAGGCGGCGGCCTCGCGATGGAATGTATGTCACTCTCTGTCGACGCTGCAACCAGGAATCTCGTGGCGGTACGGCCTGTATTCGGCGGCAACGCTCACGCCACAATGATCTCCAAGTCAGTGCGGCCTCAGATGGCAACGGTCAGGGCAAAGGTATTCCCTCCCGCGGAAAAGGCGGACCGTCAGGGCAAGATTACTCCCGTGGAAGATAAGCTGGATGTTTCAGCACTCAAATTAAAGGTTGTCGAGAAGATAAGAGAGCAGGTCGAAGGCGTGAAATTGGAAGATGCAGAATTCGTCGTCTCCGGTGGACGCGGCATAGGAAGCGCCTCGGATTTCGCGAAGCTGCGTGAGCTTGCCGATGTGCTCGGTGGTGCGGTGGGAGCTACCCGTGTTGCCTGTGATGAGGGCTGGGCTCCAGCGACGCTCCAGGTCGGCCAGAGCGGAAAGGTTGTAAGCCCGAAAATCTACTTTGCAATCGGTCTTTCCGGCGCTATGGCTCACATCGCAGGCTGCCTCGGCGCAAAGAGCATTGTCGCTATCAACAAAGATAAAGAAGCGAATATTTTTAATGTAGCTCATTTCGGTATTGTGGGCGACTGGAAAGAGGTTCTTCCAGCACTTACGGCAAAATTCAAAGAGTTAAAGGGCAAATAATCGTTTCCTTCTATCTCAACGCTGAGTATTTATAGTGTTTCGTAAAGAGGTGAATTATGAATTCCAAAAAAATGTCCAAACCCGACGGCAAAGATACCGCATCTGTACCCTGCAAGTCGACTTGCCCTGCAGGTATTGATATTCCCGAATACATCCGCTGTGTGGCCCAAGGCCAATATGATGCGGCCCGGGCCGTGATCGCCGAAAAAGTGCCTTTCCCGAATAGTCTGGGGTACATATGTTTTAAACCCTGTGAGTCAGTCTGCAGGCGGGGAGAGATTGATGAGCCTGTCGCAATCTGCAGTATAAAACGATTTGCTGCAGACAACGGTAATGAGAAGCAGATACTTATGGAACGTATGGCATTCAAGAAAATAGCAAAGAAAAACGCCAGCGGAAAGACAGTCGCCATCATTGGCGCTGGTCCGGCCGGCCTCACGGCAGCTTACTTTCTTGGCATGAAGGGCCATTCGGTAACCATCTTCGACAAGGAAACCGAGCCCGGTGGCATGATGCGATACGCTGTCCCCGAATATCGGTTGCCGAAGTCAGTCCTTGAAAAAGACCTCTTGTATATATGGCAGCTTGGCGTCAAATTTAGAGGAAATCAAAGGGTAAACGTAAAAAACCTCATCAGTAGATATGATGCTATCCTCATTGCATCGGGAAATCCGCTTCCCCGGAAACTCAGAATAGGTGGTTTGGAGCTGTCCGGGGTTCTCTGGGGTCTCGACTTCTTGCGATCCATAAGAAAAGGCGACAACGTGGAAATAAAGGGTAAAGTCTTGGTAATCGGTGGAGGACACGTTGCCGTTAGCGCTGCCCTAAGCGCAAAGAGACTAGGGGCGAGCGAAGTCTCAATGATATGCCTGGAGAAACCCGAAGAGATGCCCGCGCACAAATGGGAAATCGACCAGGCTATTGAAGAAGGTGTTCACGTCCATACCTCATGGGCGCCAAGGATCGTAAAAGGAGATAACGATTTAGAAGGTTCCGACGTTTACGGGGATAGTGGTTACACATTGACCGGTAAGAAGATTGTGCGCGGAGCCAGTGGAAAGGTCAGGGGTGTCGAGTTCATGCGGTGCGTCAGTGTTTTTGACGCAAACGAACAATTCAGCCCGCAATACGATGACTGCGAGATTCAGTATTTCGATGCCGACACGGTTATTTTTGCCATCGGTCAATCGCCCGATGCCTCTTTTATCGACGTTGATGATATTATCTTAGAAAAAGGTTTTGTATCGGTCGGCAGCGACCTGATGGCCGGTAAAAGCGGGGTTTTCGCCTGCGGTGAAATAATCCAACCACTTGGCTCTGTCATTGACACTGTCAGCCAGGGCAGGAGGGTGGCCGAAAGCATTGATAAATATCTCGGGGGAAATGGAGACATTTACATCCAGCTTCATGACAGGAAAACGATTACCACTGAGATAGATAAGAACAAGAAGATTGTGAAGGAAAAGCGTGTCCCCATGCGGAAACTTCCCCTGGACCAAAGACATGGATTCTCTCTCGTTGAGCTTGGCTACAATAAAGACGAAGTTCATAAAGAAGCATCCCGATGTTTGCAGTGTGATCTGAGATTTAGCGAGTAATCTGACCTCAAATGGCCTGCTTCGAAGCAGGCCATTTTTGTAATGGGCTAGGAAGATTGAACGCCTTTATTTTACATGAAAGGTCACTCCGCAAACACCGAAGGACCTGCACAGTTTAATTTTTTACATTAATCTGAGGAGGAAAAATGAAAATAGAAGAAGTGGCTCAGCACAATCTTGAACATCACTTATCCAAAAACCCTTAAGATCGGAAGAGCGTCGTGTAGGGAAAGAGTGTAGGATAGGGTG
>CAZXVZ010000177.1:0-6174 GCA_964644085.1 uncultured Syntrophus sp. | reverse complement strand
CCTGTATTTCTGCATGACTCTCCCCTTTATACATTACTTACAACAATACCTACACAACAATTGTCGTCATTTACCAGGGTACAAGCATGGAGGGAATGATATGAAGTCTTCCCTGCCGCTCAGACCCGTTTAACTTCGATATTACTTCTTTTCCCCACTCACCACTTTTCGCATTAGTTGAACGGCTTCTCTCGCGGGGTAACCTTTTGCCGATACATCTTTCACGTAATTGTCATCGACGTCCGAAACTGCCTGTTTCCATTTTGCCGCTTCCTCTTTACTGATGGAATAGACTTCAACCTTTTTTCCGTAAGTATCCCACAAATCCTGTAAAGCCTTTGACCTTCTGTCTAATTCAGCAACAGAGACCTCGTTGGCTGTTTGATCAATAAGTCTCTGAAGCTCCTGCGGAAGTCCATTCCACACATCTTTGTTCATAAAGAGCACAAATATTCCGAAATAGAGAGGCTGTGTCAACGCATACTTGCTCACTTCGTGGAATTTTTGAAAAATCGCATAGTCGACACCGCCAATTGCTCCGTCTATGACTCCTGTGGACATGGCCATATACATATCCGGGCCAGGCATGCTGACCCCTGTCGCACCGAGAAGAGCTACACTCTGGCCTTGCACGCTTCCTCCACATCTGATCTTGAGTCCCTTGAAATCATTCATTGTGGTTACTTTCTTGTTACGAAGAAAGAGGGTTAGCGGGTCCGTGGCCATGAAGTATAACACCTTGAAATTATCAGTTAGTTCTTTCAAATAACCGGCTTTCAGCCATTCGTTCGCGGTGAGCCAGACAGCCCTTGGGCTTGGATATTCCAGAGGAAGACCAACCATTGAGAGGATTGGCATACGAGCCGCGTTATACAGGTCGCTCGTAAAAGCAAACTGCACCGCATTGTTTTTCGCCATGTCCCAGTGGTCACCAGGAGCACCCAGTGTGCCTTCGTACAAAGTTATTTTCACCTTACCGTTAGTACGCTGATCCATTAATTTAATGAACTGGATAATCCCTTTGTTGCCGTCCTGACCGGCGGGCATGGGCGAGGTCATTTTCCAGTTATATGTCCCACTCAGGTTTAGCGTCTGACTCGTGACCGGAATTGATGAAACACCTATAAACACTAGAATTGCCGCAAAAATAAAAATGACTCTTGTTTGTTTTAACATATACTGCCTCCCCTTTTTAAGTTTTACTCCTCACAATTACTTGTTTCAACAAACTCAGCCTGTTTCCACCGAATCACGACTGCGCTGTTTATCTTATGAACATATCAGACGCAATCGGCTTTTCTGCAACTCCAGTTCAGCAACACCGCGAAGATTGTCAACATATGCTTCTTCCTGCACCTCCTTATGTTCTTTTTCTCCCTTCCCCAAACGTTCATACTTTCCTTCCCCAAGAGGGTTGTAGGCAAGGAGTTCCATTTCGATCTGATTGGGCAGTGATCCGACAAAGGAAGCTATCGACCGTATATCATGCTCCGAGTCGTTAAAACCTGGTATAAGGGGCACTCTCACCTTCATGGGTTTGAGTTCAGCGACCCTTCTCGCGTTCTCAAATATGATCTGATTACTAACCCCCGTCCCCCTTTGGTGCCTCTCAGAATCCCAGTGTTTAATATCGTAAAGCACCAGGTCAACATATAGCAGTAGTTCTTCCAGAACTCTCCACGACACATACCCGCATGTCTCCAGCGCCGCATGGATCATTAGGTCTTTACTCTTCCTCAAAATAGCCAACGCAAAGGCCGGCTGGAAGGTTGCCTCGCCTCCGGATAGCGTGATACCGCCGCCGGATGTTTCGTAAAACTTGAGATCTTTTTTGACTTCTTTCAAGACTTCGTCGATCGTCATTGATTTCCCTGACATCCTGCGTGCCTGATTGGGACACGCTGTCACACAGATACCGCACCGGATGCACTTTGCTCTGTCGACCTGGCTGCGGCGCTCCAAAAGGCTGTTCGCACCGACCGAGCACACCGGAATACACTGTCCGCATCCGGCGCACAGGTTCCTGTTGAGGAGAAGTTCCGGTTCTCTGTTTTGTGATTCGGGATTCTGGCACCAGGCACATCTGAGGGGACAGCCTTTTAAGAAAACCGTCGTCCTGATACCTGGCCCATCATGAATCGAGTACCTTTGTATATCAAAGACAACGCCCGACACATCTCCGGCCTCATCCATGTATTCCTCCGTGCTACTTTGCATCCCTCATTTGTTCTGCCAATTTCATAACTTCGCCTCGGACATATTCGATATCACGGTATATTTCTCCGCCTTTCAGATTATCCATGCGTCCCGGCACCTGATCCCCTGGACGATCACAGTAGAAACCGATCCACCAAAGTCCTTCTTTTCTGCGCTGGCCATCGCCTCTGCCGGAGAAATTAAGCCCCTGATGCACTCCCTTCACTTCGATATCTCTGTAATGCTTCCCGAAATGAGGATGGTCAGGATTAAGGCCCACATAACCACCCAGCCATAGAAATCTGTCGCGAAGAATCATGCAGGATACGCCTGCATGCTCAAATACAACCTTGTTTGGTTCTTCAAGCCATTTCCAGTCATCGCTTAGGGCACTCATCATCTTGTCTCCTTGTTATTGAGCAGTGTAAAATTCCCGTTTCCTGTTTTTATAGATTGACGGGCACGGTCTACCACGTCTTCTCCATACGGGCTATAATTTCATTTTGCAGCAGAGGTTCAATCTCTACCCACAGCGCGCTATAACCCGCAACACGCACTACAAGGTTCCGGTAGTTTTCCGGTTGGGCCTGCGCGTCACGCAAGGTTTCTTTGCTTACCACGTTGAATTGGATATGTTTTCCCTTGTATCCTTCAAAGTAGGTTCTAATCATGGCGAGGAATTTCTTTATGTCTTCCCTTGTCTTAAGTGCTGAAGGGTTAAATTTCATATTAAAGAGAGTGCCGAAAATCGGTACATGATCAATCTTACCTGCTGAGTTAATGACTGCCGTCGGCCCCTCTACGTCCGCACCCTGACACGGTGACACTCCACCGTCAGCGAGAGACACGCCGGCAAGACGCCCGTTCGGCAAAGCACCTACTCTCTTTCCGTTTTCGCCCTGCAGATTTATGCTATGGGGAGCACAGACATACTGGGCTCCATAGCAGGCATCTGTCTGAGAGCACATTTCAACGAGAAACTTGTATGTGTCTGCAGCAATGGTATCGACATAATCATCATCGTTACCGTATTTCGGCGCTGACATGAGAAGGCGCCATTCTTCTTCATAACCCTCAAAATTAGCTGCAAGGCAATTGAGAAGATCATTCTTACTCAATTTGCCCTCCTCAAAAACAATTTTCTTCACTGCCGACAGGGAATCAACAACGTCCATAACTCCAACAGGACAGAGCATCATCGCTGATCCCTGATAGACACATCCGCCTCCTGTAGGGTCCTGCCCACGTTTAATGCAATCATCAAAAAACGCCGTTGCCCAGACCTGCGGCAACATCTTCGACCGGAACAAGCGTATCTGGTTCTGAACATCGGCGGCTTCTTTCATAAAGAATGTCGTTTGTTCCCTAACGGCATTTACCAGTTCCTGCCAGGTTGCCATATCCTGGAACCTCCCCGTGTGGGGGCCACATTGGTAGCCGGTGGCCGGATCCCAGCCATCATAGAGTGCAAGTTCAAAAATTTTTCCCATATTGAGAATCAACGGGGTCGTTGCCGGTGTCTTATGGGGGATTGTATGGAGAATACACCCGCTCAAGTTATAATCACGGGCTTCCTCGAGGGTTGCCCGCATATTTGGTCCAAGCTGGTAAGGGATGATCGTTCCGTCGTAGAACCACGCAGGATACCCCATTCCAAGGCTACACAGTTCCGCGGCCCTGATAGCAAAGTTTTCATTGATCTTTTCGTGCCATCTCACAGAGAGCGTCGGGTGAGGACTTCTTACCCTGAAAGCAGCTTCCAGCCATAAAAAGGAGAGTTCGTTAACGGCATCACTTCCATCAGCTTTCACTCCGGCAAGCGTACAATTATGGAAAAGACCTTCGCCTGCGCTATTTACATGTGCGTAGACATTCTCGAAAGATCGTCTGGAACTCACTTTTACACGAAAACATTCAAGAAGTTGTATCACTTCTTCATTGGTCGTTCTTCCTTCAGCAATATCTTTCGCGAAATATGGGTAAAGATATTGATCAACCCGTCCCGGTGACCAGCCTACAAGACCACAGTCCAGTTCTCCCAGAGCATGGACAAACCAAAGAGTTTGCAAAGCCTCATGAAAGGTCCGGGCAGGATGCTCGGGTACCCAATCACAGACAGCCGCAATCTTTTCAAGGTCTGATTTCCAGGGCTCTTGAGCATTCGTACTCAGTTCGCGGGCAAGCGCGGCGTAGCGTTTCGCGTATTCCATAGCGGCTTTGAGTTCTATTGCAAGGCCTTTCAGCAAATAGTTCTTCTCTCGTGTAGCGTCATCGCCCGGCGGTGTATTCTTAAGTTCGTTCTCGACTTCTTCCAGTATTCCTGAAAAACCAAGCTTTATTGCTTTCTCGTAGTTTGGAGAATACCATCCTTTGCTGCGTGACATTTGAGCGAATGCCATATATACACGGGCGCCCGGATCTGCCGTAGTCTCCAGCCTCTCTACTGTCTCATCTCCAAGACAGGCAAGCAATCCACCTCGAAGACTCCTGTCATTCCAGTATTGGACAATTTCATTCAGTTCTCCCACCTCTTCCTCGCTCAACCCAACAGGCGCTCGTCCCGCACCAAGTTCACGTTTCACCCAGTCGATGGAATTTTCCAGGTGCAGTTCCGCGCCAGAGGTCGTTGCCGCAGGATCACCCGCCAACAACTGTCCCTCGTCAAAATAGATAGGGATATTCCTAACAACATTCTCAAAAGCTTTTGCCAGTCTTAACGGTTGAGGGGCACCTTCCGTCTTCTTGAACGCTTCCGTAAAGAGTCTTGCACGCCATAGAGAAATGGTTGCCGTGTCTCGTGCCTCGCGCACTTTTTCCCACAACCGTTGTCCTCTTGTTGACTTGTCCTTATCCAATATCATTGCCGTTTGTTCCATTTACTCTTCTCCTTTTACAACTATACATTATCAAAAATATCCCGACCGCCTTCCTCATGGAAAGGTTCTTTATAGAGAACTATGTTTCTCTCATTAGAATCATATGCTATACCCATACAAACAGCATGTCAAGAAATTTCAGCATGAATAAAACTATTTTTTATTACTATTTAATGTCGACGGATTATTGGCTGTTATGGATGTTTTACCCATAAGACATATCCAAGATTAGCTTATCCTTGCGCCCATCTGCTTTGAGAGCTTTCTCCCAGCTTCTGCAACTAAAGGTCCCAGCCGTTTTGCTTCTTCAGCGAAAAGAATACCGATAATATTAATATGTCCGATCGGCGCTCCATCTGGACCAAGCACAGGCGCCGCTACGGCGTGGAACTTCTGGTTTATCTCCGCAAGATCAAGAGCGTAACCTGTGCGGCGGCATTCGTCCAGTTCTTTTTTTAGTCGTTTTCTGTCAAGCCGCTCGGGCTTTCCATGAAAATAAAGCTCTTCTTCCTGAAGGAGGGCGTCCAACTGTTCCTCCGGAAGAAACGCGGCTATTGCTTTTCCTTCTGCGCCGTGAGTCATCGGCCAGCGACGGCCGATTCTAACCGTTGCCATACCAATATCCCGTTTATCTTCATATTTTGCGGCGATGACGAGATGTTTTTCTACTATTAATCCTAATGTCGCTGTCGTCCTCGCCTCTCTCGCCAGTTCTTCAAGAATCGGTTCGGCAATACGCGGCAAATTGAAGTCATCAAGCACTTTTCGCGAAAGAGCAATCAATCCGGGACCGAGTGAATAACCGCTCCCTGCCACATTCCTCTGGGCTATACCATATTTTTGAAGGGTATGGAGAATCGCAAATGTATGACTCTTGTGCATTCCCGTTCTCGCGCATATTTCGGTAAGACTTAAATGCGAGCTTTCGGCGTCTGCAAGACAAAAAAGCAGACGCGCTGCCTGCTCCACGGCTGGTACTAGATAACGGTCACGTACCTGCGTGATTTTCTTTTTCATTTTTATGGTTCTCCTTGTAAAACATAATATCTGTATAAAGAACTATACAATTCTCAAGGAAAATTTGTCAACAGGAAAACATAAC
>CAZXVZ010000176.1:0-6211 GCA_964644085.1 uncultured Syntrophus sp. | reverse complement strand
TAAGCTTTCCCTTTTGGGAGGAATGCGGGTAAAATAAAACTCAGGAAACTCCAGATTTATGACTTACAATTTTGTAATCACACGATAATTGAAGCTGGAAAATTTTTCGGAATGAGCGCCAGTTTACTCTCACAACAGATGTGACGGTATCTTATCAATACGTGATTGCTGTTTTATCTCCCCGCAAATATTGATGCCTAAAACAGATAAAGGCCATGCACATTTCTATTTAAAAGGATTATGAAGAATTATCGTGCTTTCTCTATCAGGACCCGTGGAAATGATATCTATCTTTGCCCCGACAAGATCCTCTATGCGTTTTATATATTTTTTTGTATTCTCCGGAAGATCATCATAGGCTTTGATATGCTGGATGGAAGTATTCCACCCATCCATTTCTTCATATTGAGGCTCACACCCGTAATACCCGGCCACATCCATAGGAGGCTCTGCAAAATATTTCTTCTTTACCTTATAGCCTACACATATTTTTATCTTTTTAAATTGGTCAAGAACATCAAGCTTCATGAGTGACAAGCCTGCGATACCATTTAGTTGCACCGATCTGCGCACCAGTACAGCGTCAAACCATCCGCACCTTCTCGGTCTACCGGTCGTGGCACCATATTCGTCGCCTATTTTCCTCATCATTTCCCCTTCTTCTCCGATCAGTTCTGTAGGAAAAGGACCTTCTCCGACGCGCGTTGTATAAGCCTTACAGATGCCGAGAATATAGCCAATGCTGACGGGTGGCACACCTGAACCTGCAGAAATATTTCCCGCTATTGTATTCGATGATGTCACATAGGGATATGTCCCGTGATCAACATCAAGAAACGTCCCCTGGGCGCCCTCAAAGAGGATTGCTTTCCTTTTTGTCCTGCACCTCTCAAGAAAACTGACAGCATCGACAGTATATTTTTTTAAAAGCTTTCTGTAAGCGTCATATTGTTTAATGATATCCGTCAATTTAAAACCTTCATCCTTATAATACCGGCGGATGATGAAGTTCTTTATTTTAAGATTTTCTTTTACTTTCTCCCGAAAAACTGTCTTGTTGAGGAGATCAACCACTCGTATCCCCATCCTGCTTGTTCTGTCTTCGTAGGCAGGGCCTATGCCACGTCCGGTTGTACCTATTTTTTTTGTACCTCTCGATTCTTTTAGTTGATCAAGTTTTTTGTGATAAGGCATGATAAGATGGGTGAGGCCGCTGACGAGCAGTTTTTTATCATCCTTAATATAACCTCGTTCTTTCAGTTCTGTTATTTCTTTCTCAAAAACTTCCGGATCAAGGACAACACCGTTGCCGATGACACAGTACTTTCCTTCACGGAGTATTCCTGACGGTATGAGGTGAAGAATTATTTTTTCGTTACCGATTACTATTGTATGACCGGCATTGGCGCCCCCCTGAAACCTCACAATGACATCGGCATAGTTGCTCAAATAATCTATAATCTTCCCTTTGCCCTCATCCCCCCACTGAACTCCAACAACACCGACATTTGACATTATTTTTTATCTCCGTTTCTCTTTAATTATGTAACTATATCTTCTAATATATATAAGGTTTCAAAAGCAAGCAGAATAAGTTGATGGTGTCTATTTCCTTTTTTGTTTTTCAAAAAGAGGAGCCTCAGGTTTCCTAAGAAAAGGAATGTCGAGGTGTTTAAAGGCCTTCTCAGAGGCCTTTCTCCCCTGCGATGTCCTGATGACAAAACCGATTTTCAGAAGATAGGGCTCCACAACCTCGATCAGCACATCGGATTCGAGCTGAAGGGTCGCGGCAATCGCTTCAATACCGACGGGTCCTCCTTTGTAATTGAGTATTATTGTTTGAAGAAGTTTTCTGTCGATTTCGCCGAGGCCGTATTCGTCAATACCCTCAAGCGTAAGGGCGTCTATGACCACGTTTTTTGTGATGTTGCCTTTCGCCTTCACCTGCGCATAATCCCGGACACGTTTTAACAGCCTGTTCGCAACTCTTGGGGTACCGCGTGCCCGTTTTGCTGTTTCATAGGCACCCTTTTCATCTATTGTTATCCCAAGGATGGAAGCTGAACGGTTGATAATACGGACAAGATCATTTTCAGTATAAAAATCCAGGTCTCGCACGATTCCGAAACGTTCCCTCAGAGGCGATGAGAGCAATCCTGAACGCGTCGTGGCGCCGATGAGCGTAAACTGCTCAAGCTTGTACCTGTGAGTACGCGCGTGGATGCCTTTGTCAAAAATGAAGTCTACGGCAAAATCTTCCATGGCGGGATATAAAAATTCCTCAACTACCTTGGGGATCCGGTGGATTTCATCGATGAAAAATATATCACCTCTTTCAAGGTGCGTGAGGAGACCCATGAGGTCACCACCTTTCTCAAGTGCAGGTCCTGATGAAGTGATGATGCGCGTCCCCATTTCGTGTGCAATGATATGGGCAAGCGTCGTCTTTCCAAGGCCGGGGGGACCGTTGAATATAATATGCTCAAGAGGTTCTTTCCTTTGCAGGGCGGCCTCAATGGCAATTTTGAGCGCTTCAACAACCCTATCCTGTCCGATATAATCATTCAGTTCCTTAGGCCGCAATGACGCGGAACTCTCCTGATCGGTCTGGCTTTCTCCTCCGTATATTTCGGAAAAACTGTTTTTCTCTTCTTCTATCATTTCTTTTGCCCTCTGTATACTTCTTCAAAAAGCTCCTCTGAAGAACATATCGACGGATTTCTTTTTATGGCCTCCTCAATCATCTTTCTCGCCTCCAGAGCTCTATGACCAAGCTGGGTAATCAATACATGCTCAACATCCCTTCTAAAATCTTCCTCAACCTTACCCGGTAAAATGACTTCGGGCATCAGGGCGTATTTGGCAACTTTTCCTTTTAAGGTGGCAATGATCTTTTCAGCTTTCCTTTCCCCTATTCCCTTTAACTGTCGGAGCGATTTAGTGTCTTTTTCTTCGATAAAACGCGCTATTTCTCGAACAGGTCTTGTAAGCGCCTTTACGGCAGCCATGGGGCCGATGTCCTCAACAGAGATAAAAAGCTCAAAGAATTCTTTGTCGAGCTCGTTCTTGAATCCGACAAGTACAGGCTTCGGTTGTCTCTCTGTCTGATGAAAAGAAATGTACATCGCAAGGTCTTCGTCAGGGTTTTTTGTCCTCTTTATTTCAAGCATCACGTAGGCAGGGATAAGGATTTCATATCCCACACCACCGACAAATAACATCAGTTTCTCGTCATAGATGTTCTTGAGCTTTCCTTCAAGATACGATATCACAGACGTCTACCCCTCCCGCTGATTCGATAAAAAGCTGTCAGCGCCACGGCAAGAGCATCGGCGGCGTGAAAGGATTTTACGTCATGAATGTTGAGCATTTTTTGTACCGCGTTTTTAATCTGACCTTTATTGGCATTTCCAAATCCCACAAGAGCATTTTTCACCTCTTTCGGGCTCACTTCATTGAGGACTATATGGTTCTGCTGCACCACAACATAGAGAACACCCAACACTCCACCGAGTAAAATGCCCGCTTTCGGATATCGCACCAGTGAAAATACGTTTTCGATGGCAACGAGACCCGGTTTTATCGTATGGACAAGATGTTCCATGTCGTTGTGGATCTGATACAATCTGCTTGCCACAGAATTAACGCTGGAGGTCTTGATATACCCGCATTTCAGAAGGGACGGAATTCTACCATCGCACGCAATGGCGCCAAAACCTGTACTCGCAAGGCCCGGATCAATACCCAGTATAATCATTTCTAATCCTGAATCTCGTCAAAATCTCTTTACTCATCATAACAGGGTTCCATCCTTTTTGTAAACTATATTGAGCAATAAACTATTCCTCCGGCAACAAAACAATTGAATTTTTGTCATTGCGGGTGCCGGAATCCAATTGGACAAATCGGATGCCGTATCAGTCCGGTATGACAAACTTTAAGGTATTTAATTGTCAAGATAACAGTATATTGCAATCCTTCGATTGATTTCAGGGTCTTATATCAGTATACTTGAAAGGATGAATGATACGGAACTCATGGAAATATGCCTTGAAGAAGCCATGCTTGCGTATGAAGAGGATGAGGTCCCGGTAGGAGCACTGATTGTGTCTCCCGACAACAGTATCCTTTCCCGAATACACAACCTCACGCGAATGGCGAACAGACCTACTGCACATGCCGAGGTACTTGCGATTGAATTGGCATCGAAAAAACTGGGAAATTTCAGATTGAACGGTTGCACTTTATATGTTACAAAAGAACCCTGCATCATGTGCGCGGGCGCCATCGTAGAATCACGCGTAAAAAGGCTCGTTTTTGGGTGTTTTGACAACAAAAGAGGGGCCTTCGGCTCACTCTTAGATGTGAACGCTTACCCTCTTAACCATAGAGTGGATGTGCTTGGCGGTGTACTTAGTAAGAGAAGTGAAAGACTTTTGAAAAATTTTTTTCAACAGAGGAGAGGTACCGAAGTGGCCATAACGGGGCCGACTCGAAATCGGCTGTACGCCTAATCCGCGTACCGTGGGTTCGAATCCCACCCTCTCCGCTTACAGAGTGTAATCATTTCAATAACTTAGGAATCGTAAAGGGCGCAGATAGGACGCAGATAGATCGATTTATCTGCGCGTATTTGCCCTCCAATATTTTCAAAATAAATCTCAAAAAAGTTTTAAGCTATTCCAACAGGAGAGGTGTCTAAATGGCGCGTCGATCACGAGAAACAATTGATTATTTTCCGCACGATGTGAACCACGGCAAGACAATGAAGATTCTGGAGGAGCGATATAGGAATGATGGGTATGCCTTTTGGTTTAAGCTCCTCGAAGTTCTCGGCAAGTATCCTGGACATTATCTCGATTGCAATAATGAAACCGACTGGTATTTTCTCATGTCTGAAACACATGTTGATGAAAACACCTGTACCGGGATTCTCGATCTGCTCGCAAAATTGGACGCCATAGACCGCGATCTGTGGAAAGGGGCTCGTACTGTGTGGTCTCAAAACTTCGTCAATCGACTTGAAGAAGTCTACAAGAAACGAAAGCTCCCACTTCCAGAAAAGCCATCTTTGCCGGAAAAGACGCCCGCAGAAAACGGGATTTCCGGTGCGGAAATGCACGCACAGAAGGATTTCCGGTGCGGAAATGCGAGCAGTGCTGTAGTTTCCGGTGCGGAAATGCGACAAAGTAAAGTAAATAAAAGTAAAGTAAATAAAAAAGATCATCTCTCGTCTAACGACGAGGACGATGACATTTCTCATGGTCAAAAACCGACAAAAAGCGGCAGAGTCAAACCTGGCGATGACTGCGCCGCTGAAATAGAAAAGCACCTCTCGGCCTACGACCCCGAAACGCGGTTGCTCGTAAAGAGCTTTATTGCTGCTGTCGCAAGTCTTAACAAGACAGGTGAAATGACGCAGGGTCGTTACCTGTCTTTACTATGCGAGTTGAGTGCCGTCTCAGCAACAGCAGACAAGAGGGCTTTTATGGAGGCGCTCAAAAAAGGGATCAAAGCCAATGCCGGGACGGTGAACTACATCAAGGCTATTCTGGCTAATAAACAATCGCAGGGCATCATTCCGTTGCCTGTCCTAGCGCGGCCAGATCCTCCTAAAATCGGCTATGAGTATTCGGCGCTAAGCGGATGGTATCGCGTTGAAGGACAGACGCGTACTAAGATCAGTGAGGCCGAGGTTCCCGAAAAGATATTGCGACGACATCGAGGAGACCTGTCGCCTCCTGACCCTGTAAATTCGCTCATAGCCGACCTTGCAAACAAACTGAAAGCGCCACAGGAGGCTCACGCATGACCCGCATACTACTATGTGATTTCTGCAATAAGCCGGATGTGGTTTACACGTATGAAGCAAAGAAAGGATCAAACTGGTGCGCATGTGCTGACTGTGCTGACCGAATAGAAGCTCTCGACCATCAAGGCTTGCACACCTTGTCTGTGGCGTCTTACATACACAAAGACCCAACACCGGAAGGAGTACAGCTCACTTCAATCTGTATGGAAGTGATTCACGAAGTATTCTGGCAAGTCATGACTGGTCGCAGATGGCGGGAGGATCACGCATGACCGGGCAGATACAACTCATAGAAGATTTGCTCTCTAAAGCGATGCTGTTGCAGTGGGAGTCCACATCCGTAAGAGAGTCAATAGTCCTGAAGCGGTGTGAAATGGTCTTGCGACAGCTAAAAGAAAA
>CAZXVZ010000175.1:0-6220 GCA_964644085.1 uncultured Syntrophus sp. | reverse complement strand
AAAGGCAAAAAGAGAGAAGAACGCGAAAACAAAATCGCGGGTGAACAGATTTTTTACGGTATAACTTGATTTATTTTCTGAGTACGTCATATTTGCCTAGTATCTCACGCTGGTGAGCGGCTTGCAACAGGATAGTTAATTGTTTACTGTGCCGGTCGTGCGCAATGGCTAAATATTGAGACCGAATAAGAAAAACATCACGAGATATCCCCCAGACGGTCCCTTTGCTGTCCGGATGTAAAAAATGTTGATAAGCGAGCTGTTCTCTGGTATTTCATATCCGTGGAAGCTTCAGTCCGTCCCCGTGATATTGTGCTCGTTCTGGTGGTAATATCTTCCATGATTACGTCCATTCTATTTCCAGATTTTGGTTCCAGGTTTAAAGCCTTCCCTTTTTATTCCCTGATGGTCAATTTTTTTCTCAGCTACCTGTCAATTGATTTAAAGTCTGTATGGAAAATACTCACGGGTCATGGTCCGCGGATACTTGCTTTTACGGTGATGAAACTGGTTGTTTTGCCTGTCATCCTCTATTTTGTCTTCAATTTCATCGCGCCGAACTATGCTCTTTCAGCACTGCTTTTAACGGGAATTTCCGCCGGTGTTGTCTCGCCCATGATTTCAAACATGGTAGGGGGTAACAGCGCTCTGGTTCTTCTCGTTGTCGTAATTACATCGGCGCTGGCACCATTCACGTTACCCGCTCTCGTAAAGATAGTGCTCGCGAAAGAGGTGGCCATTTCTTTTTTATCGATGTTGTGGACATTGGCCACAGTAATCTTTATTCCCATCGTGGTGGTTGAGATAATCCGGTACATGCTGCCAGGGCTTATAGCGCCGATCTTAAAAATACAGTTCCCTGTCTCGCTTGTCCTGTTCGCGATGATTAACCTGGGTGTTTTTTACCGCTACGCGCCTTTTTTCAAAAGAGAACCGTCCGTGATTATTATGGCTACGGTTGTAGCCTGTATCCTGGCAGCAATTTATTGCCTGGTTGGAATATTATTCTTTCGAAAAGGATCGGTGGAAGATCAACTGGCCGGCGCGGTTATGCTTGGAAATCTCAACAATGTCCTCGTCATTGTCTTTTCTTCACAATTTTTCGGCCCCGTGGAGCCGCTTGTCGCAGCCATGTACATGATCCCTTTTTTCGCTATCGTAATTCCGCTACATTATTATCGTCATCGTAAAAGAACATTTGTCAATATGAGATAAAGAAAGAGATAGATGAAATCAAATCTGTCCTGCTTAATGGATCAGAAAAAAAAGGAAAGGAGTATTCGTGGCTACTGAAATCGAACGCAAGTTTCTGGTGCGCGGTAATGGTTGGAGAACGAACGCAGGTATGCACATAGTTCAGGGTTATCTCAGCCGCGAAAGGGAACACACTGTTCGTATCAGGCTTACAGGTACAAAGGCATTCATTACCGTAAAGAGCGCTACTGTGGGGGCAAGCCGCGCGGAATTCGAGTATGAAATCCCTGTTGATGACGGGGAGCAATTGTTGAAACTCTGCGCTAAACCATTGATTGAAAAGACGCGACATATAATCGAATATGGCAGCATGACCTGGGAAATTGACGAATTTCACGGGGCAAACACGGGACTGGTCATTGCCGAGATTGAACTGAGGTCGGAAGAACAATCACTTGAGAGGCCCCCATGGCTGGGCACTGAGGTTACCGAAAATCAACTGTATTACAATTCAAATTTGACAGTGTACCCTTACTCAAAATGGCAAAAACGGTAAACGACGGGGCTGGCTGTAAAAATTTCATCAATGAGATAGAATATGGCCTTTAGAAAAATCGATATGGGTTTTCACAAATGCTTGCTGAAAAAAAGCCGAAGGTCTCTATTGATTTCCGGTGTGCTGTACCGAATCCCGCCGAAGGTGTCTATATGGTTGACAACAAAAAAATGTTTTCGTGAACAGACATGAAAGATAATTTGGTACCTTGAAGAATAAAGGATAAAATGTCTTCATGAATTTTTTTGTCTTTGCTCGATAATAATTTGTTAACAAGTGAGATTTTAAGCTAAAAAGATGCTATTTTTCTTGGGATTTACGATCAATATATACCATAATTTATCAGATATAGCGAACAGGATTTTAACACCATTGAAGATTCCAATTTTCGATGATAAATATCACATTTTTGCTTGACAACCGCTAGCATCGCTCCTAAAATTGTCAATCTAGGGAACAGAATATGATTCTGTATACAGAAACCATGAAAAAAACCTCCGGGCGATATGGACGGGCATACTCTGCGTCTGATACGGAATGCGAGCGTAAAAGCTAAACCAGTTTGATGACGATTCTGATGAGACATCTATAATTATGATAGATGTTTGTCCAGTTTGTAACTATTTTGTATCGTGGTTCGCGGAAGGGTTTCTTTAATTGGCTGCATGTTTTTACCTGTCGAATCATGTACTTCTGGCAGTTGAAAATATAAGGAAGAGAGGAGGCGAAATCAAAGAAGATTGGTAATGCAAAATAATCAATAATTCATGAAAGCCTAAAAGGAGGAAGCCGTATGAAAGCACATCGCAAGCTAAGCATAGTTATTTCAGTATGTGTCCTCGTAGTAAGTTTTCTTATCGTCTCTGGTTATTCTCAGCAGATTTCCAGTCCCGGAGTTTACAGCGGATATAATGATCCATACTATGATGGGTGGCAGAGAACTTCCGTATATGTGCCCGTCACAGATGGAACAAAGCTCGCAGTCGATATCTACAGGCCGACCAAGGCAGGTGAACTGGAAACAAAACCCCTCCCGGTTATTTTTCAGTTCACGGGATATCGTCGCGCGACATACGTTTCTCTCGCAAATAAAACGATAAGGTATCCCGATACAACGTACACAAAGTATGGATACGTAATGGTCTATGCGGACACGCGCGGCAAAGGAGCGTCCTATGGCACCCGGTTCACAATGGTCGACCGGACCGAAGCATGGGACGGTCATGATCTTGTTGAATGGATAGCCAAGCAACCGTGGTGTAATGGAAAGGTCGGTATGTCGGGTAGTTCTTACACAGGGAATACACAGGTTGAGACGGCAAGCACCTTGCCGCCGCATTTGGTAACAGTCGTTCCCGGCGTTACTGACTATAGTAAATACGATGCTACGTATAGAGGAGGAATGCACAGGACTACAGGAGGCGGAGGAGAAACCCAGGATGATTCCGTTACAGTCCCGGTTGATGAAGACACTGTAGATGCGAACAATAATGGCATAATGGACATGCTGGAAGAAGCGATTAAGTATCATGTGGCTCCTTATCTACCCAACTCATATCTCTATTTAAATTTTATTGCCAGAATGCCATACCGTGATAGCTACGACAATGATGTCGGAAAAGAGGGCTTCTACTGGATCGATAATAGCAACTACCCTTATTTCGATGCAGAAAAACGGGCAGGTATTTCATTTTATCACACCGGAGGATGGTATGATCTGTTTACCCGTGACACAGTTTTGGGTTTCAATAATTTGGGAGGCAAGTTGCTTCTTGGTCCAAATGGTCACTTTGCTGGGGGCAGTGGCGGTCTTAATACGAGTATAGAATACCTGCGCTGGTATGACTATTGGCTTAAAGGCATTGAAAACAAGGTAACGAATGAACCCCCTGTTTATTATTATACGGTCAACGCTCCGGCTGGAACGGAGTGGAGATTCGCCCCACAGTTTCCGCTTGGTGAACAGCAGGATGTGAAGTACTATTTGGCAGCGGGACCGTCAGGGAGCAATCCCGTATCTGTAAAAGATGGTGGCCTCAGCACTGCCGCTCCAACATCCACAAACGGCGGACAGGACAGCTATAAACAAGACTATGTTCAGCCTGTATCTCAATGTTCTAATCTGATGGGCTATTGCAGTTATGATAAATGGTCTTTGACTTACACCACGGATGTTCTTTCGAAAGACCTGCAAGTGACCGGCTCACCGGTGGTACATCTGTGGGCGGCATCATCGGCAACAGACCAGGATTTTTTCGTGGATCTGGAAGATATCGATGAAAACGGTGCCGTAGCCAAGGTAGCTGCAGTACAGGGCAGACTTCGTGCTTCACATCGCGCTCTCGCGACACCGCCTTTTAATAACATGGGACTTCCCTGGCACCGCAGCCACGAGGAGGATATGATCCCGCTAATTCCTAATAGGCCGACTGAACTCGTATTTGATATTCTCCCCACCTCGCATATCTTCAAGGCAGGTCACCGGATCAGACTGGTAGTCATGGCAGCCAGCAAACAAGCGTTGAATTTTCTCACGCCTGACTCAACCGTTACCATCTACCGCGACAAGCATCATGCATCGTACGTTACTCTGCCGACAATAACGTACCTTAATATCTATACAGGTACGGTAAAGCTAAAAGACTACGCAGGCCCGGCAGATCTCTATGCCTCTCCTACAGCTATTTATATTGGTTATGACGGCAAGTGGCTCAAATGGGACACTGAGCAGAGCTGGAAAGCTGGAGTAACCCAGCACTTTAAAGGCAGAAGTGCCCAGGGGCCGATCAATGTTGTTGTCAACAGCAACAGCATGGCTGCCTTTGTGGCACAGGCAAATGGCACTGGTGTTCATTTTGAAGGAGTAGCGAAGTACTGAAAAAAATATCAATCCTTTCCGGGGCACAATCCCGGAAAGGATTGATACAAGGGGGAAAAAGGAGGAGGAAAAATGAAATTAAATTTTAAATATTTCGCGGCAGTGTTACTTGTCCTAGTATTAGTTTTTTGTGCAATTCCGGGATCTTCGCAGACCAGGGTTTCAAAACCTGGTGAATATAGCGGCTATTCGGAAGAGATTTACGACGGATGGCAACGGTTTTCAGTATATATTCCTGTTCAAGTCGGCACACCGAATGAGTCAAAACTTGCCGTAGACTTCTACCGGCCTACAAAGGGAGGAGAACTGGTTACTGCCCCACTTCCCGTTATCTGGCAGCATCAACTCGGCCGGGCTACCTGGAGGCCAGATGGCTCAATGTCTCTCGGGGCAGTAAATAGTGGTATGGTAAATTTCACCAAGTATGGTTACATCGTTGCCGAGGTAGATAGAAGAGGCAAGGGAGCATCGTACGGGAGCATGATAGGGTATCATCCTCGGAACGAAGCAAGGGATGCTTATGATATCATAGAATGGCTTGGTACCCAGCCGTGGAGTGATGGCAACGTTGGCATGTATGGCTGTTCAAATACAGGAGAAGCAGTGATTCATGCCTTGACCACATCGAAACCCTCTCACCTCAAGGCTGTTTTCCCCGGGAATTATTCTTTTAATAAGTATGACGGGTTCCTAAGAGGCGGTATTCACGCGAACTGGGGGGCAGGTCCTGATGCAAATTATCTTGATGACCTCAAAAATGTCCCCGTGGACGGAGATGTGGACGGTCCCGATGCAGACACATATCCTGACCAGCTCTGGGAGGCCATTCAGGGGCACCAGTATAACACATGGCTGTACGCAATGTGGAAAGACGCACCGTACCGTGACAGCGTCAGCACTCTCCCTAACCTTGTTGGGATAATGCCGGCAAAAGAATTCAGTGCCAGCACGTACGCAGAGAATATAAAAGCAACCGGTGTTCCGATATACAGTTTTGACAGCTGGGGTGATGATTTCCGCCGTGAAATGTTCGTGTCGATGAAGAATCTCAAGGCCACTAATCCTTTTAAAGCCTTGATAGGGCCGGGCGGACACTGCCAGAATGTTGGTTTCAACATGTTCAACGAACGCTTCAGATATTTTGATTTCTGGCTGAGAGGCGTGGACAACGGCATCATGGATGAACCTCCGGTCTACTATCAGACCATGGACGCCCCTCCCGATAAAGCATGGCGATTCTCTCCGCAGTGGCCGATCCACGGAACACAGATGACTACGTTCTATTTCCAGGAAGGGCCTTCCGGCTCACCGAATATCGGAGTGAAAGACGGGCTTCTGAATCAAATTTCTCCCAAAACTGCTCAGGGGAAAGACACATTTACGGTTGACTATACCGTCAGTTGTTCACCGCCGGTCGGACTATCACAAACCTGTCCTCAGGACAGCAAATGGATGACATACACAACAGCACCTCTCACAAGTGATATTGAAGTCACCGGCCATGCTGTGCTCAATCTATGGCTTTCAATTAATGATATACGGGGAAATATTTTTGCTTATCTTGAGGATGTTAGTCCGGACGGGACGGTAAA
>CAZXVZ010000174.1:0-6265 GCA_964644085.1 uncultured Syntrophus sp. | reverse complement strand
CTAGTAACTCCGAACTGTCTCACTCGTCCTTCGTCCCGGCGCCTGCCCCCAGATCTGGTAGCTGGGGAAACCGGTCATCCCATGTCCCAAGGTTCCCTTCATCTTTCGTTGCACTTATTAGCTGTATGTAAATTATTTTAATTCTTTTAGCTGTTTTAATAATACCGGTATATTTCTCTGAATTGAATCCCAGACTATTCCGTCTTCAACAACATCATAACCATGAGCTATAACGTTTCTGAAACCAACAATTTCCCTCCAATTATCGATACGCTCAAGCAAGTCCGGGGAAATCATTTTGATTCTGTTCAATGCTTCACCGATTATTTCAAATTCCCGTTCGACGGCAGCTTTGGTCTTCAAGTCTGCACAATATTCTGCTTCCTTCATGCGTGAAGTGAATTCCAGTATCAACTCACAGGCATGGATGGCATCTTCTACAGCCACCATCGGATCATGCCGCATAGAGTTCTCTTGTATCTGAAAAAATGTAGTTTTTTATCAGTTCGTTCTTTATTGCTTTCGGCATAATAATATCAACAGACCTGTTAAACAAAGCTTCTAGTTCAAACTTTATATTCATATATCTTGACAACCCGTTCTCTACACCTTCCAACTCCAATAAAAAATCAACATCGCTGCTTTCCTCAAAATCAGCAGATAATACACTGCCGAAAGCGACAAGACGTTTCACGTGATATTTCCGGCATATATTTTGTATTTCGTCTTTATATTTTTCTAATGGAAACATGTGTCAATCCTGAATCATTAATTCTTACAATAATGTACCGGCAATATCAAAAAGTATCAAGCACAATTTCGTTTGCTGATATATCTCGTCCCAGTCTCACAGGAACAGACGTCCTGCAGTTTTTTACATCATCATTTCAAAAAACCTGCCACGGAAGACTTCTTGATCCCCAGCTTTTTCATGCGCGAGATGAGCGTTGTCGGTTTCATTCCGAGGATTGCCGCAGCTCCGGTTGGTCCGCTGACTCTCCAGTGTGTGGCATTCAGGACCCTTTCGATATATCCCCGCTCCATATCGGCGAGAGGTGTTACCGGCAGGCTTTCGTCGGTAACTCGCGGGGCTAGGGTATCGTCAAGACCGGAGAGATGTATTTTCCCATCATTAGAAAGGATGACCGCCCTTTCGATGAAATGTTCCAGTTCCCGGACATTCCCCGGCCAGGAGTATTCTGTGAGGGCCTTCAGCGCTTCATTGGTAATCCTCCCGATCTTCTTGCCCATTTTTTTTACTGAATTTATCGACAAAATAATGAACCAGTAAAGGGGTATCCTCTTTCCGCTCCCGCAACGGCGGCACATGAATGGGGAAGACATTCAAACGGTAATAGAGGTCCTGACGGAAATTTCCCTTCTCTACCTCTTTGTGAATGTCCTTGTTCGTGGCCGCGATGACCCTGAAATCAGAATTGATCTGTTTCGCGCTGCCGAGCCGCTCGAAATAACCTTCCTGCAGAACACGCAGGAGTTTCACCTGCACGTTGAGAGGCAAATCACCAATCTCATCGAGAAAGATGGTGCCTCCGTGGGCAAGTTCAAATCGTCCTTTAAGCCTGTCATGGGCCCCTGTAAACGCGCCCTTTTCGTGACCGAAGAGTTCACTGGCAACCAGATCATGTGGCAGCGCCGCGAGGTTTACGGGGATAAAGGGTCCATCCTTGCGTTTGCTGAGATTGTGAATTGCCTTGGCAACAAGTTCCTTGCCGACACCTGTCTCACCCGCAACCAGTACTGAGCTGTCCGTCGGGGCTACCTGCTGTATCTGCTCAATAACGTGCCTGATCCCTTCTGACTTGCCGATGATCGTTTCCGTGGGAGCCACTATTCCCATTTCGCGCTTGTAAAAAATGGCCTCCGCTTCAAAACGGTCTTTCAGTTCTTTCATCTCATCATATATTTTTATATTGGAGAGGCCGATGGCTATCTGGCTGCAGAGCAATCTCACGTAGGAAAGCTGATTATCGGGGAAAGCCTGCCCGCTCAGGTTGTTGTCGAGATACAGGCATCCATGCGTGTATTCACCAAGTTTTGCCGGCATACAAATAAGAGAATTAATACCAAGGTCTTTGAGAGTCTTATCAGAGACACCGTCACGTGCTTTCAACCCCGGCATAATAAGCTCCGCGCCTTCCCCGGCCGCAACGACAACAACATTTCTGATGTATTTGAATTCTTCAGCTTTTACAAGCATGGGGTCCAGGTTACGGCTTGCTATGATCTTTGGTTCGCCGTCAGATTCGACGGTGAAGAAAGCGCCCCGCGTTGCCATGGTAAAATCCATGGTGACATTGATTACCCTTTCAAGAAAGAGTGGTTTGTTCCGCACTGTACCAAGGGATTCATTGATGTCGACGACCCTGTCAAGCATGGCTTCAACCTTCTGCTCCTCGGGCAGCATGATTACCAGGAGGTCTTTTGGGAACAGGTCTTTATCTATTTTCGAGAAGAGCGCCCAGGCCTTCTCAAGATACGAGAGAGCGACTTTTATCTCTCCTTCCTTGAGATAGGCGTCACCGAGGGTAATTCTTGTCCGTGCCAGTTCTATTTCCGCACCTGCCGCCACAAGGTGCTTCTCGCTGGCCCTCAGATCAAGAAAAGCCCGCCCCTTCGACTGCCTCGTCGTGATATTGCGGAGAGCCCGGTATCTGAAAGCGACACCCTTCATGTATATGTCGTTTCCACCAAGCATCCGTTTAATTTCGGAAATACAATTCATGTCCGGATGATGAAAACCTTTCTTTTCAAGCTCCGCCATAGCTTCAAATATGTGAGAACCCCGGTGCCGCATAACACCAGGCGAACGGGAGGTTTCTACGGCCTTCCGCAGAAAGTCAAATGCCTTTTCGTATTCTTTTTTCTCGCAACAAACAAAAGCCATGGAGGCGTTGGCCGCCCATGAAACATATTGTTCCATCGTATTTTCCGATAAAGATATAATCCGTGCGAGAAAGGATTCAGCTTCAGCGAGTTTTCGTATTTCAATAAGAGAGAGGGCACTCATCAAATCCGCGTAAATAACTGCATCCTTGAGGTTCAGGGAATGCGCTTTCGCCCTCACCGCATCAATCATTCCCACACCGCGGGAAATCCTCCCGCATATCACGTAACACCATCCGAGCATGGCGCTTGCTTTGAGCGTTGCTTCGTCATCACCAAATTCTTCGAGGTTACCGACAACTTCTTCATACCGTTGCACAGCTTCAGAGACACGTCCTTCCCAGAAGAGAAGATCGCTGATAGAAAGCGCGGCGCTCCTCAGCATGGACTGGTCACCAATCTTCTCGGCAAGTTTCCAGATGCCGTTGAAATGCTCCGACGCCTCTTCATGTTGCCCCGCTTCTTTCAATATATGGAAGAGTGAAAGTTTTGTTCTGGCAACAAAATCCCATTTTTCGTATTTTTTCGCCACATCACGGGCGATAGTTAAAAGCTCCACCTGCTTTTGAATAGACAACAAATGACCGGCAAGAGAGAGTTTCGCCAGCGTACTTTCGAGAAAGTCTCCCACCTTTTCCTCTGTCAATTCCTTTTCACTGAAATTATTGAGAAGGTATCCATAATACTCGGCTGCTTTTTCCTTCTGCCCCGATTGCGAAAGTATGTCGGCTGCGTTTTTAATATAAGAAAGCCCCCCGCCCGAGTCACCGAGCTTGTAGTGAATCTCCGCGAGGGCGAGTATTTTTTCGTGTCCTTCATCGAGGGATTGATTGTAGAAATCAAGAATTTTTCCCAACAACCTGTATCTTTCTTCTTTCGATATCTGTTTCTGGATAAACATCGTCATTGTTGAGTCTCTGAGGAAGTAGAAACCTTTTTCATGCCCTTTCTTCTCACTGACGATTTTTTTCTTTTTCAGCTTCTCCATAACATTGAGGACTTTTACTGCCGGGACTTTCGCGAGGACACTGAGGGTGTCAATAGAAACCGGCGGTGTGGCGTAAGTAAGATAAAGAATAAGCGCTTGTTCGATTTCGTTAAGCGCGTTCCATAGCTTCCTCTGCTCCATCTCGGTTTTGTCGTTTTTTTCCATTTTTATTCAATCTTTATAATACCATAAAAAAATCTCGTTGTTAATAAATATCACGATATATCGTAATATTTACCAAATATAGTATAAGTATGTATGATCATGCATAACCTCCTTTTTATGCAATTATTAATAATATTAAGGCGTTAATTATACTGGCATATTTCTTGTATAGTTATTAAGTAATAATGTTAATGTACTACTCAAATTATATGAACTTTTCACAATAAATTAAGGAGGCTCACAATGAATGAAAAACTGATCAGTCTTATGGCGGATCTCATGGAAGACGAGACCATTGCCCTGGTAAAGGAACTTGTTTCGACAGGGACAAACCCGATGGACATTCTCGATGACGCAGGGAGGGCTATGGCCACAGTGGGCAAAAGATTTGAGACAGGGGAATATTTCATTCCCGACCTCATGATGGCAGGGGAAATCCTGAAAGGCATATCTGAGATTGTGAAACCCCTCCTTGAAAAGGAAGGTCCCGCTCAGAAAAAAGGGAAGGTTCTCATCGGCACTGTCGCGGGAGATATCCATGATATCGGCACTGATATTGTTCAGTTTATGCTCGATGTATCGGGTTATGATGTCCTGAACATCGGCATCGATGTTCCGGTCCCTGTTTTTGTTGAAAAAATCAAGGAATTCAAACCGGCTGTTGTGGGGCTCTCCGGGTTTCTTACCCTCGCTTTCGACTCCATGAAGAAGACCGTCGAGGCCATAGAAGAAGCCGGCCTGAGGAAAGATATCAAGATTATGATCGGAGGCGGCCAGATTGATGAGGAAATAAGAAAATACGTGAAGGCCGATGCTTACGGTAAAGACGCCATGGCCGCGGTGACCCTCTGCAACGGATGGATAGGGGGTTAATAATGAAAACACCCCAGGAACTGTATGCTGAAAGGGAAAAACGGGTACTTGACGCCATAGCCCTTAAAAAGCCTGACCGGGTGCCCATTATGGTTATGTTCGGTTTTTTTCCTGCACGGTATCTCGGCATGACAGTTCAGGATGTCATGTACGATCCTGAAAAACTATGGAAGGCTCAGTGGAAAACCATGGTGGAGTTTCAACAGGATATGGAACAGAATCCCTTTGTCCTACGTTTTCTTGGCCCTATTCTTGATACCCTTGATTTCAAACAACTGAAGTGGTGCGGACACGGTGTCGGTGCTGATTATTCCTACCAGTTTGTCGAAGGCGAATATATGAAAGCCGAGGAATACGACCATTTTCTTTTTGATCCCACCGATTTTATGCTCAGGCGTTACTGGCCGCGCGTATTCGGTTCCTTGAAGGGATTTGAAAAAATTGGTCCTCCGCGCAACATTATTACGTATGCGATGGGAACCGCTTTTGGGTTCAATGTATACGGCACACCCGAAGTAACCAACACACTGGACATGCTGAAAAAGGCCGGGGAGAAATCGGCTCAGATTCTATCATACAGTATAAAATTTACCGGTGAAGTAAAAGAAGCGGGATTTCCCATGCAAACAGGAGGCTTTTCGCAGGCGCCGTTCGATACCCTTGGAGATTATTTCAGGGGAACCAGAGGGCTCATGCTCGACATGTATCGGAGGCCCGACAAAGTAATCGCGGCGTGCGAAAAACTGCTCCCCATTATGATCGATATGGCAGTAAGCGGCGCGAATAATTCCGGAAATCCCCGCATATTCATCCCTATCCACAAGGGTATTGACGGGTTTATGTCGGAAGAACAATTCAAGAAATTCTTCTGGCCCACCTTAAGAGAGCTTTTCATCGCGCTCATAAACGAAGGCCTGACACCCTGCCCGTTGTGGGAAGGAAACTGTACATCAAGGCTGGAATTAATTAAGGACATTCCCGCAGGTAAGGCATGTTACTCATTTGAGGGAACCGACATTTTCAGGGCAAAAGAAATTCTTGGTGACACAATCTGCATCAGAGGCAATGTTCCCCTCTCTCTGATGGTCACAGGGACACCGGAAGACGTAAAAGCGTATTGTAAGAAATCAATCGATATTGTCGGAAAAGACGGCGGTTATATCATGGACGCTTCAGCGGCCCTTGA
Source organism: uncultured Syntrophus sp. (assembly GCA_964644085.1). Lineage (GTDB taxonomy): Bacteria > Desulfobacterota > Syntrophorhabdia > Syntrophorhabdales > Syntrophorhabdaceae > PNOF01. The sequence continues at coordinate 149 of CAZXVZ010000174.1, read as the reverse complement.
TGACGCTAAAACAGAAAACGTAAAAATGCTTTTTGAATTTACAAAGGATTACGGCGTTTACTAAGCGCCAGGGAAAAGGGTTGAAAGTTGTGAAAGGGAGGTACTCCTGGCCCCCGGTCATAAACCTTGATCCCTCAATTACATAAAAG
>CAZXVZ010000173.1:0-6274 GCA_964644085.1 uncultured Syntrophus sp. | reverse complement strand
TTTTCCGACCATTTCCAGATAGTGACATGTGCCGTTTTTATTCCGGAAACGCATCTCAATGCGCGGACTTGCCGTATCTTTTGGATTGAGCATTATCGTCTCCAGGGCTTCACGGACAAAAGGAACATCATCGGGATCAATCAGCTCATAATAGTTTTTCGCTTGAAGTTCTTCCAGTTTGTATCCCATTAATCGTTCGACAGAAGGACTTGCGTATTGGATTATGCCGTTGGTATTCAGCACATGGATCATGTCGGAGGAATTTTCAATGAGAGAACGGAAATATTCTTCGCTCGCTTTCAGGGCTTCCTGTTCGCGTTTAACCTGAGTCCGGTTAAACGCCTTTTCAAGTATAAGAGGAAGTTTAAAAAGATAACCTCCGGTCTTTACGACATAATCCATAGCCCCGAGACGCAGCGATTGGAGAGCTATCTCTTCGTCACCATGCCCGGTCACAAAGACAACGGGGATATCGAGGCTATAGACTTCCCGGATTTCTTTTAAAAGTTCCAGCGCATTTATGTCCGGCAAATGGTAAGAGATAAGCAATATGTCGTAGGTTTTTTTATTTTTATTTGAAGACAGAAGAATTTCAAGCATTTTTTCAGCGGAATTGACCACATCAATGTAAATATGTGGAGCATACACGGCAAAGTGGGAATGCGTTTCATGCATATCGGTGAGGTGATGCTCTGCATAAAGGACTTTCAATCTTTGCAGGGAGCGGGCAACTTCAACTTCGTGGCGATTGATAGCCTTTTCTATGACGGCCGGCAGGCGCGTCAGGTAGTCTTCGCGCTTTACAATGTAATCTGTCGCGCCGGCCTTGAGGGCCGCGATAACCGTTTCTTCATTTCCAAGCCCGGTGAGGATAATAGCGGGCAGGGAGATGCTCTGCTCATGAAGAAAAGACAGGAGCGATATTCCGTTCCCGTCAGGGAGCCGCATGTCAGTGAGAATGATGTCGTAGACCTTCTGTTTTGGATTCCACCCTTTGAGTTTTGTGTATGCAGCTGTCAGATTGGTAACCCAGTCGATACCCCATTCCGGGACCAACCGGGCAAACCGTCGGATTAAAAGATCGGCATTGACCTGATTGTCTTCCACATAAAGGATGTTCATACATTACCCCCCCTTCCTGAAATGACCTATGATCAAACACAAAATTCCAAACAACAACGAATAAGTATTATTCTCTTTTGGCTATTGTAATGTGATAATTGATCCTTATTCTCTATCCAGCACCTCCCGCACTTTTTCCAGTAAGCCTTTCGGTGATAAAGGCTTTGCCACGAAATCAAATTGTTTGTCTACAATACCCTTGTCGAGAACGACATCGCGCGTATAGCCGCTGATGAATATTGTTTTAATATCAGGATTTGTCGCACTGATTTCATCATATACTGCCTTTCCGTTTTTTTTCGGCATGACGGAGTCGAGGATTAGCAGGTCTATGTCTTGCTGCCTATTAAATTTACTTATGGCATCTTCGCCATCCCTTGCTTCTATGACAGAATATCCGAACTCAATAAGAATGTTTTTAATGAGCTGCCTTACTTCTTTATTGTCCTCCGCGACAAGAATGGTCTCTGTCCCTCCTTTGATAACGTCTGAAGAAGGCACATCGGTTTTAGGTGTCACGCCTGTCAGGGGTAGGTAGACACCGACTGTTGTACCTGCGTCGAGTTCGCTGTGCACAGTTATATATCCATTGTGCTGTTTCACGATGCCATAGGTTGTAGAGAGTCCCAGCCCTGTTCCTTTCCCTACTTCTTTTGTAGTGAAAAAGGGATCGAAAATATGTTCCTTCACTCCAGCGTCCATGCCCGTGCCGGTGTCTGAAACCGAGAGAAGGGCATATTTCCCCGGTTTGCCAAAACCGTGCATTGCCTTAAAATGTTTGTCTATCTCAACTATTTTGGTCTCAATAGTGAGCGATCCGCCTTTCGACATGGCGTCCCGCGAGTTGGTGATGAGATTGAAAAGAATCTGATCGATCTGTGTCGAGTCAGCCATGAGCGTGATCTCATCTGAACTCAGTTCGGTCCTGAGAATGATATCCTCAGTAAGGAGTCGTCTTAGCAGCTTTTCTGTTCCTCTGACAATATCATTAAGATTGACCGGACTGAGAGTTATGGGCTGTTTTCTGCTGAAGGCGAGGAGGCTCCTGGTGAGATTCGCCCCCTTCAGGGAGGCTGACAGTATCTGCTCAACATAATGCCTCAGGGGATTCTCCTTATCGAGTTTCAACTGCAGAAGTGTCCCGTATCCTGTGAGAGCAGTAAGAATATTATTAAAATCGTGTGCAACACCTCCTGCCAGTGTACCGATTGCCTCCATCTTCTGGGCTTGCCGGAGTTGTGACTCCAGTGTTTTTTCCTTGGTGATATCAATGATAGTACCTGTAATGGCCGGCCGGCCATTATATATGGTAGAACGCCCCATAACTTTCACGTTTATAACGTCTCCGCCCTTTTTCAGGGCCTTGAACTCGTATTCGATATTATCAATCTGGCCTGCTATGCGTCTCTGTATATTATCTTCCACGATCTTTCTGTCATCAGGATGAGCGCTGTCAAGAGGGCTCATCCTACCGATAACTTCATCGTAGGAATATCCGAACATTTCGCAAAACCTTCTGTTGGCGAATCGGAAGAGGTTGTCCTGTATGATGTAAAAACCCACAAGAGAGTTTTCCACGACGGTGCGGTATTTTGTTTCCGATTCAAGAAGCGCTTCTTCAGCCGTTTTTCGATCGCTTATGTCCTTAATGGTCAATACCATGGCGTTGACATGCGGTTCGTCGAGCATATTACATACCGTGGTTTCAAACCAACGCCAGCTGCCGTCCTTGTGGCGGTTTCTGGCTTCAAACGTGACTGATTCACCGGGATGCTCAATGGCCCAGGAGCGCGCTGACTCTGTTATTCGGATTGAATCAGGGTGGACAAAGCCGGCCTGATTTCCGGCAAGAAATTCTTCCACGGAGTAACCAAGTACTTTGGTTATATTCGGCGATACGTATATGCACTCGCGATCTGTGTTTCCGAGCATGAGTATCTCTGACGATTTTTCCGCCAGGGTACGAAACAGCATCTCGCTTTTCTTGAGGGCTCTTTCCGCCTCTTTCTGCTGGGTTAGATCTGTAACAGTGAAGATGAAAGAGAGGCTGTCTGTAGGGGCTAATTGTATATATGCGTAACGGGTCTCACCGCTCTTTGTCCTCAGCTTTGCCTCGGCCTGTCCTTCCGCGTAAAGGATTTCGCCGGCCCTTTCGCACTCTTCTTCGCTTTCATAGAAAATCGAGACATTTTTTCCTTTTATTTCGTCGATGGTATAACCGGACATATGGCACAGGGCTTCGTTTACCCAGTCGACAATCCTGTTTCTGACCCGGCCGATGCCTATTGGAGAAGCCGCGAGAATAGCGTGAAGGAACTGTTCAGACTCGATAATCTTCTGCTCGGCAAGCCTCTGCTCTGTGATATCCCTCAGGAAAGCAAGCGTGACAAACTGACCCTTGAGGAACATTGCTGTTGCCGAAACATTAATATAACACAGGTCGCCGTCCTTCTTAATCCCCTTGAAAGTGTATTGCGAAGGAGCCGGTTCACCCTGCTGTCTTTTCCGATTGTATTCCATAATTACAGGCCGGTCTTCAGGATGAACCGTAATATATGTTGACGTGCCTATGATCTCCTCCGGTTTATCATAGCCGAATATGTCAAGAAATTTTTGATTCACATAGATATGTTCATCTCCCCTGGCAATAGCTACGCCGTCATTGGAGTTTTCAATGGCAGCCCTGTAGCGTTCCTCTGATTCGAATAACTTTTGTTCAGCTTCTTTGCGTTGGGTAATATCCCTCATGTTGAGTATAGCGATATTTTGGCCCGAAGGATTGACAGCGCCCTTACCGATTAACTCCATGAAGCGCCATGATCCGTTTTGGTGACGGATGCGCAGTTCCACAAGGGGGCCTGTGATACCGGGATTGGCTAAAATCGTGGATAGATGATGTGAAGCGTCCCGGCGATCGTCGGGATGCACAAACTCGATGCCTGATTTATTAACCATTTCTATAGGTGTGTATCCCATTGATCGTTCACACGCCGGGCTGATATAGCGTATTGTGGTGTCCTCTTCTATTACCAGGATAATGTCCGTAGTATTCTCTATAAGCGAACGGAAATATTCTTCGCTTGCCTTGAGTGCTTTTTGTTCACGTGCCAGCTGTGAACGGTGAAAGGTGTTTTCCAGGACACCGGCGAGTTGATGAAGATAAGCGGGATGTTTCACCACATAATCCATGACACCGAGACGGAATGCCTCCATGACGCTTTCTTTGTCTCCGTGTTCGGCAAGTACAACAACGGCGAGATCAAGGCAGCGGACTTCGAGAAGTTCTTTCAAAAGCTTAATACCCTTCATATGTGGAAGATGGTAGTCGAGGAGGAGGACATCGCAAACATTTTGGATGTCAAGAAAGTTTCTTCCCGAAGACGGCATTCTCTCCAGAACTTCCTCAGCGGAACGAACTATTTCGAACCGGATGTAAGGAGCATAATGTGAAAAATGGGATATTGTGAGGTTAATATCAGTGGCATCGTGCTCAACATAGAGAACACGGAATGTTTCCAGATGAAGATCTGTCTTAGCTCTGTATCTGCGCAGCGCCGTTTCAAGGATATCGGGTAGACGGGAAAGATAGTCTCCCTGCTTTGTAACATAATCACTGATGCCGACTTTGAGAGCCGCTACAGCCGCTTCTTCGCTTCCCATACCGGTGATGATAACAACCGCTATGGGTAGACTCTTTTCATTAAGGTATGGTACAAGGGAAACACCCTCACCATCAGGTAATTCCATATCAGTTAGGAGAAGATCATAAATTGGATGGTCAGGCGTGCATGCCCCAAGCTTGCGGAGGGCATCTTTCACTGTATTAACCCATTCCAGAGTGATGTGAGGCGCTGTCTTCGACAAAGCCCTCTTCAAAAGGTCGGCGTCAGATTGCTTGTCTTCCACATAGAGAACATTCATGTCTTAACCACCGATAACTTTATACACCCCGCTCATACGATATGTAAAACAAAAAATATTAAATTACCCCAATGTTCTCCAACTTGAGCGGGATCTCTAAAAAAAATGTGGCACCTTTACCTGGCTTGCTCTCAGCCCAAAGGCGTCCGCGAATGCGTTCCGCAGCCTTCCGTGCCATGGCAAGGCCGATACCGGTTCCGGAGTATTCTTCGGAAAGCTGCAGGCGATGAAAAATCTCAAATATTTTATTATGATAGGCCATATCAAAACCGATGCCGTTGTCTTTTACCCATATGATAAATGTTTCTTTGTTTACATTGCAGGAGATTGAAATTACCGGTTCAGGTACATAGCGGGTAAATTTGACAGCATTGTCAATGAGGTTACGCAATACTATGCCGAGCCCGTCCATGTCAGTGCGCACAACCACCTCGAGGAGCGCCACTGTGAGCTTAATATTACGGGACTCTATTTCATCGGCATATTTGAGGAGTATTTTTTCAACAAAGAGAGAAATAAGGATATTATCCGGTACCAGCGTGCGGCGTTCGAGCCGGGAATATCCAAGAAGATCGTCGATGAGCTGGACCATCTGAGTTGCTTCGCCGCGTATGGTGTGGATGAAAGTCCGTCCATCGGCGTCGAGTTTGTCGGCGTAGTCTTCCAATAGTAATTTACTATAACCGTCCATGCCGCGGAGCGGCGCCTTCAGGTCATGGGATACGGAGTAGGTGAAAGATTCCAGTTCCTTGTTAATGGATTGGAGCTTTTGCGCGCGTGCTTCCAATTCATCGTTCAGTTTCCGGATTTCTTTTTCCGCCTCTTTATGTTCAGAATTATCCAGAACGGTAGATCGTGAATAAAGGAATTTACCGGAGGCATTTTTCACCGCGGCAGAATTGAGTAGTACAGGAAGAATGGTTCCATCTTTTTTGATGATATCAACCTCAAGGTTTTTGATCGAACCCTGTTTTATAAAGGAAGATGCCCTTTCTTTAAATATTTTATTACTCTCTTCTGTGCATATATCTCCAAATCGTTTTCCGATAAGCTCTTTCCGCTCGTAACCGAACATATTCAGTTCCGTATCGTTGATGAGTATAATAACGCCCTTCTCATCCACCGAATGGTATCCGCAGGGCGCGTTATTATAGAGGTCCATCAATTCCGCCGTTCTTTCGATGACCCTGTTTTCCAGCTCGGCATTTAGTTTTCTCAGGTCTTCTTCGGC
>CAZXVZ010000172.1:0-6295 GCA_964644085.1 uncultured Syntrophus sp. | reverse complement strand
TTCCCGACTGTGCCGGGCCTCGCTTACTGCGGCCTCGGCGGCAACCATCCGTTGAACCGCATCCCTGCTGTCAATGACGGCCAGAATGTCTCCGGTTTTTACATGATCGCCTTCTTGTGCCCTGACAGATATAACCGCCCCCATGATCCTGCTTGCGATAGCGCTCACTGTTTTCGCGCGAATAGTACCTGAAGTCTCATAAAGAGAATCAACCCGGGTAGGTTTGATCACCTGTATTTCAATACCTTTTACCACAGGTCTTTTTCTGATTTGCTCTTTCTTGCCACTGTGGCAGCCAACGAGCAGAACGCTTATAGAAAAGACAAAAATCACGATCGCGGCATACCTGCCCCGGACACTGCAAGTGGTTTCATACCGTAAGCTGCGGAAGGATATTTTCTTGTCTCGGGTATTTTGCAGGCTGCGTTTTCTTTCCATGACTTTGCTCCTGTTCTTAGTCTATCTTCAGGTCTTTCGCGATGGTGCCGCTTTCATACTGAAGATTAACAATGGCGAGTAGGTAAGCGTTTTTCTGCGCCACGGCATTTGCCCTTGCACGATTGAGATTGAGCTGGACATCAAGCAGGTCAACAACAGGAGAGAGAGAATTTTCGTAGCGGCTCCGGACGAGACGTGCTCCCTCTTCGGCATACTTCAGTGCCGCTTGGGCAAGTTGCAGATTCTTTTGTGCTTCTTCCACGGCAAGATACGCATCATAAACCTTGAATAGAATAAATTCCCTAAGGCTATTGACAGATTCCTTCATTTCCGCTGCTTGATGCCGGGCCTTACTTCTTTCGAATTCTCTCGCAGTACCATCAAAGAGTTCCCATCGCAGGAAAGCTGAAATCTGCCAACTGTCTCCTTCAGATCTGAAAAACCTCCTGTGGTGGTTCATCTGATAGGAACCGCTCAAAGCAATATAAGGGAAGTAACCCGCTTCAGCCGTTTTGATTTGTTTTTTAGCGTTATCGTGCCGAACCTTCAGGGCGGCAAGGTCATATCGGTCAAGGGAACTTTTCCTGTAATAGTCCAGGTCTTTGGGAACTATAGCGAGTTCTTCCTCAACCATACCCACAGGTTCTGAAAAACCGACAACAAATCCAAGCCATCTTTTGGCGATATTGTATTCTTTTTCACTGCTTACAAGTATTTGCTGAGCCTCGGTGAGCGCGGTGTGGGCCCTTAAAGAATCAGAGTACAAACCGATGTCATTCCGGTAGCGTGCTTCGGCTACCCTGAGATGTTCCTTTGCGTCTTCAATACTTTTTTGCGAGACCAGCACATATTCTCTGGCGGTATGCAAGCGCAAATATGCCTGAACAACTTTAAGAATAGTCTCTTCGAGCTTACGATTGTATTCATTCTGCTTGGCTCTATGCTCGCCATTCGCCTGGGAAAGTCCCCAATATGATTTCAGAGAAAACAACGGTTGTTCAAAGAAGAAGGTTGTTTGGTAATCATTGACGGGCCGTGGATTATTCAGCGCATCGAGAATGAAATCATTCTGCGAGAATCTCTGCTGGTTCAATTTCATCATAAAGGAAAGTGGCGGATTGTTTGTCCTTGTGGCCCTTTCTTCGAGGGTTATCTTTGGAAGAAAAGCGCTCCGCGCGATACCAATCCCTTCTTTACGAGCAAGGACAGCATTCTTCATTGCCCGCAATTCGTAATTCCCTTCGAGGGCAGTTTTTATGGCGTCGGTAAGGGTGAGCTTCTTTTCTTCCGCGAAACCAAGAATGGGGTTGAAGAACACGAGAAAAACTACAAAGATCGGCATGCAATAACACAGTAGAGGATTTATGAGCGTGACTCTTGAGCTGACATTGATCATGCCGGCAGCCTTTTTGTCAATATTCCCTTCAAAGTACCACAGCGCTTGACTAAGATTTAGACAATACTTCCATTCGCATAAAAGCGGTTATCTACTTTAATATCACAATTCCATATTCTGTCAAGTCTTGAAGAATAAAATAAGGATTGATGATGTCGTTGATAAATAGCCGGGATTTTATCAGCTCCCACAACAACTTCCCGGCGTTCCGCAGGAACCTGGAGAACCGCAGCACCCGCCTGAGGGTATTCCATCGAACTGAGGGGATGAACTCCCTGTGTTGTGCGCGGATATCAGTTTTGTCAATTCCGTGCTTGAGCAGGATTTACACTGCAATTTATCATCATCGCTGAAAACGATGAACTCATTGACTGTACCGCATTTCTCACATTTGTATTCATAAATCGGCATATATCCTCCCTACAAGAAAATAAATTCTAAACCCTAGGCACCAAATCTCAGACCTAAATCCAGGTAAATCAGACCGCGAACCCTATGCGCTATTTCAACCCGATTCTTATCTCGCGACTGAACGACCATAAGATCCAATGACCTGGTGACTGTTCTTAGTGGTGTCCGCATCCGCCCGCATGACCTCCGCAGGTCTGATTCATCGTCAGTTCCGGAAGAAGGTTGTCTTTGAGAAGATTGATATTGTCCTTTACCGTCGGTTCTACGGCGCGGTAGACTTTTATCCCCTCGGAATTTAGTTTCATTAAAGCTCCCGCGCCGATACCACCGACGACAATGGCGTCAAATCGTTTCCCGCCCAGCGCCATTACAGGATTACAGGCACCATGCTCGTGTACCTGGTTGGCATTTGAAACAGCGCCGATTTCCGACTGATCCGTGTCAATTACCACAAATGTAGGTGCGGAGCCGAAGTGTCCATAGACGGCGCTTTCAATTCCTTCATCTTTCTCTACCGGAAAACATACTTTCATTTATTACCTCCGTTGTATCGCATATCGGATTCTATTTTCAGAGCATTACCGTTTATGATGGCCGCGGCAACTTTATGGCGCGCTTCGTCGAGTATTCTGCCGAAGGTCGCACGGGATATATCCATACGTCTTGCTGCTTCTTCATGATAAAGACCTTCACAATCGGCAAGGCGAAGAGCCTCCAGTTCGTCAAGTCTGAGGCAAACCTCATTCAGTGCAGCAAAAGGTGTACCCCGCGGTTCAAAGTAATCAGCACCCGGCATGCAATGTACACATCTGCATTTCTTCGGTCTGGACATAGAAGAATTGTAAGCATATGCTCATAATAAGTCAAGGGGCTTTATTTATCTTTAGAAAAAGGCCCCTGTCTGTGCGATAATATAAAAAAGATATTTATGGAGGTTTCTATGATAGAAGGATGGATAAAGGAAATCAAAAAAAATTGTGACCCCGGCGTTCTCGGGATGATTCTTGCTCATAATGGGATAGTCCGCGCGACAACAAAGGATGGGAAGCCGGTAAAAGGAATGGACCTTTCGTATGATAAAGAAAAATTGCAATCTGTAATCAAAGCTCATAGAAACAGGGAAGGCATTGTTGACATCAGGGTGTGGATCAACGAAGGAGAATTGCGGGTTGGCGATGATATCATGAATGTCTGCGTCGCGGGTCGTTTCAGAACGGATGTATTGCCGGCACTTCAGGAACTCCTGACAATCATCAAAAAAGATATTGTCCGTGAAAAGGAGGTATAGTGATGAAAAAAAAGTCTCAATCCCAATGCGCTAAATGTACCGGATTCATGGCAGATAAGGTCTGCACCAATGAAAAAAAGAAGGGAAAGAGCGCGAAAGGGTGTCCTACGGTATTGAAAAAGAAACTTCTTGCAGATGCCATGAAGGAGTATCGCAGGAAAGATAACTATATATTTGCCCGCAACGCCTCTGTTCAGGAGGGAGAGTGTTACGCTGGCCGTGATAAAAAGCCCTATGTTTTGCACCCGGTGAAGCCCCGTATCCTTGAAATATGCGAATTTGCCCAAAAAATGGGGTATAAAAAACTGGGTCTTGCATTTTGCGGCGGTCTCGCGAAAGAAGGTGAAATTGTCTCCCGTATACTGGAAAACTTTGGTTTCGATGTGGTGTCAGTGATGTGCAAAGCGGGAGGTGTTCCAAAAGAAGAGATTGGTATCAAGGAAAACGAGAAGATCCATATAAATGATTTTGAACCGATGTGCAATCCTATATTTCAGGCCTATGTCGTGAATGACGCCAATACGGATTTCAATGTCTTGCTCGGGCTCTGTGTCGGTCATGATTCGCTCTTTTTAAAATATGCCAAAGCGCCTTCAACGGTCTTAGCCGCCAAGGACAGGGTAACGGGACACAACCCGCTGGCAGCTGTTTATCTGAATGAGAGCTATTATCGATGGGTCGATAAGCCGGAGTCTTCACAAATGCAGGTAAGAGGAAAATAATATTTATTTTGAGGAGGGATTACGTGGCGATTCTATTGCCTTATATATTATTGGGTCTTATTGCCGGGATATTGAGCGGGCTCATCGGGATCGGTGGAGGCATCATCATCATTCCCGCGCTCGTTTTCGTATTTGGATTTTCCCAGCACATGGCACAGGGTACTACGCTTGCCTTATTGGTTCCCCCCATTGGGTTACTTGCCGCGTTAATGTACTATAAACAGGGTTTTGTAGATGTAAGGGCCGCCTTATACATATGTGTGGGGTTTGTATTGGGAAGCTTTTTTGGAGCAAGGTTCGCCATGGGTCTATCGGGAATTGTCCTTGAAAAAATCTTCGGTGTGGCTCTCCTTATCATTGCCCTGAAAATGATTTTTATCAAATAAGGAAAAATAATATGAAGAGTTGCTTGTGGTAAAATTAGCATCAGGTATTAATCAAGGAGGCGATCCATGAAATTATTTTTGATTGTTGCGACGGTTATTATTTTTCTTTCTCCTGGCCTATGTCTCCTTCAAAGCAACGCCGCGGAAACGGTTGATCCGAAAGTCTTATTCGAAAGGAAATGCAAAACATGCCACAGCACAAGTCGCGCGAAATCAATGAGTCAAACAAAGGAAGGATGGACAAAAACCGTTATGAAATGCAAGGAAAGGAAAAACTCAAATATTACAGACGAAGAAGCTAAAATAATAATTGATTATCTCTCAAAAACATACGGAAAAAAGTGATAATGTAATAACGTTGTCGCTTGCTTGTTCGTATTGTGCAAAAAATGAAGTGCCTGAAAGGAGGAACGTACATGATATCCAATCTGGTATACAGGATTGCAGGTGTTTTGTATTCTCCATTTGCGGTGCTCATGATTTTTCACGGATACTTCGTGAAAACGGGATGGGGTTATTTCTTAATTTTAATCTAAACAAAGGTACAGGATATTTTGATGATATACAGTGAATACCGCCAAAAAGATCTCAAGTACTGCTTGTTGCGGCATAGAGCTGCAAGCGATAACCCATTGACCGGGTTTCTCTTGCGTACTGAACAAACAATGTCTTAATGGTGTTAATTTTGTTGATCAGAGAACAAGCATAAAAATATATTCCACGTAAGGAGTCTCCGATGAAAAAAACGAAGATGAACTTTGTAATCGACGCGATGGCGTTTATTTCTTTCGTGTTACTCACTTCCACCGGCGTTCTCGTGCATTACGTCCTTCCTCCAGGTTCGGGAAGATTCAGCATACTGTGGGGAATGGATCGCCACCAGTGGGGCCAGCTACACTACTGGATTTCTATTATCATGATGGTGTGCCTGGGACTTCACCTTCTTTTGCATTGGAAATGGGTTCTCGCTATGATTAAGGGACGTCCGCGTGAAGAAGGATACGGCATCCGGATTGCACTTTCTATTGTCGGTGTTATAGCTCTCATTGCCCTTGCGGTGATACCACTTCTGGGAAGAGTGGAACAAACGAACGAAGAACCACCCCATAAAATGCGTACAATGGAACCGGGCAGCACCGAAGGATATTCCATCGAAGGATCAATGACCCTTGCCGATATCGAAAGAGAAACCAAAGTACCGGCGGCGGTTATTCTTCGAGAACTCCAATTACCGGACAATCTGTCCCGGAATGAACAATTAGGCAAATTAAGTAAAAAATATAAGTTTGAGTTACAGAATGTGCGTGATATCATACAGGAGCATGTTGAAAAATAACAAAGCGGCACAACTGAAAATTTTATCAAACGGCAATGTGCCTTTTTTTTGGTGCCGTCCGCATCTTGAAAAATATAGGAATAAATCCCATATAAGCGTAATTCAAATCTCATTATTTTTTTACTTATGCGGCCTGTTAACGGGATGTTCCCTGCCCTCGCTGGCAAATCGTACCGTTACCACCGCGCTCGTAGAAACCGAAGCCCGGTCAACCCGTCTTGGAGTAGCCCTTTCACCCAAAGCAGAGGAACATACAGGCAAAAGCAGATCGGAAGAGCACACGTCTGAACTCCAGTCACGAGATTCATCGCGTATGCC
>CAZXVZ010000171.1:0-6315 GCA_964644085.1 uncultured Syntrophus sp. | reverse complement strand
ACCGGCTTGCCCAACCTGTGAAAAATATCTTCCTTGATGGTATCTTCGACAAGAAAGGTTGAGGCTCTTATTTCTGAGGACACCCACACGATACCAATTTCTGATCACACCGGGGACATCTTTCGATAGAGCAGTCGGCATGATGATAGCGTCCGGGCATAACCTGACAGATACCACATTCTTCTGTTTCATCCTCGGGATAGGGAAGTCTCGCGAGGGTTACGTCGTATCCGTGTTCTATGTAGTTTTTCAAACAGGTATGCGTTCTTGATATCTTAACCGCAGTTACTGCATCTCGCCATCAAATTGCTTCGGCAAGCTTATTTTGGACAACCGCTGAGTCAGATGATGTCGGCCCATTCAGATGAGCGTTATAGACAGCCGTTTGATTTCTCCCTTTCATCTTGGCGCTGTATAATGCCTTGTCGGCCGCGCTCAGTGCCTTGCCAATATTATCTAAAGCTTGAGGAAAATATGCCAGACCAACGCTGATCGTGTAGCTGATGGGTATGCCATTCCAGACTAGGACCGCTTCTCTGACCGCTTCATGCAGTCGTTGCGCAAAATGATACGCGTTTTCTGCAGTGGTAGCGGGAAGAAATACTGCAAATTCCTCTCCACCCAAACGGCCCACCAGATCGCTTTCACGGGAAACTTGTCTCATAATGCTTCCGAAGGATTCCAGCACTCTGTCGCCGGCGATGTGCCCGTATCGGTCATTGATCTTCTTGAAATGATCGAGATCGACGATAAGGATGGTAAACTCTAATCCCTGTCTTTCTGCCAAGCGCAGAACATAGTTCGTCTCTTCCATGAAGGTCCGTCTGCCCAGTAGGCCGGTGAGAGAATCATAGGTGGCTAACAGTCTCATTTCTTCTTCAAGCGTATGAATCTTAAGAATCAACCCGGTCATTGGCCAGATTATAGACGTCATGACGATGAGGGGAGCGCCTATGGCAATCAATAGACCGGTAACAGTGTTGAGGTCGATAGCTATGAGACCCAGAACCTGAAGCGCGATCGCGGTAAAAAGAACCGAGAGTAACACCGACATGACCGTCGTATATATGGTGGTTTTTGTGCGTCCTAATCTGACAATCATTTGTCTCATGTGCATGCCTTTGTGGCTCATACTTAACGTATACGCAATAAGCGTGCCATACAAACCCTACTCCACTGTCATACGTTATTTTCTATTGGTAAAACATATACCGAAGAACTATGAATAGCAATTAATTCATTAAGTTGCATGTTATTAATTGTAGCTGGCTTTTTTACCACCGCAATCTTTCTCGGGGTTTGTTACGATAATATTTAGACGTATGAGCACCTACATATTTTGTTAATAGGCCGTTTATTGTGAAGGCTATTACGCTTGATAGGGGTGTTCTTACCTTACTACTCTTTCATCCCGCACTCGTCTCATGGTTTCTGCCAACTCCCGCCGGGTCAGAGGCTTCCTCAGGCGGAAAAGAGGCGCAAGCGACCGGAATGACATCGGCATGACAAAATCAATTCTGCCCCAATTCTTACAGGGGATGGTTCTCTCAGATATACGGCCCATTGCAGAATTAAAGTGCGGGTATTACGGAAGATCATCCACGCTAATATCCGGTTGCTCTCCGTCTATGATCTGTTTTGCAAAGGTGATGCACCGTTGTGTCCCCGCCTCTTTGCTCTCGAACACATCATCGAGCGTGAAGGTTCTATCTTTTACTCCTGCCTCAGTGTCCCGACTAATGCACACCTGCCCCGTCCACTTCTCTGATAGGCCCGTGCAATAGGCAATTGGCATGATCCGGAACTCTTTATATCGTAGCTCAATCATTCCAGACTCCTGTACAACGAATACTATTTATTCGTGAACACGCACATATCTGTAATTATCGGTTTTTTTGAGATATATCTTAAATATTTGATATCGAAAGCAGGTAAGGATGAACACTTATAGCCACTCATGCCATTGTTTCCTTTTTTTAGGAAGATAGATATACACAAGGTAACCTGCATGGGGAAGAGGCAGGGGGTAGTTTTCAGATTTTGGGAGGTAACGGGGGTCGGAAAAAAAGAATGCTTTTTCATATACTTTTTGTGATAATTTCTTTAAGGGAAACTTCGATATCCTGAGCAGGAGAAACTTCTCTTGCCCTTTTATGGAATATTAGCACTTTAACACCGGCGGCTATCTTCGTTCGGCCTCTTCCTCAATAGTTTATCTGTGTTTTTTTGATAGAAACAAATTTGGGCACCCCGTTCCTCAGTAGCTGATTCTGAAAGCTTATTTGGCCGTGCCTAATGATATCAGTCAATTTGTTGATTTCTTTTTCATAGTTTTCTTTTAACGCAATTCTTTTTGTAACACTGGGCTGTTCATTGTAGAGAAGAAGCCGTATCGCCGCACTGGCATCATATCGCATCAAAGGAGCGCGCGCCGCAACCTGAGACTCTATCACAAGATCGGGGCCTCCGCGCAGGATACGGGTAGCTTCTGCCGCAAGTAACCATGTCTGTGCATCTTTTTGCGGATTGAAGGAATGCTCTTTTTGCATCCGCTCGATGAGGAGATATTTCTTGATACCTCTCATCGTGTAACTGCGTCCACCGAGTATGTCCCCTTCCCTGATGGCACAGGCGTCCTGTCCGCATACTTGGAACAGCAGGGCGTCAGTGAGCAGGAGGGCAGCTTGTTTATCATGATCCAGAAACCGGAACACCTCTGTACAATAGGCAACCAAGAGGAAATCAAATAGAGAAAGGGAGAGTGCATACTGCGTGGCCTTTTCACTGACACTATCGGCAGTCTGCATCATGAGGACACCTTCTTTTGCCGCAATGCCGTACAGCACATCACCATATGTAGGCACATCATTGGCAAGAGAACGCAGGTGGTGCGGGTGTGAGCCCATGTAACCGCTCAATAAGCGGTCTACTGCCTCATTGCCATCACGGAGAGCAGATTGTCTATTTGGATCTCCTCTCAGGTATCGTTCATATTGCGCAGCATCGGACGAATCATTACCTAAACGACGAACGTGGTTTGGGTACTTTACCACATAATCAGTCAACAGGCGCTCCACAACTCGATTGCGAGCACGCCGAGACGCCTGTTCGTCCGAATCCCCTCTCAGGTATCGTTCACATATCACATCATCAGGGGTTTTCTTGCGCCATAGTGTCAAAGCGGGCATAGCCTCTCCTCCTTTAGAAACCGGATTATACACCTTATACCCCGGTTATCACGTACGGAGAATGATTGTCGTCACAAAACAACGTATTTGGCTGCTCTTTACCCGGCGTGTTCAAACGCCAACCGGGTCAAGATTAAGTGATGATAAAACTGCGGTTTGCAGGGAACGAACTGTTGCGCATCTTACGAATCGTGGCCGTTCTCAAAAATAGAATTAAACCATGCATGAACCTGCTGCCGCAGGCTGCCCCATTTCTTCTCAAAGACTTCTCTCTCGTTGTTTAAGTTATTTTTGAGGCGCTGTATTTCAGATTCGCGCTTGGCCAGTTGTTCCTCAAGAGAAGCCTGAATATTGTGAGACTCCTCTTTCGCGCGCCTGAGCTGAGCCACCTCTCCTTCCAACTCTGTCTTAGCTTTCTCCAGTTCGTTGAGCCGGCCATACAGTTCACCCATTTCTATAACAAGCTGTTTTAGGAGTTTGGATTGTACATCTTCCATACAGACCTTCCTACGGCCTTTATTGAATCTATTTCATAAACCAAGAAAAAAACCGGTCAGCCCGGAGATATATAGCTCCTCCCAGTAGCAGACCATACCTGTTATTTAACAGGCAATCCTATTTTTGTCAATGAACGCTGGAGACTATGATGCGATTTTCAATGGATCGATCAGGTATGATTGATGAGGTTCAGCTGTTCCTTTTCATCTTCAGTCAGTCGAAGGTCAGCAATGATATGTTTGATAATGAACTCTTTCAGTTCTTCGTCGGTATTGATAGTGGGAAAGAGACTCACCGCCCTTAAGATACTGTCAGTCGTCGGGATGCTGCCGGCCTTGAGTTTCGTAGACAGCTGGTTACTCTCAACCAGAGCTTGTTTGACTGTTTCCCGAACTGACTCGCAGAGGGCAATTTGTCGTGTGTAGCTCAGCATGATGCTTTTAACACTTTTCGTCCTGTACTATTTTTTCAGTTCCGTGCGAAGGGCCATGAGACGACTGCGGAACAGTTTTATTTCTGTCTCCATAAGGATATCAGGTGCCCCGTTCTTTTGCAAATATCTGTACCGTTTCATACCCTGATCAAGCAAATGGAGAAGTTGTGGTAATGATTCCGTCTCCGATTGCGGTTCACGAACCTGTATCATACTTTCTGCTCTATGTCTCAGTGATATATTCATGATTCCCTCCTCTTATCTTTCTGATAACAACAAAGAGCAAGAGTTATGCCGTATGGTAAAACAATCGTAACGTATTGATATTATGTATTATGTACCTCATGGGGTATGCGTATCGCCTATGTAAGGCTACACTAATTGGTGCTTGTGCTACATTCTTATGGGGAAGGGGTAATTCAGCAAACCAAAAATGGTGAACTTGCAACACAGCCATCCTTATGATAAAAGAAGGCAGCACAAGGAGGCAAAAATGGCAAAAAAAGATGAAGTCAAGAAAATTGCCGGGAAAGCCACGAAAGCAGGCAAGCCCGGAAGAACTGTAAAAACCAAGAGAGCTAAACCGAAGACTCAAGCAAAAACGCAAAAGAAATCGGTCCGCACTAAGACTGAAACAGTCTTTAAGTTGGAAGCACCACAAGCAGCGCAGGTCTTTGTTGTGGGGTGCTTCAATGAATGGTCTCCAACAGCCAACCCGCTGGAGCGGAATGACGAGGGCACATGGAGTTGCAGTTTGTGTATAGAGCCCGGAGAGCACGAATACCGGTTTGTAGTGGACGGAGTCTGGTGGGATGATCCAGCTAATACGACGCGGCGTTGGAACGAGTTCGGTACACAGAACTGTATACTCATAGTTGAAAAATAGCAGTACAATGGCCTTCTATCGCTTGCAGTGTCAGACGACACTAAGACAAGAAGAAAACCTGAGTCAAGAACCAAAACAAAAGGCTCTTAAACAAACGAAAGTTATAAAAGAAAAGAAGGACAAGGAACCGAAAGGCGCTCAGAAATAGGTTCAACATGCGGAGGCACTATTTCCTGCGGGGGTTCTATGAGTTTAGAAAAGGAAACAGAGACCTCCCTTAAAAATATCCGTATCACGATCATAATTGGTTATGACACGGCCCCAGGCAAACCTGATACCCCAATGGTCATCAAACCGTTATCTGGCCGTCAGAGATGCGAGCCCCGCTGTTGTCGACTTAACGCCATGGTCGCGACTGTATTTGTCTCTTGCGAAATAGGGCCCCAGACCAAGACCCAAGACATCCTCCCAGTAAGATACGGACCATTGATAGCTGGAATTGCGCGTTTTCCTGTCGCTGGACGCACCCATATTGATGTAAAGTTCCTGACCGGAGGCAAGCCGGCAGACCAGGAGAACAATGAAGACCAGAAGCAATGTTCGAGTAGTTCTGAATGTCAAGAGGAGTCCCCCTTGTGTCTTCGCGCGTTGCAGGCCTCGATGTTCAACAACGTTGATGAATTGTATTATTTAACCAGTTCCATAGCCTGATTTCAAATTTTAGCCGTCTTGGTTTGTTTCAGGTTGGCGATGTAAAAAGACTTCGATAAAAATGTTTCTCTGCGGAGGACTGGAAATGCTATACCGGATGTGATGTATCGAAAAATGCTGTGGGTGGTCAGACGTCACTAAGCCTCTTTGACGCTTTGCTACGCTTGCAACCGACAACTGATAACTTACCCGTCTGCCTTCGCCTATTCATCGGATCGCTTTCGTAAAAATTTTGGAATTTCATACTCGTCATTATCTATATCGACAACACTGTCTTTTAATTTTATGCCTTTGTCATGTAACGTATAACCAGTAAGTACCTTTCTCTTCTTAATGACCGCCTTGATTCCCTCTTCCAACAGTTCACCAACAGAGGTTCTTTCATCAACAGCGATGTGCTTCAGCATCGTCAAGAGATCAGGGTTCAATCTTACAGAATACGTCGCTCTAATAGTTGCGCTTTTCCGTTTCGCCATAATATTATTACCTCCGCCAAATATATTAGCCTATTACGAACAAAAAAGAAATAATAGTTAATTAATGATAAAATTACATATAATAATGTAATGATTGATGCCCTTTGTGGATATTATCCTTTAATATCGGTTTGTTTAGATCGGAAGAGCGTCGTGTAGGGAAAGAGTGTAGGATAGGGTGTA
>CAZXVZ010000170.1:0-6328 GCA_964644085.1 uncultured Syntrophus sp. | reverse complement strand
CCCCCACCCAATCCTACACTCTTTCCCTACACGACGCTCTTCCGATCTACTGGGATATGGTGGAAGAGGAGATCCTCAAAAGGGTGCGAAAGGCTAAATTACTGGAAGAGAAAAATGGGCGCCTGCGGTATCTTTCCAAACACGAGTGCAGGGACCTCATAAACGCCTGCGATTCCCATCTCAGGCCAATAGTGGTATGCGCCTTGAACACCGGCATGAGAAAGGGTGAGATTCTTGGCCTTAAATGGGACGAAGGTGATCTTGTCCATGGTTTTATTCTCCTTACCATGACAAAAAACGGGGACCGTAGACAGATCCCGATTAACGAGACTTTGCGGGAGACTCTGGAAGGGCTCTCTCGGGGAACGAAAGAAAGAGCGCGAAGGATCGACATTCCCTATGTCTTCTACGACGTGAGGACCGGCAGCAAATATGGGAACGTCCAGAAATCATTTAATTCCGCACTAAGGAGGGCCGGGATCAAAGACTTCCGCTTCCACGATCTGCGTCACTGCTTTGCTTCGCATTTAGTAATGTTGGGAATAGATCTGACGACGGTCAAAGAACTGCTGGGGCACAAGAGCCTCACCATGACCTTGAGGTATGCACATTTGGCGCCGTCGCACAAGGTGAAGGCGGTCGATATTCTCGACAAGAACATTAATCATCTCATGCCAACTGCACAAAAACTGCACAATTTAGAAGGTCTATGATATGGAGGATTTGCTAAGTGGTTGATTTATTTGGAGGCGGCATCCGGATTTGAACCGGAGAATAACGGTTTTGCAGACCGTTGCCTTACCACTTGGCGATGCCGCCCTTATTAAAAAGTATATAGCATACAGAAAAAAAAGAACAGCATGAAAAGATCTGTTGCCCCTCACTGTTCACTCTTGGTTACTTTTAAACGTGACCTTCCGCCCTGCGGCATTATTATGGAGCGGACAACGATTCAACACGCTCTGAATTTTGGAGCGGGAAACGGGATTTGAACCCGCGACTTCAACCTTGGCAAGGTTGCACTCTACCGCTGAGTTATTCCCGCGCCGGATATGTTTTATAATACAAAGCAGCACTGTCTGTCAAATCTTTCTCCCTTTTTTTGGAAAACTGAATCTTGCAACCGATACATTACCCAAACGAGGCTGCAAGTTGACTGATTACGCTGTTTCTGATATTCTATTGTACTCAATGCAAAAGGTATCCGGCTGGAAGAATAAATCAAAAGAAGAATTAAAGGAAATTTTTCAGTTCTCTGAAGAATACAAGGAATTTATTGATAACGCGAAGACGGAAAGGGAAGCGGCTACATATCTTGAGCGCTACCTCAAAATATCAGGTTTTCAGCCGGATTACTCACGAAGAAAGGTCTATGCCGTTAATCGCGGCAAGGAAGTAATAGCTTACATAGCAGGCAAAGAAGGTCCTGCCGCGGGGCTCAATATTGTTATAGCCCACATCGATTCGCCGCGGCTTGATCTCAAGCAGAACCCTCTTTACGAGGATGTGGACCTCGCTCTCTTGCGCACCCATTATTATGGCGGCATTAAGAAATACCAGTGGCTGGCCATACCCCTTGCCCTCCATGGTGTTGTCGTAAAAGGTGACGGAAGCACGGTTGAGATAGTCATCGGCGAAGAGGATAACGAACCGGTTTTCCTCATCGACGATCTGCTCCCTCATTTATCACGGAAAACACAGGATGAAAAGAAGCTTGCCGACGCCATTGAAGGTGAAAAGCTTGCTGTACTCTTCGGGAGTATCCCCCTTGTGGGAACAGACAAAGAACCTGTTAAGCAAAACGTATTAAAACTGATGGCCGACAAGTACGGCATCACGGAAAATGATTTTATCAGTGCCGAACTGGAGATTGTCCCCGCTTTTAAAGCGAGAGACGTGGGAATAGACAGGAGTATGGTCGGGGCCTACGGACAGGATGATCGCGTATCGGCATTTGCCCTTCTGCTTGCCTTCAGTGAACTGGAAGACCCCGAGCGTTCGTGCCTCGCCATATTTGCCGACAAAGAGGAAATTGGCTCTGAAGGCACTACCGGAACCAAGTCAGCTTTTCTGCAGCTCTTTCTCGACGAGATCATGGAGGCGCAGGGTGGTGGAGCAAGCGAGGCCAGGCTGAGAAAGATGCTCTTCAACTCAAAGGCACTTTCGGCAGATGTCAATGCCGCCCTGAATCCTACCTTTCAGGACGTCCATGAAAAGCAAAATGCCGCCTATCTCGGCCGCGGCATCTGCATCTCCAAATATACAGGACACCTGGGCAAAGTGGGGGCCAGCGACGCCAACGCTGAATTTGTCGGGGAAATCACAAGGCTCTTTACGAAAGAAAACATCACCTGGCAAACAGGAGAACTTGGCAAGATCGACGAAGGAGGAGGTGGCACAGTGGCGAAGCATCTTGCCATATACGGCATGGATGTACTCGACTGCGGCATTCCCCTGCTGACAATGCACTCACCTTATGAGATAGCGAGCAAGCTCGATATCTTCGAATCATACCGCGCTTTCAGAGTCTTTTTCAAAATGTAATAGCACAACACATCGTGGAGGATTAGCAATACAATGACGGAACTGGAAAAATTTGACGTGCCGGATATCATACCGGTACTGCCTGTAAGAGACATGGTAATGTATCCCTCGGTGATACTTCCGCTTTTTGTGGGAAGGGATATGTCTATAAATGCGGTAGAAAAATCGCTTTCCAAGGACAGGCTGATTTTTGTCGCGTCACAGAAAGACCTGACCGATGAAGACCCTCTGCCGTCCAGAATATACTCCATCGGCGTTGTGTCGCAGATCATGAGGATGCTCAGGCTCCCTGACGGCAGAGTGAAGGTGCTCATCCAGGGAATCAAGAAGGCGCGCATTGAAGAATATGTCCAGGAGACGCCGACCTTTCTTGCCCGCATCTCAACTATCGAGGAACCGGTTATTACTGAAATCACCCTCGAAATAGAAGCGCTTATGCGTTATGTCAAGGAAGAAATGGAAAAGGTCGTCTCCATGGGGCGCATGGTCCCCCCCGATATTTTGATGGTCCTTGACACCATCGATGAACCGGGGCGCCTTGCCGATGTCGCAGCAGCGAACCTCGGTCTTACCGTGGAAAATGCCCAGGAAATTCTTGAAATTGTTGATCCCGTCAAAAGGCTCAGGAGGCTTTCGGAAATTCTCGGAAAAGAGATCGAACTTCTCAACGTACAGGCGAAGATTCTTTCACAGGCGAAAGAAGAGATGTCAAAGTCACAGAGAGAATATTTCCTCAGAGAACAGATGAAGGCAATACGGACAGAACTTGGTGAAAGCGACGAACGCAGTGAAGACGTGGAGGATCTAAAGAAACGCATCAAAAAGGCAAAAATGCCAAAGGACGTGGAGAAGGAAGCAAACAAGCAGCTTGAACGCCTTGATATGATGCACCCTGACGCCATAGAGTCGACAATGGTGAGGACCTATATCGAATGGCTCGTGGAACTTCCCTGGAGTGTATCCACAAATGACAATATTGATATCAAACAAGCGCGGGGCATACTCGATGAAGACCACTATAATCTCGACAAGGTAAAAGAGAGGATACTGGAATTCCTGAGCGTTTTAAAACTCAAAAGCGAGATGAAAGGCCCTATCCTCTGCTTTGTGGGCCCGCCCGGTGTCGGCAAGACCTCTCTCGGTAAATCCATAGCCCGCGCCATAGGAAAAAAATTTGTCCGTATCTCTCTTGGCGGTATGAAGGACGAGGCGGAAATACGGGGGCATCGGCGTACCTATGTGGGCTCCATGCCGGGAAGGATTATTCAGAGTATTAAGCAGGCCGGGACAAACAATCCCGTCTTTATGATGGATGAGATCGACAAGATCGGAAACGATTTCAGGGGCGACCCGGCGAGCGCGCTTCTCGAAGTGCTTGACCCTGAGCAGAACAATGCATTCAGTGACCACTATCTCAATGTCCCCTTTGACCTGTCAAAAGTGATGTTTATTACAACGGCAAACAGGATAGATACTATTCCCTCCGCCTTAAAGGACAGAATGGAAGTGATCAACATAGCCGGTTATACTGAAAAAGAGAAACTCCAGATTGCGAAGAAATATCTTGTGCCGAAACAATTGCAAGAGAACGGTCTGAACGAAAAACGGCTTGAGATCGCTGACCATGCCATGCAGAAGATCATTCAGGAATATACGCGGGAAGCAGGGCTCAGGAATCTTGAGAGAGAAATTGCCGCCATATCACGAAAAGTGGCCAGGAGAGTTGCTGAAGGCAATCGGAAAATGGTGATGATAACGGTAAAGAACCTTCATAATTACCTTGGTCCTTCAAGGTATCTCCCGGAAAGCCAGATTGAGAAAGATCTTGTCGGTGTCGCTACCGGGCTCGCGTGGACGGAATTCGGCGGAGACACACTCTATGTAGAGGCATCATGCAGGAAAGGGAAGAAAGACCTCCTGCTCACCGGCAACATGGGTGATGTCATGAAAGAATCGGTGCAGGCGGCACTTACCTATATCAAATCCAGGGCAGATAAACTGGGTATTAAACAAGAAATATTTAATGACCTTGAAATGCACGTCCATGTTCCCCAGGGGGCAATCCCCAAAGACGGCCCTTCAGCGGGTATTACCATGGCCGTGGCCATGATTAGCGCCATAACGAAGAGGCCTGTAAATCGCAACGTAGCCATGACCGGCGAGATAACACTCACAGGCCGGGTCCTCGCTATAGGCGGCCTAAAAGAAAAGACCCTCGCGGCGCTGAGGAACCGGATGGATGAAGTCATCATTCCCCAGGAGAATGTCCATGAGCTTGTGGAGATCCCTGCCTATGTAAAGAAAAAGATTACCTTTTTGCCCGTGAAGAATATGAATGAAGTGGTAGAGACAATATTCGGGAAAAAAAGACGATGATGAAGAATGACCAATAACCAAATCACAAGATACAAAGGATAATTAAACATGAGACACCGAAATGTTTTTTTGGTTATTGGAATTTGTCATTTGGTGATTGGTTCTTAAGGGGTGGTTATGAAAGAAGCCTCCTTTTACGAGAAGGAACTTAACAACGTAACCCATTGTTGTCTTTGCAGGCATCACTGTCTCATAGCGCCCGGCAGAAGAGGCATCTGCGGGGTGAGGGAGAACCGCGACGGCACACTTTACACCCTTGTTTATGAGTTACCCTGCGCGACCCATATAGATCCCATCGAGAAGAAACCGCTCTTTCACTTTTTCCCTGGTTCAAAAGCCTTTTCCGTTGCCACAGTAGGATGTAATTTCCGCTGTCTCCACTGTCAGAACCATGATATATCCCAGTTTCCCATGCAGCAATGCGTCATTCCCGGAGAAACAGTGACAGCGCAGGACATTGTCAGATACGCCCTGCAGGCGGGATGCAAAAGCATATCCTATACATATACGGAACCGACGATTTTCTATGAATACGCATTTGAAATTGCGAAACTCGCCAAAGCAAACGGTATTTACAACAATTTTGTGACCAACGGGTATATAGAGGATAAACCTCTTGAAGCAATCAGGCCCTGTCTTGACGCGGCAAACATCGACCTTAAGGGTTTTGACGAATCGTTTTATAAAAAGGTCTGCAATGCGGATTTGCCAAAGGTCCTGAATACGATCAGAGCCTACCGGAAGCTGAATATATGGATAGAACTGACAACACTCATTATACCGGGGTATAATGATAATGAAGAAAAGCTTCAGGCCATGGCAAAATTTATTGTTGATGAACTCGGCCCTCAGGTTCCCTGGCATGTTAGCGCGTTTTATCCCACGTATAAACTCCTTGAGGCGCCCCGGACAAGTCAAAAAACCCTTGAAAAGGCACACCGGATAGGTCTTGAAGCGGGCCTCCGCTATGTCTATGAGGGCAATCTTCCCGGTTCAGAAGGTGAACATACGTATTGTTATAACTGTAAAAAACCTGTCATAAAACGATACGGTTATACTATTACGGAATACAATATAACAGATGGAGCCTGTATCTTTTGCAATACGCCTATCGATGGAATCGGGCTGTAAAGTCAACAGGTTGTGAGTTACAAAATACTGAGGGAAAATCACCGTAAAAGGGTGATAAACCATTTTGTGAAATATTTCATGAGTTTCGTTGACAATGACAGGGGAAAATGTTTAATATAGGAATCCGGTTCGTATGATTTAAAAACATGAGGTTATATTACACAATATTTTTTTAAGGAGGCCATAGATGACTTTCAAGAGAAGTATCAGCCTAATGGTTTTACTCGGTATTTTTATGTTCCTTGCTTTGCCGGTTTTTGCAGGTGAAGCGGACATC
>CAZXVZ010000169.1:0-6380 GCA_964644085.1 uncultured Syntrophus sp. | reverse complement strand
GAGATAATGAGCGGTGACTGGAGTTCAGACGTGTGCTCTTCCGATCTACTTGCTGGATTTATTTCCAACGGTGACCATGTGTATTCTACAGCAAAGGCAGCAATAATTCACCTTACCCGATCGGTCGCTCTTGAACTCGCCGAATTCGGTATTCGCGTCAATTGCATTTGCCCGGGAGCTATCGTCACCCCTCTTTATGGGAAACACGCAGGTTTGAACGAAGATGAGTCCGAACGCACAATATCAGCCTTGCGAGATCTTTTGAAGGATGCACAACCTCTTAACCGTGCAGGCCTTCCAGAGGATATCGCAAATGTTGCGTTTTGGCTTGCCAGTGAAGAGTCTTCTTTCATGACCGGCCAGGCTATTGTGGTTGACGGAGGTCTCTCCCTGGGACCGGGATGGAAACAGACGAAGGAAAGAAGGAATAATATACGTGAATATTTGCAACATACACTGACGGTCGACTCACAACCATATCCATAGAAACATAGGATGGGCGTACTCATATTGAGAGGTTAATAATGGAAAAGAACTTAAAAGGGAAAACTGCTCTGATAACTGGATGCTCAGGCACAATTGGACGATCGATTGCGCTTTTGTTGGCTGATTGCGGTTCAAATATCATTGTCCACTATGGTACCAGAGAAAATGAAGCTCAGGCTATTGCCGAAGAGATCCAGGCAAAATATTCAGCAGCAATAGTCGTAAAAGCAAATATGGGTAGTTTCGAAGAGGTACAGACTATGATTCAAGAAGGCATTCGCACTTTCGGTTCCATCGATATTCTGGTCAATAGTGCCGGCAGCCATAGAGCCGGAAAGGTCTACAAACTGCCTATCGATGACTGGGATCTCGTGATCAAATCATCCTTATATGGCACTTTTTACTGTTGTCGATCCGTTTTGCCTCTGATGATTGAAAGAAAATGGGGGCGGATTGTCAGTATTTCATCGCTGGCAGGTGAGTATGGTTATCCGGGTGACTCGGCATATGCGTCCGCAAAAGCCGGATTGATTGCTTTCAATAAATCTCTGGCCAAAGAAATAGCCGAATATGGCATAACAACGAATATAGTGATACCTGGTTTCGTTCCTTCTGAAGGAACTAAAACATTATCGGAAAAGAGTCTTGAAAGAATCAGAGCCGCTATTCCTATGGGAAGACTTGGTAAACCTGAAGAAGTGGCCGAGGTGGTAATGTTTATCGTAACAAAAGGAGATTATATAACGGGATCTGTCTATCATGTCGACGGAGGGCTTACGCAGTGAGAACAAGACAGTTTGCCGATGAAGATATGTTGAAGCGAGCTGAAAAGCAATTAGACATTTTATCAAAGAGACTTAAATTATTTTTCAAGATAATACAGGTATCAGTATGAACATTGTACTCCTACTTGGGAACCTGAAGCAATGTTGATGTTCAATAAAACTCTTCTGAAGCTTGAATTCCACACTGGGCAGTTCATGACAATGCCTTGTAGAGAAAAATGGAATATATAAATAATGACAATTATGTGTTCAATGGACGGACAAGTGTCACAAAAGGAGATACCAAAATGACGAAGAAGGCGCTTATCACTGCCGCCGCAGGAGGCATTGGAGCGGTTGTTGCCGTTAAAGCGAAAACTGCTGGCTATGATGTTACAATCTGCGACATAGATACAGACAAAGGTAAGCAACTTGCCGAGCAATATGGTCTTCGGTTCATTAGTTGTGATCTGGCAAAAGAAGACAACATTGTCTCAATGGTCAGAACAGTGGGGACTGTCCATCTCCTGGTCAACAATGGCGGTATTACCGGGCCTATGGCCCCAGTAACCGATATAGCAACCAATGAGTGGCGATACGTGTTTGACATCAACGTAACAGCCCAGTTCATCACTTGCCGTGAAATGGTGCCTTATATGAAAACCTCTGGAGGAGGGTGTATCATCAACATGTCATCCGCAGCTGCAAAAATTGGCTACAAACAAAGATCGCCTTACGGGGCATCAAAAAGAGCTGTTCTCGGCCTGACGGCAGCCCTTGCGCGGGAGGTATCTGTGGATGAGATTCGAGTCAATGCTATTTTGCCCGGAGCGGTGCGAGGAGAACGCTTCGAACAGGGAATGGCACAATTTGCAACGCAGTCGGGAATTACGATAGAGGAAGCTTTTTCTGTATACCTCAACCGGCAAGCCATCAAAAGACTTGTTGAGCCAGACGAAATAGCAGACTTGATCCTATTCCTCAGCAGCGCTTCCGGACGATCAATCACTGGGCAATTTATAAGTATTGATAATGGATATGAGTGAGCAAGAGAGAATGATAGCACCTTTTAACAAACAGCATTACCTTCTTTCTGTTGCAAAAAAGAAAACTACTACTCTGTTGGACACTATTTTAGGGAGGCAATCGTGAGAGACAGGAAAATCAATTTCACTTCTGTTGTCAAGTTTAACGTCAATGGAGAACTTCATGAACTACAAATAGGGAGAGGACCTGACGATATTTCACCATCCTCTACACTGGCTCACGTACTTCGGGAAAAGTTTGGACTTACTGGCACAAAAATAGGGTGTGAAGAAGGGGCATGCGGAGCATGTACTGTGATAGCTGATGGAAAAGCCATACTTTCTTGCATGACTCTCATTGCCGAATGTCACGGAAAGGAAATCACCACTATCGAGGGACTGCGAAATTCTACGACCGGAGATATGCACCCGCTTCAGAAGAGTTTCACTGATAACACTGCTTTTCAATGCGGTTTCTGCACACCGGGCATTATCATGAGCGCTAAGGCACTTCTTGATACAACCCCTTCCCCGACTGAGGAAGAGATAAAAGAATGTCTTTCCGGAAATTTTTGCCGTTGCATCAGCCACTATCATGTCATAGACGCTGTGAACTCGATCGTCCAAAAGACGGAGGGAGGTAACCACGATGAATAAAGCATATAGGTTCGTGGGAAAAACCACACCGAGAAGAGATGGGGTGGATATAGTGACAGGCGGAGCACAGTTTGTGAATGACTTACATATCCCGCACATGCTTTACGGAAAAGTCCTGCGGAGCCCTCACGCACACGCAAAGATCAAGAAGATAGACAAGACAAAAGCCATGAAACTCCCGGGCGTAAAAGCTGTTCTCACATATAAGGATATTCCTGACATAAAAAGGGGAAATCCACGCCATATGGCAGTTCTCGATTGCAAGCTCAGGTATGTAGGTGATGCGGTTGCCCTGGTTGCGGCCCAAACTTTAGAAGCAGCAGAAGAGGCTTTAGACTATATCGATGTTGAATACGAGAAATTGAAACCCGTGTTCGATGTAAAAGATGCCATGTCTCCCGATGCACCACAACTATACGACCAATTCTCCGGCAACACTATACCAACAAATGTTCCCATCTTTGGAGGAAAACCTCTCGATCATGTCTTGATGGGCAATGTCGCTAAAGGGTTTAGTGAGGCTGAAATTATTGTGGAAGAAGAAGGGTCCTATAGTAACATACCAAGTCCTATGCCATTAGAAAGCAACGGGGTAGTGGCATCGTGGGACAGTCCTACCGAAATAACAGTATGGGTATCATGTCAGAATGCCTATATGGATAGGTTAATTCTTTGCTCCAGTCTGGGTCCAGGTATTGATGTCCATCTAAATGTTGGACACTGCGGCGGAAGCTTCGGCGGTAAATCAATTATGTATTGGCAACAGATTATGCAGACAATTTTTCTTGCTCGGGCCGCAGGCAGACCGGTAAAGATGTACCACACAAAAGAAGAGCAACTCGCAACATCGGTGCTAAGACTTGCTTCTCATTTTCGCGCAAAATTAGGCATAAAAAAAGATGGAACAGTCACGGCGGTATCCGGCAATTGGATAATTAACACAGGAGCGTACAGCGCTGCCACACAAGGTCAAATTGCAGTGGGATGTGGCGAGATTCAGCTCATGCTTCGATGCCCAAATTGGGATCTTAAAACTACCCTTGTTTGTTCGAACCGACCGGCCTCAGGTGTTGTTAGGGGGTTTGGTGGTCAAGAACTTAAGGCATCCTTTGCACCCATTCTTCATTTGGCAATGGAAAAGGCCGATATTGACCCTGTTGTCTTTTACAAAAAAAATTGGGTCAAGCCAGGTGACGGCTATTTTTGGAGGGACTCCGATTGGAACATCTGTCGTACCGTAGACTATACAGAAGCTATAGATCAGGGAGCAAATAGATTCGGATGGAAAGAGAAGTGGAAGGGATGGCTTAAACCAACAGAAATTCAAGGTTCAAAAAGATTCGGGGTCGGGGTAGGTGTTCATGGCAATGCGGATGCGGGCGAAGATGTGTCCGAAGCATACGTAAAATTGAATCCCTCCGGGACTGCTATGGTTTATTCGTCCGTATGTGAACACGGACAGGGTCAGCCAAGCAGTCTCTGTAAGATGGTGGCAGAGATACTCCAAATACCGTTGGATCGAGTGAGCATGATTCCGTGCAACCCCGAGTTAAGTCCTTTTGAATTCGGTTCTGCAGGTTCAAGAGGCACTTATGCTATCGGCAGCGCCTGGATTCAAGCAGCTGAGGATGCAAGAAGCAAACTGCTTCAGTATGGAGCAAAGGCACTTAATGTCAGTCCCGAAGTTCTGGAAACTGTGGATGGCAAGATTTATGTGAGGGATGATCCGAAAAAAAGTATCTCTTGGAGGGGCGCCTTGGGGCTTGAACGCACTTGTTTGGGTTTCGGGCGTTTTGAACCGGATTATACCATGCCGAACTTTATGGCCATATTTGTTGAGGTACGGGTAGATGTGGAGACTGGCAAGGTCGACCTTGTTCGTGTCGTGGCAGCTACTGATGTCGGTCAAATCATTGATCCTCAAGGATTGGCAAACCAGCTTCATGGGGCTCTCGGAACAGCGGGAATCGATAGCGCGACCTTTGAAGAAACAATACTGGACAAAACTACCGGGCGTATAGTTGGAGCAAATATGATAGACTATAAATGGCGTACCTTTCAAGAACTACCGCTATTTGAGAACGTGATATTGGAGACACCGTTTGCAACTCATCGTTTTCGTGCAATAGGTGTGGGAGAGATAACACCTGCTCCAGGACCATCCGCTGTCCTGATGGCCGTTTCTAATGCCATCGGCGTAAGGCTCCGAAACTATCCAGCAACACCAAGCACAGTTCTTAAGGCCATAGCTTCAACACGGGGAGGTCAGAAAAAATGAAATATTTCGACCACATCAACGCCAAACACCTTCAAGAGGCCGTCAGTCTTCTGAAACTATATGACGGGAAAGCGGTTATCAACGCGGGAGGGACTGATGTACTTGGAGTCCTCAAGGACCAAATTCTCCCCGACTACCCAGAAGCGTTGATTAACATTAAAAGTATTGCTGGTCTTGACCATATCAGAGAAGAATCCGAAGAACTAATAATGGGGGCCACAACATGCCTGGCCAATATCACACAATCTGAAATTATCAAGAAAACATATCCTATGCTTGCGGAGGCGGCAAAATCTGTAGCCACCCCTCAAATTCGAAACATGGCCACGCTGGGGGGAAATCTCTGTCAGGATACAAGATGTTGGTATTACCGTTATCCTCATCAAATAGGGGGTCGTATGATGTGCTTGCGTAAAGGAGGCAAAGGATGTTTTGCAGTCAGAGGAGACAATCGCTATCACGCAATCTTAGGTTTCAATAAATGTCTTGCCGTGTGTCCTTCGGATTTGGCTGTGGCCCTCACCGCACTCAACGCACAAATTTCGATTGTTGGAACAGGTGCATCACGTTCAATTCCTGTATCAACACTATATCATGATATGGGCAACACACTAAAAACTGACGAAATAGTTACAGACGTCCGAATCCCAAAACCACTGCCTGGTACATCGCAAGTATTTCTTAAGTTTACGTTGAAAAAACCTGTTGACTTCGCTGTGGTAAGCGTCGCTGCTATCATTAGGCTTGAAGGCACTGTCTGCAAGGATGCCCGCATCGTAATGGGGGCTGTTGCACCCATACCGTTTAGGGCCTTCTCTTCTGAGGAAGCAATTAAAGGGAAAACTCTTAATGAAACAGCCATTGCTGAAGCCGCGGAGACGGCAGTTGCTGGTTCAAAACCGCTGAACATGACTGGTTACAAAATAGAAGTCACAAAAGCCATGGTAAAGCGAGCCTTATTCAAGGCAATGCCTGTGAAATATTGACGATAAAAAGGCGAAAAGTGAAACTTAGGTTCATAAAGAATAATACATCATCAAGAACTCACTCAGCTATTATAGTGCGATCAGCATTAAATTGAAGTAAAGCATGGAAGTTGATTTTTCGAAAGAGGTGATAACGTGAAGCTAAACGATGTTGTTCTCAGCCGTGCCAGAGTTTCAGACCAGA
>CAZXVZ010000168.1:0-6418 GCA_964644085.1 uncultured Syntrophus sp. | reverse complement strand
TTCCGTGTAAGAACCCTGAATAATGCTACAATTATGGATTGCAATAAAATAATTGAGTAGACTATTTTTTTTGAATGCAACAGCCTTATCACATTTATTTTTATTAATTATTAATTTTTTCCTTGACAGAATATTTACATCTTAATATAGTAGTAAACATTTATTAAAAAGCAGTTGAAGCAGGAATCCTTTTACAACATCATTGTCAATTTCCCTGCTACGTAGCTCACACTAAGATTGTGATCCGGCAAGTAGTATGTGTATTCTTGCCTAGAAAAAATGAGGGGAGGCATTATGTTTCGTAAAATAATTCCAACTTTATTAGCCGCTTTTCTCTGTTTGCTTCATCTTTCCGGCTATGTCTTTGCGGGGACTGTTGATAGTGCTACTTTAACTCCAAGTTCCGGTTATTTTAACTCAGGCAACTTTATTGCCTCTTTTTCAGCTTTAAACAATAAGACCTTTACCATAACAAGCTATGAAATCACAATAGCATATACCGGGGGCGTCGATATCAGCATTATTTCCACATCTCCGACTCCCGCGACCGCCTCGGTGGACACGACAGCACATACCATTCATTTCCTGTGGAATAATGTTCCCGTGGGTTCAGAAATGAGGGCCGCAATCAAGATCAGCTCTCCGCAAAATGAGAGTGCATATCAGTTAACCCCTTCCCTGAGCACATATTATAATGGAAAGAAAAAATACACCGGTACATGCAACGGGGCCGCTATTATATCGTCAACAAAAGTAGATACCGCACCCATTGAGTCAACAGCGGGAATCAACTCAATTTTGATTAAATGGCCGCAGTCAACCAACGTCAATGCGGTTGGGTATCGCTTATACAAGAGAACCAGCACAACAAGCTATACTCTCGTCAACTCGTTCTATGTTACCGAGTTGAGTTATACGGACACCAATGTGCAAGACTCTGTAGCATACTATTATAAAGTGGCAGCGGTAGATCAGGCAGGCAACGAACTGGAGATGTCCCCCGAAACTGCCGAAATGATACAAAATCCGGCTGTTATCCGAACTTACGGTGCTCCGGCAGGATCGAGCAGGGCCATCGGTGACATTGACGGCAATAGGATGCCTGATTTGATTGTAGGCACTCCAGCACCTATCGATAGGAAGGGAGCTGTCTTGCCGGGAAGGGTAGATATATATATGAACAATAATATATCCTCCACGCCTGATATCACATTATTCGGCGAACACAACAACGATCAATTCGGGACCGCCCTGGCCCTGATTGATATGGA
This sequence comes from uncultured Syntrophus sp., assembly GCA_964644085.1. GTDB lineage: Bacteria > Desulfobacterota > Syntrophorhabdia > Syntrophorhabdales > Syntrophorhabdaceae > PNOF01. The sequence goes on along the minus strand of CAZXVZ010000168.1, from coordinate 5,147 downwards.
TAATGATGGGTACGACGATATCATTATTGGAGCGCCAGGTTTTGACTATTATTACAATGATCCGATCAGCAGTCGTTTAGTCGGAAAAGTCTACGTCTATGCCGGAGGGGTTTCTTTATCTCAGTCACCGGTAATGACATTTAGAGGACAGAATGAGGTTTGCAACTGCGATTGCAGTGGTATATACGTGTATGGCGAACATCTTGGGCAGTATGTTGCTTCGATAGGTGATGTAAATGGCGACGGTTTCAAGGATGCCGCAATTGGAACAGAGTGGGGCGGAACGGGAAGGCGGGGCAAAATTATCTTCCTCTTTGGCGGGTCGGGCATTGTATCCGGTTCTTATCAAGTTACGGGCCTGCAGTGTGAAGACAATATGGGTTTTTCTGTTTCATCTGTTGGGGATGTCAACGGAGACGGTTATGATGATGTCATTAGTATAAGCGACGATGACCCGGCAAAAGCCTGGCTCATCTATGGAGGAACAATTCCTTATTTTTCGGGATTAGTATTTTTCGAGAACATATCGGGTTACGGCAGTACAAGTGCAGGTCTCGACATGAATGGTGATGGCTTCTCGGATATTGCCATTGGACCGGGCTATACAAGCGCCTATCTCGGCAGCTCTTACCCCGATGTACAATTGGATGGCACATTAGGGAATCCGAGTACAGGATCCTTTAACTTTATTGCATCAATCGGAGATCTAAACGCAGATGGCAGTAAGGATCTGATTTCGCACAGCACCACATCCAACAATACAGTTATGTTCATGGGCGGCACATTCATCGATAATATCTCAGACCTAACTTTACAAGGGCTTGGCCCTGAGGACGTGAAAGATATAGATGGGGATGGATTCAAAGAAATTATAGGTATTTCCGCAGGTGCTGTTACGATATACAGTCTTGCTCCTTACAGAGGTCTGCCTTATATAGTCGTCACGTCACCGCAGAACTACGATACGGTCGATACTCTCAACCTCATAATAACAGGCTATGTTGGCAGCAATACCGTGAAAGTGCTTGTGAAGGGCCAGGAATCAGAATTGAATCAGGATGGCAGTTTCCAAGCCCAGGTTCCTGTGATGCTTGGAAGGAATGTAATTGAAATAATAGCAGAAGCTAATGACGGCAGGATTTCTAAAAGAAAGCTTTATGGTACCTATGGTGTTCCCCCGTTAGCTGTTGAAATCACTTCTCCATCTGAAGGGGCTACAGTTTGCAGTCCCATTAATGTTGCGGGTACTGTGAGCGGAGATCCTGTTCAGGTGCGTGTGAGCTGTTGGCCAAGTTCTACTCAGTATGCAACTGCAACAATCAGTGGCGGCAACTTTCAAACAGCCATCAGTTCTTGCAGTGCAGGTATCATCACAGCAACAGCCACGAACTCCTATGGTAACACCGCTTCTCATACCATTCGTGTTGCCTACAATAGTCAGTGCAGTTTACCTCTTGTCACTTTCGGGGCTCAACCCGGAACGATTCAGAAAGGAGAATCTGCTAACCTCACATGGACTACGACATACGCGAACTCAGTAACTATTGACAACGGTATCGGGGCTGTTCCTTTAAGCGGATCAACTGCCATTTCTCCCACTCAGACCACTACATATACCCTATCAGCAACTGGGCCGGGAGGGACAACCACATCGTTGGCAACGGTAAATGTCACGACACATACTCCAACAGTAGCTATCAATGCTGAGCCTTCGAGCATATATATTGGTTCATCATCAACCCTCACATGGACTTCCACAAATGCCACAAGCGCTACTATCGACAACGGCATCGGCATGGTTCCTGTTAATAGCTCCCTGACTGTTTCTCCTTCAGAAACAACAACCTATACAATCACGGTTGTTGGAGCTTATGGCACAGCAACGGCATCAACGACCGTTACCGTATCGCCGCCGCCTCCCCCTACAGTAAACATAGGCGCTAATCCGGCTATTATTGAAACAGGACAGTCATCTATCCTCACCTGGAGTTCGACGAATGCAACAAACGCCACTATCGACAATGGTATCGGCATTGTACCTGTCAATGGCTCCATCACTTCTCATCCTTCTCAAACTACCACTTACACAATAACTGTCACCGGTCTGGGAGGCACAGCAACGGCATCCACGATAGTCACTGTAGTCAACCCAAATGTCCCGAAGGCAACGATCAGCGCTAATCCGGCATTAGTTGAAGCAGGGCAGTCATCAACCCTCACTTGGAACTCCACGAATGCCACGAGCGCCTCCATTGACAATGGCATTGGCACTGTACCCGTCAATGGCACTATTGCTATTTCACCATCACAAACAACCACCTATACGATTACAACTGTGGGCCTTTTTGGTACGGCAACAGCTTCTTTTCGAGTCTGCCTTAAAGAGGGAACAGGGTATTCCTATGGCGATCCTACTCCTGCGGAACAGGCCTTCCTTGAAGCAGTCAACCGTGCCCGTCTGAACCCACCGGCTGAAGCGGCTCGCTTGGGGATTGACCTGCTCGAAGGTATCCCGGAAGGTATGATCACCGATCAACCGGTGCAACCCCTTACCTTCAACGCGAAACTCCTTCAGGCGGCATATCTGCATTCTCAGGACATGATGGTCAACCAGTACTATAACCATGTATCTCTTGATGGCTGGACTTATGTTGACCGCATTACCTGGTCAGGTTATGATGCCCGGACTGCAGCAGAAAGCCTTTCATCATCGTTTTCTACGCAATCGCAGGAGGAAGTCCAAACGATCCTTTCCCTCCACGATCACCTCTTTATCGACGCGGGAGTTGAAGGACGTACGCACCGTGTGAATATCCTCTATCCGACACTGAGAGAAATGGGTGTTGGCTTTGTTTCCGGTGCATATGAGACCTACCCTTTTACGTATTTATTGACGAATGATTTCGGCACCTCATTGGGTGATAATAGCCCATTCATTTTAGGTGTTGTCTATGATGATCTCAATAGCGATGGGATCTACACGGCGGGCGAAGGTATCGGAAACGTTCAGATCATCATTCATGAATCAACTACCCAAACAGTAACTGCCTCCGCCGGAGGTTACGCCCTTCGTCTTGCTTCCGGTTCCTACCTTGTGAGAGCCATACTCCCCGATGGCCGTGAAGCTTCACAGTATGTTGCACTCACCGATCAGAACGTAAAGGTTGACTTTCTGCTCTCTGATTTCCATTTCGCGCCGCCATCAGTAAACATCGCATCAGATCCTGAAAACATTGCTCCCGGTGGAACATCGACCCTCACCTGGAGTTCGACAAATGCCACAAGTGCTGCAATCGATAACGGTGTTGGCACTGTCCCTGTCAATGGTACCACTGTTGTTTCGCCTTCGCAGACCACCACCTACGCCATCACCGTTACCGGCCCCGAAGGGGTTGATATGGCATTCGTAACGGTCTTTGTGAACAATCCTTCACCCGTCACTTTAACAATTACTTCTCCATCTGAGGGGCAATCTGTTACCGGAACAAATATTACCGTTACAGGGACCGTAAACAACCCATCGGGGAATGAAACAGGTGTTTCCGTTAATGGCGTAAACGCAATAGTATCCGGAGGGAACTTTATAGCAAGCAATATAACTCTTGAGGAGGGGGCCAACACGATAATGGCAACTGCAACAGATACAGCGGCAAATACAGCGGAGATTTCCATTGTAGTCAATGCGACAACAACGGCAGATTCTGTAAAAATTATAGTACTTAATAATATGGGAACATCCCCATTTGAAACAATTCTGCGGGTCGAGGCAAACTTCCCGATTCAGGGTACACCGGTAATTACCCCGCAGGGACCTGGTACTGTCGAGTTCCTTGAGAGTCCCGGAGAGAGTGAATATGCCGTGCGCATGACCGCTCTTGGTGTTTACACCTTCACCGTTGAAGTCCGTGACGAGGCAAAAAACGTCTATACAAATTCTGTCACAGTTCAAGTTATTGATAAAACCGCTCTCGATCAGTTACTAAGGGCTAAATGGGAAGGGATGAAAGCGGCCCTAATGACCGGCAACATTTCGGCGGCTCTGGCGTATTTCAGTGAAAGCTCAAAAGAAAACTATGGGGCCATGTTTACAGCGCTGTCCGCACAATTGCCTGCTATTGTCTCGGCAATGCGTGATATATCCTTTGCTTATATGGACGGAGACAGATTTGCCGTATACCGCATAACACGGGAAGAGATCATTCGGGGTCAACCTCACCAGATCACCTATCACGTCTACTTTATACTTGACGGAGATGGGATATGGAAGATTGGCTGGTTCTGATAAATAGAGTGAAAGGAGTTGCAATATGAACTATCAAAAAAGAATAATTCAAATAATCTTAGCGGTGATTATTCTAGGATTGCCTGTGTATGGGTGTGGTATGCGGTCAACGATACAGGTGCAGGTAATCGATGCAGAGACAAAGCAACCGATTGAGAATGCGGCTGTGCTTGTTTACTGGTTGAAACCGTCAAAGCTTCTTTTTGTCATACCCTGGACGGGAAGAGATGCTGTTGAACTTAAAGAAATGGTCTCAGATAAAAACGGATATTTCAAAATGCCGAAATATAGTAACGCGAGTTATGAATATTACCTCACCATCTATAAGAAGGGCTATGTTTGCTGGAGCAATAGAGAGATATTTCCCAGTCACGAGAAAAGAGACTATGTTCCGCTTAAAAATGGCATGGCAATTGAAATGGAACGATTCAAGGAAGAATACGATAAAGTCGATCATGCCGGCTTTGTTTCTGACTATTCAATATGGATATCCAATTTGCCAAACCCAAGTTCGTTCAAAGAAGCAATCAAAGAAGAAAAACAATTTTATTTTGATTGGTATCGAACACAATACGAAAAACGGCAAAATAAACGAGGTGAGTAATTATGAAGAAACTTCTTCTCATATTTATCATTTTAATTAATATATGGCCTACAAGTTCCCAAGCGTTTGATAATGAGACAACACATAAGTACTTGACAGAGCACGCAATCGCAATATCCAATTCAATTAATACTCGATTCTTACAGGACAAGCTTGGCATGATTGATGGTTCAGCAACGTTTGTTAATAGACGATCCCTATCCGAATGGCTCCAATATGGCGCTGAGGCAGAAGATTTTGGGATGATTCGCTCCTCGAATC
>CAZXVZ010000167.1:0-6446 GCA_964644085.1 uncultured Syntrophus sp. | reverse complement strand
AGGATCCCCTCAATGTGGAGAGAAAAAAGGCCGCTAAACTTCCCGCTAACAGTATCTGGCTCTGGGGCCAGGGAACCCGGGCAAAGCTGCCTCCTTTTGCCGAGAAGTATCACCTCAAAGGGGCAACCGTTGCTGCCGTTGATCTCGTGAAGGGGGTGAGCAGACTCGCGGGTTTTGAAGCGCCTTACGTAGAGGGCGCAACGGGCTACCTCGATACAGATTACCGAGCAAAAGCGCGTAAAGCTATTGAACTTCTCGCGGACCATGATATCGTCTATGTTCATGTGGAAGCACCGGACGAGGCTTCTCACAACGGGGACATGAAAGAAAAGATAAAAGCTATTGAACGAATTGATGCCGATGTTGTCGGTGTTATCCTTGAAAATGTAGATAAGGACACACGAATTCTTATGGTCACGGATCACGCGACGCCCATATCCATGAAAACACATTACGCAGTACCGGTACCTTTTATCATATACGACAAAGCCAAAAAACGGGCCGGATGTGAAACGGGGTATGATGAAAGCGCGGGCGGCGATAATGTTATAAGCGGAGAGGAAATGATCATCCTGTTCACCGGTAATAGAGGGTAAAATAATATGAAACAGAAGTATATATTTACAGTGCGCGGCGTTTCTTCAGGGATTGCCGCATAAACAGGTAAAAAAATATAATGCAAAAAGAAATAAATATAGGCAATATAAAAATAGGAGGGAGACCTTTTGTATTCATCGGCGGGCCCTGTGTTATTGAGAGTAGAGATGTCACTCTCAAGATAGCTGAGAAGCTCAAGGAGATTACAACACAACTTAGTATCCCTTTTGTCTTTAAATCCTCCTATGATAAAGCAAACAGGACATCAGTCTCAAGCTTTCGTGGACCGGGAATAGAAGATGGATTAAAGATACTATCTGAAGTACAGGAGCAGTTTAAGGTGCCCGTCCTGACCGATGTGCACACGCCGGTGGAGGCGGCCGTTGCCGCCGAGGTAGTAGATATCGTGCAGGTCCCGGCGCTTCTGTCCAGACAAACCGATCTGCTCATAGCCTGCGGCAGAACAGGGAGAGTAGTAAATATTAAAAAAGGGCAATTCCTCTCACCACATGATATGAAGCACGCCATCGCGAAAGTAGAATCAACGGGCAATTCAAAGATTATTGTTACCGAGAGAGGTACGTCTTTCGGATACAATACCCTTGTCAATGATTTTCGTTCTATTCCAATCATGAAAGCGTTTGGTTATCCAGTTGTTTTCGACGCGACCCACAGCGTTCAAAAACCGGGAGCCTTGTCAAATTGTTCCGGTGGAGAACCGGAATTTGTTTTTCCTTTGGCGAGGGCTGCTATCGCGGTTGGCGCAGACGGAATTTTTATGGAAGTGCATATCAATCCGGCAGATGCCCTTTGCGATGGAGAAAACTCTATCTCCCTGCGGGTTCTTCCCGGTTACTTAGAAACATTGCAGAGTATCGAAGGTGCGCTATGAAATTTCTTTCCATGGGAAAAGAAGTCTTGCGAAAAGAAGCTCAAGCCATACTCGGCGTTATGGAAACCCTGAACAGCGATTTTGAAAAAGCCATTGAAACCATAAGCGGATGCAGCGGGAGGGTCGTCTTGCTGGGAATGGGCAAATCCGGTCTTATATGCAAAAAGATCGCTTCAACGCTTTCGAGCACAGGTACTCCCGCAATATTTCTTCACCCTGCCGATTCACTCCATGGCGATCTTGGTATGCTTCAGAAGGGAGATGTTGTCATTATCGTCAGTAATAGCGGTGAGACAGAAGAAATTATTAAGATACTCCCTTTGGTAAAGAGAATGGATATCCCGGCGATTATTATTACCGGAGATACAAATTCAACAATTGCGGGTTACGGAGACGTTGTGCTCAAAGTTTGTGTTGATGAAGCCTGTCCATACAACGTCGTACCCACGTCAAGCACAACGGCCACCCTTGCTCTCGGGGATGCCATTGCTATTGCCCTGATGGAAAAAAGAGCTTTTAAGATTGAGGACTTTGCTTTACTCCATCCCGGTGGCACTTTGGGAAGAAAATTGCTTTTGAAAGTGGAAGATCTCATGCATACCGGCAGTGCCATGCCGAAGGTTTACGTGGATACGCCCATGAAAGAGGCTCTCTTGGAGATCACTTCAAAAAGGCTTGGTATCACCGGTGTTTACAGCAGAAAAGGGGAACTTCTGGGATCAATAACCGACGGAGACCTCCGAAGGGCCATCGAAAAGCATGACAGAAAGCTTTTTGATAAAAAAGCCTCTGAAATAATGACAAGTAATCCAAAACTCATAGCGAAAGACGCTCTGGCGGCTTACGCACTCAAGAAAATGGAGGATTTTTCCATAACATCGCTGTTTGTGGTTGCCGATGAAAAATATAAATATCCCGTTGGTATTATTCATATCCATGATCTCTTGAAAGCAAAAGTAGTATAAATCATAGGCTTTCAATATGAGCCAACTGTATGTGACGAGGATAAATGGGAAACAGAAAAATCATTTTGTATATTTTTGCGGGATGTATCATACTAAGTCTAACATTCGCGCTTTACTTTTTTATAAAAAAACCCGATAAAATCACGCCTCCTGTTACCGACGAAGAAAAAAAAGTCATTGTTTTTAAAGAAGTGAAGTATTCAGGAGAAAAAAAGGGGGTTATAGACTGGGAAATCAGGGCAAAAGTCGCCCGAAAATATATCGACAAACCTCTCATAGAACTGGAAGCTCTGACCGGTCAATACAGGCCGAAAGAGGGTGTCCTGGTCCAATTCAAAGGTACGAAAGGCTCCATGGATACTGACAAGGAAAGCGGCAATATTGAAAATGTAGACGTCCTTTACAAAAACGATTACACATTGAAAAGCGCCTACATGGATTTTGATTTTAAGAATGGCACAGCCAACACAAAAAAACCCGTGAATATCACAGGAAGTAAATTGATAATGAGAGGCGTGGGGCTTACGGCAAATACCCGTCAGGAGACGGTGAGGCTTGAGCGTGATGTTTCAGGGATTATGGAAACGGAAAAAACAAAATATAATTTTCAGGCCGATACATTAATATATCATTTTAAAGATGAGCTGTACATACTTGAGGGCAAAGTAGTCTTTACAGGTGAAGAAATGAGCCTTCTCTGTGGGAAACTTCTTATTTATTTTTCCGGTGAGGACCTGGAAAGGGTTGAGGCTTACGATAAGGTTAATGTCATTTCAAAAGGTACTGTTGCTAAAACCGAAAAGGCGGTATATCATTTTAATGAAGGTAAGATGATATCTCCGGGAAGGCCAACGAGTCTTAAAGATAATGTTGAGATAAAGAACAAATCTGTTGTATACACTACCGGTGAGAAAAAAACATCGGTGAATAACATTAAGATAGGGCCGAAGAAATGATCTCCGAAGCAATGAAAACAACACTTTCAGCACAAGGCATATCGAAATCTTACAATTCAAGAAAAGTGGTTGACGATATACATATCCATATTGACAAGGGGGAAATAGTCGGTTTATTCGGGCCCAACGGCGCCGGAAAGACAACGACATTCTATATTATAATTGGTTTTCTCAAGCCCAACGGCGGGAAAATCATGCTTAATGATGAAGATATGACAAATTTACCCATGTTTATGAGGGCAAGGAAAGGCATTACATATTTACCGCAAGAACCGTCAGTGTTTAAAAAAATGAGTGTTGAAGATAATCTCAAAGCCATTCTTGAATTTCTCAATGTAGACGAGGAGTTGATGCAACATAAAATTATCGAAATCCTTGAATCATTCAAGCTGGAACACCTGTCGAAAAACAGCGCTGATTCTCTTTCCGGTGGCGAACGAAGAAGATTGGAAATAGCTCGGGCCCTCATGACATCACCTCAGTTCATGCTTCTTGACGAACCTTTTTCCGGCATTGACCCCATTTCTGTCTCGGATCTTAAAAAAATTATCCACAGCTTGAAAAAAAGGGGTATCGGCATCCTGCTCTCTGATCACAATGTTCGGGAATCTCTTCCTATCTGCGACAGGGCTTACGTCGTGAACAATGGCAAGGTACTCCTTGAGGGAACGCCGGAACATATAGCCAATGATAGAATAGTGCGCGAGGTTTACTTGGGAGAGGAGTTTTACATAAATGTTGGAACTTAAACAGACCCAGAAATTATCTCCTGTCCTGACTCAGCAATTGCAGCAGGCCATTAAACTGCTGCAATTATCAAAACTGGAACTCACTGAGGCAATTGAACAGGAAATAAAGGAAAATCCAATCCTGGAAATAACTGAAGACTCATCAGAAGGCCCTGTTCAGGAATCCCTGCAGGAATCTATCCAGGAATCACCGGAAGAGAAAGAAGACGCGCAGGATATTGCCGAGTGGCTTGACAGGTTTTCCCCTTCGGAAGAATATACCCCGAAAGATAACAGGGAGTTACCGGACTATGAGAATACTGTTCGTAAGACGTATAATCTGCGGGACCACCTGAGATGGCAGATAGGTCTTTCCGAATTTGATTCAGATGAAAGACTTGTCGCCGAGTGGATTGTAGAAAATATTGATGATAACGGATATTTGGTTTGCTCGATTGAAGAAATTTCCAAAGATTCAGGTTTTCCTTATCAATCTCTGGAGAGTGTGCTGAAAAAGATCCAGAAACTGGAACCCTCGGGTGTCGGAGCACGTGATCTAAAGGAATGCATACTCCTTCAATATGAGTCGAGTGGTGAAAAAGATGAAGTTTTTGAACATATTGTTTCTTCATATTTTAACTTTTTTCAGAACAATAATCTCAAAGCGATCGTGAAAGCAACGGGATATACCCTTGATCAGGTAAAAGAAGTCCTTGAGAAATTCAAGCATTTTGATCCGAAGCCGGGAAGAAATTTCGGAGATGAATACACATCCTATATTGTGCCCGACGTCTATGTAGTAAAAACAGAAGACGGGTTTGACATCTTCTTAAACAATGATGATATTCCCGAGTTGAGACTTAACCGCTATTATATCAACCTCTATGCCGACAAGAAAGTGAATGGCGACGCGCGAAAATACATTAAAAATAAGGTACGGCAGGCTGAGTGGTTCATCAAAAGCATTGAACAGAGACAGAGAACGTTATATCTTGTGGCAAAAAGCATCGTCCAGTTTCAACAGGATTTTTTTGAAAAGGGGCTTCGTTTCCTTAAACCGCTCATCCTGAAGGACGTAGCACAGGATATCGGGGTACACGAGTCAACAGTGAGCAGGATTACAACAAATAAATATATGAATTCGCCACAGGGCATTTATGAACTGAAATTCTTTTTTCCCACGAGTATCAATAAAACCGAAGGAGAAGCACTCTCGACAAATGTCGTTATGGACATGATATCAGAACTGGTAAAAAAAGAGGATAAAAGCCATCCCCTTACTGATGACGAACTGGCATCGCTTTTGAGGGAAAAGAACAATGTCAAAATAGCCCGGAGGACAATCGCAAAATACAGAGAGATACTTAACATACGTTCTTCAAGAGAGCGTGTTGCACTAGAGTAGACTTCAGCATCAAGCGATCTTTAGCGGATTACTTAGCGTCACACACGGGATTTGGAATATTTCTCATAAACAGTCAATTTTATGAATCTTTGTCACTGATTAGCGTAATACTTTCAATGAATTGGATTGACATGATCATGTATATCTGTTACTTTTATAAGAGGGTTGGTTTGTGCCAACCTTATTTTTGTAAGCGGAGGTTTTAATGGACATTACAATAAGCTTTAGACACATTGATATTGACGAAGAGATAAAATACTACATTGAAGACAAAATGGCGAGGCTCCAGAAATATGTTGAAACACCCCTTGATATACACGTGGTAGTCTCCCTTGAAAGAAAATATAGACACAGGATAGACGTCATGTTTACCGTGAACGGGGTTGTTATAAATGCTCACGAAGTAATGGACGATACGCGGGCGGCTGTTGATAAAATCCTCGATAAGCTCGAAAGAAGACTCTTAAAATACCGAGACAAACTGAAGAAATACAGGGAAGCAAAAACAAAACTTCCCGTAACAGAAGGAGAAAAAGAAGAATCAAATATTATCACAACAAAAATATTAGACACTAAACCAATGGATCCGGAAGAAGCTGCGATGCAGCTTCGCGCTTCAGGTGACAATTTCATAATATTCCGCGAGAGCGAACGAGATAATGTATGTATCATGTACAAAAGAAAGGACGGTAAATACAGCCTCATCGAAACTGTAGGGAAAAAACCGTGAAGCTTGCAGATATATTAAGGGAATCCTGTGTAATCGCCAATATTAAAGGTACTAACAAAAAAGAAATCCTCCACGAACTGGTGGAACCCTTAAAAAAGGCGAACCTTATTAATGATATCAATTCTGTAGATCGGAAGAGCACACGTCTGAACTCCAGTCACGAGATTCCATCT
>CAZXVZ010000166.1:0-6456 GCA_964644085.1 uncultured Syntrophus sp. | reverse complement strand
GATTCCATCCCCATGAAACCGGGAAAACATACGATCTCTATTGCTTCGCAAAAAGGCACACATATCCAGATTGAGGCTGATGTTTCTCCGGGGTATCATTTGCTCACCCTGTTCCCCGCGGACGGGACGATAAGATGGGACAAGGAAACGATCAAGGCGGCCCCGGGGACAACCGTTACGATAAAGGGGAAATAAATACTTGGGTCATCGGGTCATAGAGTCGTAGAAGACGCAAAGCGGAAAACAAATTCCAAATCCCAATATTCAAATTCCAAACAATAACCAATATACATAAATCACAATAAATTTGGTTTTGACGTTCTGCCTTTCCCCCGGCTCAACGACTCAATGACTCGACGACTCTATGACCCGATGACCCAACGACTCAATGCCTCAACGACCCAGTTCTTTAAAAAAAGACCGGCAGGTTTCCGGTATATCGTCTGACATGGTAATTGCCGTTACAACGGCAATACCGTCTGCGCCTGCCTTGAGGACCTCGCGACAATTATGAATATTGATCCCGCCGATGCCGATAACAGGCAGTTTCGTTGCCTGCCTGATTTTCGTCACTCCCTCAAGCCCCGGAAGATATCCCAGGTCTTCTTTGGTAGCGGTAGGAAAAATACCGTTGACCGCGACATAATCCGCCCCGTCGCGCTCGGCGTGTATTGCCTCGCCGGTCGTCTTGACGGATACACCGATCACAACATTATCGCCCAATACTTTACGGGCATTCGTAAGAGGAGTATCACCCTGCCCGAGGTGAAGCCCGTCACCCCCGGCCGCTTGAGCAACCTCGACCGAGTCATTAATAATAAGGAAAGCGCCCGCCGCACGGGTCAGTTTCAAAGCTTCAGATGCCAGCCTGATAAAGTCCTTCTCAGGCAGTTCTTTTTCACGTAACTGGATAATCCGTATTCCACCCTGAAGCGCGAGCCTCACCTGTTCAAGGACCGGATACCCTTTATTCAAACGGGAATCGGTCACCAGATATAAACGATAATCAGAGAGAGTCGGTTTCATGATAAAGGTAAAAGGTAAAAGGTTGGTAAAAAACAATTCATATGTTTATGCATATCTGATTTTCAGTTTTTCCAGCATCGTTTCTTCCGGAAGATTATAGAGCGCGTCATAGAGGGCAACCTGGAAACTTCCCGGCCCCTGTGATACACGGGCCGCCTCTTCTCCTGCCAGTCCATAGTATCCGAGGGCGCAGGCTGTCGCCGTCAGTTGGTCCTCTTCAACAGCGCAGAAACAGGAAATAGCCGTTGTTGCCGCGCACCCTGTGCCGGTAACCCGCCCGAACAGAGGATGGCCGTTGTGAACCTCTATGGCTTTTTCACCGTCAGTGACATAGTCAATCGCGCCGGTGACTGCAATGACTTTTTTTAATTCCTTCGCGAGACGATGGGCCCCATCACGGACAGCATCAACCGTTTCAAGGGAATCAACTCCGCGGATTTTGATCTCTTCACTGAAGAGTGACATGATCTCTGACGCGTTCCCGCGGATCACCGTTACCGGCACTTCAGTGATGATCCTCTTCGCCGCTTCTGTGCGCAACGCTGTCGCTCCGGAACCGACGGGGTCCAGTATAATGGGGATGCCCCGTTTTGCCGCTGCCTTTCCCGCGAGAAGCATTGATTCGACCCAATCATGCGTCAGTGTCCCGATATTGAGATTCAGCGCTCCCGCGAAAGAGGCCATAGTTTCCATCTCTTCATGGGCGTGCGCCATGATGGGAGAGGCGCCGACAGCAAGGGTCACATTGGCCGTAGAATTCATGACAACAAAATTGGTAATGTGGTGAATTAAGGGCTGTTGTTTTCTGATTTCCCGCAATATTTCTACTGTTTTCCCTGCAAATCCCCGTTCATTCATGATTTTGTTTTCCCTCTCCTCATATATTTTTCTGTTTTTATTGCCGATTCGCGTTCAGCGATTCATTATTCTCTATTCACTGACACCTAATTCACTGTCTTTCTCGTTATCAGCTTTCAGCTATGAGCTGAATCTAAGATGCCGTTACGCAGGCACTGTTTGCTTCTGTCCAGTACGGCGACATACTCCTGAGCCGCTCAATGATTGGCGGTAATTTCTCAATTACGAAATCGATCTCATCGTCTGTGTTGTAGACACTGAGACTGAATCTTACCGATCCGTGGGCCATTGTATAGGGCACACCCATGGCGCGCAACACGTGGGAAGGCTGAAGCGATCCCGACGTGCAGGCAGAGCCGGAAGAAGCGCAGATGCCGTGACTATCCATGAGGAGGAGGATACTCTCGCCTTCAATGAACTCGAAACTGATATTCGCTGTATTGGGAAGCCGCAAAGCTTCTCCTCCGTTCACCTTGCTGTTGGGGATATGTTTCAAGATCTCACGCTCAAGCCTGTCACGGAGTTCCTTCACTTTTGTGTTCTCCATCGTCATGTTCCGTGCCGCCAGTTCACAGGCCTTCCCAAGGCCTATAATGCTTGGCGTATTCTCTGTACCGCCTCTGCGGCCCTTCTCCTGATGACCGCCGATCTGGAAAGAAGAAAATTTTGTTCCTTTCCGGACATAGAGCACGCCGATGCCTTTCGGGGCATGGAGTTTATGACCTGAAAGTGAAAGCATGTCAATACTATTTGCCTTCATATTAATTGGTATTTTACCTACCGCCTGGACAGCGTCGGTGTGAAAAAGAATGCCCCGTTCATGGGCAATCTGTGCCGCTTCCTCAACGGGGAAGATAACCCCTGTTTCATTGTTCGCCCACATGAGGCTTACCAGGGCCGTATCCGGCGAGAGACTCTTTTTAAATTGTTCCATATCGAGATTGCCGTTGCTGTCAACTTCTATGGTTGTTATCCGGCAGTCTCGCTCAGCAAGGTTTTCGCAGAGTACCTTCACGGCCGGATGCTCCACCCGGCTCGTAATGATATGCCGTTTGTCCGGATTGACGGTAAGGGCGGAATGGATTGCCGTATTGTCACTTTCCGTACCGCAGCTCGTAAAGATAATCTCATCAGGGTCAGCGCCGATAAGGTAAGCTACCTTTGCGCGTGCTTCAGCGATTTTCTTCGCAACCTGTCCGCCGAAGCTGTGCATGCTCGACGGGTTTCCGTAAAGTTCTGAAAAATATGGCGTCATTTCAGTCAGGACTTCCGGCGCGACACGCGTTGTAGCATTATTGTCAAGATAGACTGCCTTCATTTTGATACCTCCTCAACTACAAGTTCAGGCCCGACAAATTCACGGAGCTTGGCCTCGACAAAACCTTTAAGGGTCAATTGTGAAGCCGGGCAGACAGCGCAGGCGCCCCGCGTGGCGACGAGAACCCTGTTTCCGACGATGTCAACCAGTTCAACATCTCCACCGTCATGTTTTAAGGACGGCCGGATTTCCCTGTCAATCGTCTCTTCGATCATTCGTATTTTTTGCAGGTTTGTCAGTTTGGGCTTAATCACAGGTTTTGCCTCTGACAATGTTCCGGTGTATACATCATTGATAATTGACTGTATGCTTTCGTGACATTTTTTGCAGCCACCACCGGCTTTTACATAATTTGTCACTTCTTCGATGGTTGTCAGGTGATTTTCCCTCACTGCCCGCTCTATTTCTTTGTCAGTCACACCAAAACATTCACAAACAATTTTTCCCTCTTTTTTTGGTGACGCCACCCCCCTGTAACTCTCGATGGCTTTCTCCAGCGCCTCCTGCCCCAATACAGAGCAGTGCATCTTTTCAGCGGGGAGGCCGCCGAGATAATCGGCAATATCCTGGTTTGTCACCTTCATTGCCTCTTCTACTGTCATTCCTTTGATCATTTCCGTCATGGCCGACGCCGACGCGATGGCGCTGGCGCAACCGAAGGTCTTGAACCTCGCGTCAACTATCCGCTTGTTCTCGTCCAGTTTAAAAGTTAGTTTCAGAGCGTCCCCACAGGCAATAGACCCTACTTCAGCAACGCCATCGGGATTTTCTATCTCTCCCACATTACGAGGATTGACAAAATGTTCTTTTACTTTATCAGTATAATCCCACATATATTCACTCCTCAGGGTTATCTAAATGCCATGAAACGATATACGGCAGCAACCGTAAAGATTGTTATGTATTATACTACATAAATACACATCATTAAAAGAAAAGACAACCCTTTCAAGAATTTGGTCAAAGTACAAGAAATCCCGTTATTTATTACTGAAGTGGCTGATCTTTCCGGTACATTTTCGTTATATAAGGTCAGGTGTTTGAACCTACGGTAGATATTTTATATTCTTACGAAGCTTTATTGTCCTGATGTCTTCTTTCAGGCCCGGAATAACTACCGCCTGTCCCCCGGATAGAGTCACCGTAAACATCTATCCATTTTTCTTCAGAAGGCCGGTAAAACCTTATCAGTCTTTCACGCGCGATAAGCCTGTCGAGAAACCAGGGACCTACATAATCATAGTGCAAATCTTTATACTGCACGTGAACGGTTATTTTTTTCTTTTCCTTATCCATATGTTTCTATCAACTGTATTATATCACCGATCGGTGTTTTTGTATACCAATTGTATCACCCTTATTCACCTGATCGAAACATACTGATTAACAGGCCGGACAAAATATAATCGGTCCTTAATTATTGCCCCGGTAAGTAAAAACCACAAGGTTTGTCATGACGGACTTGATCCGGCATCCAGTCTCTCAATATGGATTCCGGCATTGGCCGGAATGACGGAAATTTAGTTGTTTTATTGCCGGAGTAATAATATGGACGGCTTTTTCTCTGGAGGTATTCAACCTTCGGAAACAGTTTTATACCCTCGTCTTCTGTCAGGTCCAAGATAATCACCGCCCTCCCCTCGAATGGGGTCGCGATACACATTGACCCATCTTTCCTCGGATGGACGATAGAAACGTCTGAGGCTCTCTTTTTTGAGAAGCTTATCAAAGACACGCATATCAATATAGTCATACTGGTCATTCTCATATTGCACATGAACGATCATTATCCCTGCCCTCCTTTGTATATGGTCTTTGTCTACTGCTCATGATAGCGACTCATCCTCATCAGTCAATGCCGGTGCAGGATTCCTCCGCACTCACCACAATCAGGGCATAATAAGTATCCTTGAAGCCACACCTGTTAACTTGGTTCAACTCCACGTATTTGTCACTTTCTTATAGTAATACTGGCGGAAGTGCATGGGAATCGAACCCACCTGCCGGCTCGTCACCGGTACGCTGGTTTTGAAGACCAGGAGGCCCACCAGGACCCCGGCACTTCCGTGAAAATAATCTATTATGTACAAAGACGATTGTCAATGCGCAAGTGGAATATTAATGACAGAACGGCAATAATCGCGGAAATTGTTAACAGAGACAAAAAACTCCCGCATCATAATAACCCAGTAATACTGGCCTTGTGCCGTCAGAGTAATTTTATCGCCTTTTTTCGTGATGCCTCCGGCCAAAAGAAAGAAACAAATTTCGAGGGCGAGGTAGCGCATGGCGGAAACTCCATGCTTCCTGGTGAGTTCATTGAGATCAAGGGTGGTGCCGAATAATTTCATGAGAAAGTCGTAGAGAAATTTTTCTTTAAGGCTGCAATCGCGCCGTGCCGTGATGGGAAATTCACCTTTTTCTATCCTTTTTATATACTCTTCGATATCAAAGGTATTGGCATAGACACTCCCGTTGAGATAGCCGATCGAGCCGCTCCCGAGGCCAGCGTATTCGTCATAATTGACAACATATTCGTCAATCATTTTTTCGCTTCTCGAAAAACACCAGGCGGTGCTCGCCTGATACTCCTTTCCGAGCGCTTTTATAATCATATTGTAAAAGTCATTACCTCTTTCATAATTGACAGTCCCGAGCTTTCTGCTCATAATGTTTTTTGTCGAAGACGAGACCATAAGCGGGTAATAGGTAATTTGGTCTGCCTTAAGCGCGAGTAATACGCTGAGGTCTTCTTCGAGCATTGCTCTGGTCTGCGTGGGAAAATTAAAAATCATGTCTACATTGAGCGTGTCGAAATAACCTTTCAGGGCAATCAGTCTATTCCTGATTGCGTCACCGCTCCCGTATTTATGATACCGCTCAACAGCTTTCAGGAGATCGTCATTAAAAGTCTGGACGCCGACGGAGAGACGGTTCACGCCTGTGTTTTTCAATATTGTCATATTACTGTCGGTAAGATGATTGGGATTCGTTTCAACGGATATTTCCGTCACACTAAATACTTTCCTGATCAGTTCAATGGAGGCCGATAATTCATCAATTAAAACGGTGGGAGTGCCACCGCCAATGTAGAGGGCACGGAAATCATAACCATGATCCCTGTACATGAGTATTTCTTTTCTGAGCGCCTTGAAATAGGCCCGTGCAAGGTCTTCCCGGAATACTATCCTGTGGAAAGAACAGTACGGGCAGAGTTCCTCACAGAAGGGTACATGGAGGTAGAGCAGGAGAGG
>CAZXVZ010000165.1:0-6526 GCA_964644085.1 uncultured Syntrophus sp. | reverse complement strand
ATAGTATTATAATTATAGCACCTTCCTCATTATCTGTAAATCAAGCCGTTGTTTTTTTTCAAATATTTTTTGCCGTGTTTTCAATTTGTGAGCAATAAAGATCTTGTAACCCTACCTCATTGGCCGTCTAAGGTCCTTGTCCATCATAGGTCCCTTTACGAATATTTGGAAATATTTACAGATATTTACAGGTTATTTATAGTTGATAAAGCATATGTTGTATGATACAAATTATCTCTGGGGATTATTCTCTATGGCAAAAGAACTCTTAAGAAAAATTCCGAAGATTGATGAAATTCTGGTCCATAATGACTGGCAAAAGCTGATTAAAAAGCATCCCGAAGAGATCGCAAAGGATGGCCTGAGGCAATACCTGGATGAACTAAGGAATTATATTAAAGAAGGTAAGATAAAATCAATTCCCGATATCAGTGATATTGTTGATGAGACTCAAAAAAGAGTTGTTGCCATGACAACACCAACGCTGAAACACGTTATCAATGGAACCGGCATAATCATTCACACAAACCTCGGTAGATCCCTGCTTGCCCGGCCAGCCATTGACGCTATCGTGAATGTGGCTTCATATTACTCCAATCTCGAATATGACCTCAAAAAGGGTATCCGTGGTGATCGCTATGAGCACTGTAAAAAAATCCTCAGGAAACTTACCGATGCCGAAGATGCCCTTGTTGTCAACAATAATGCCGGTGCGGTATTCCTTGTTCTCAACACGCTTTCGGAAGGTAAAGAGGTTATCATTTCGCGAGGAGAGCTTATTGAGATCGGCGGTTCCTTCAGAATACCCGAGGTAATGAAAAAGAGCGGCGCTGTTCTCAGGGAAGTTGGTACCACCAACAGGACATACATAGCTGATTATGAACAGGCAATTAATGAAAACACTGGCCTCATTATGAAGGCCCACACAAGCAATTACCGGATCAGAGGCTTCACGCACGAACCGGCAATCGAAGAACTGGTCGCGCTCGGTAAAAAATACAATATACCCACTTTTTATGACGCTGGGAGCGGTTTTTTATATTCTGTAAAAGCCAGGGGTATCCTTGACGAGCCTCTTATCTCTCAAGAAGTCGCTAATGGTCTTGATGTGGTTTCATTCAGCGGGGACAAGCTTCTCGGGGCCCCCCAGGCGGGTATCATCGTCGGTGAAAAAACCCTCATTGATGCCATGAAGAAAAATCCCATGACACGAGCGCTGAGACCTGACAAATTCACCCTTGCCGGCCTTGAGAGCACGCTCCTTCTCTACCTCGACATGGAGCACGCGAAGGAAGAGATACCGACACTCAGAATGATTCACGAAGAGGCCAATACTTTGAGAAACAGGGCGCGAGGTCTCCTACGGCAGCTGAAAATAAGATGTACAGGCTTGTCTGTATCTGCCGCGGAGATTTATTCGGAAGTAGGGGGTGGAAGCCTCCCCGATTTTGTCATACCCTCTTACGGGGTATTGATAAAGCCACACACCATGAGCCTCAGGGACTTTGAAGAACATTTGAGGAATCTTGAAGTCCCTATTATCGGAAGGATCGAAAAGGAAACATTCATACTCGACATGAGGACAATCCTGAAAGAGGAAGAACCACTCCTTCTTTCCGGTATAGAGACTGTCAGCAAAAATGTTAAATAGTTTCAGCATTGTCAGCGATCAGGAAGGCGCAAGACTTGACGTATTCCTGTCAGAGAAACTTGCCATTACCCGGACAAAAGTAAAAGATATGATTGAACGTGGTTATGTGCGGGTCAACGGCGCGATACCCAAGGTATCCCTCAAAACAAAAAAATTTATGGAGATAGAAGGTGAAATGCCAGAAGAAGAACCACTGAGTCTCACACCTGAAGATATCCCCCTTGAAATTCTCTATGAGGATGAATTTTTTCTCGCCGTTAACAAACCGGCCGACATGGTGGTTCATCCTTCCTTCGGCCATTCATCAGGCACACTCGTAAACGCAATGTTAGCCCATCTGGGTAAAGCTTCAAGAAATAAGTTAGAATGTGGAGGCGCTCACTCTCGGGATTTCAACCTTCAACCTTCAACCTTCAACCTTCAACCGGCGGCGACATTTGATGCTGCCGTGCGTCCCGGCATTGTGCATCGGCTCGATAAGGGTACGACCGGTGTTATCCTCATCGCGAAAGATTCAAAAACACAGGAGATACTTTCACATCTCTTCAAAGAACGAAAGATAAAAAAAACATATCGGGCAATTGTCGAGGGCAACCCGAAAAAACTTGAATGGACCGAGAGGGGCAATATCGGGCGGCACCCTGTTGAACGCAAGAAGATGACAGTCCTGAAAACGGGGGGAAGGGTGGCGGAAACCACTTTTAAGGTGTTAAAAAAAGTAGGAAGGTTTGCCTATCTGGAGGCCTATCCGGAAACAGGGAGAACCCACCAGATCAGAGTACACCTCGCGCATGCCGGGCATCCCGTTGTGGGTGATGAGGCATACGGAAGAAAGGCAAAGACACTTTCGCTCCGGCCACTCCTGCACGCGTACGGGATTGAATTTGCGCATCCTGTCAAAGGTGTGCTAGTAAAAATCAAGGCTCCCGTGCCTGCCGATATGGAGAAGTTTATAGAGAAGCAATGTAAAATGTAAAATATGGAATGATGAAATACTGAATATCTCTTAAAAGGCTTCTCGTTTTGCATTTTTAATTTTGAATTATACATTAACGAAGCGCGGAGAATAAATTACCAATGACTTTTGACCTAAAGCGCGTCAATAACTGGTCTTACTACTATCTTCCGGAACTTGAGAAAAAAGGAATTGTACAGGGATTCTTCACAAAACAATCTCCATCGTTTACCTTCGAAGGATATGACAGGGCAAACTTTCTCGAATCCCTGTCGCTGAAAGATTTGATCGTCATGGAACAGGAACATGGAGATGAGGTTCATATTATCCAGAATGGAGAAAGGCCGAAAAGAGGTGACGGCATTATCCTGCTTGAGCGCCGTGTAGCAGGAATCATCAAAACCGCAGATTGTCTTCCCTTGATAGTTGCCGAGCCGGATATTCCAATAGCCGCCATTGTCCATGCCGGATGGCGTGGCACGGCGAAAAGAATCACGCAGAAAGCCGTAAAAAAAATGATGAGCCTCGGAGCGCGGAAAGAAAAGATAGTGGTCCTTCTCGGCCCTTCGATTCGTGCCTGCTGTTATGAGGTCGGTGGTGATGTGCGTGATATATTCCGCAAGGAAGATTTCAGCGAAAACATTTTTACGAAGAAAGAGACATCCTTCCATCTTGATCTGGTGCAGGCCAACAGAGAAATTCTCTCAACGGAAGGTGTTGATCATATTTACGATACCGGATTATGCACATTCTGTAACAAAGATGCTTTTGCCTCATACAGAAGGGGAGAACAATCAGCCCGCCAGATAAACTTTGTTTCTCTGAAGGGATAAGGTATAATGAATACGGGGCCAATCAGCGCGTGTCATGAAATATAAAAAAGAAATTCTTTTTTCTGCGGCCGTACTTTTTATATTCGGTTTCCTCGTTTTTCTTGAGACAACAATCCCAAATTTCAAACGTTTTTTTCCTGTCGAGGAAAATAAACTCCTTGTCATTGTCCTTAATATTAATATACTTTTGATTCTCCTTCTCTTCTTCCTCATCACGAGGATTTTCTATAAATCTTATATAGAAAAGAAAAAAGGGATATGGGGCTCAGGATTAAAGAAGAGGCTTATATCCACGCTCATCTTTATTTCCATCGTGCCTTCCATGCTCTTCATCTTTGCCACGGCTTTCTTTAATGTCAGTATAGACAGCTGGTTTGGCCAGAAGATTGAAGATACCCTCGAGAACGCATTAACCCTCTCTAAGTTTCACTATGAAGATATCTTTCAAAGGTATGAAAAAGTAGCGGAATTGATGATAGCGGAGATTACCCGGAAAAAGCTGCTCGGAGACGAAGCTGCCATCAGGGATTATTTGAGTAAGAACGAGAAGGCCTATTTTCTTGAATACCAGTCGGTTCACGATCTTATGGCAAACGCTGTCATAAAACTTGGCTCACAGAATGATATTGAAAATAGACTTACGGAAAAAGAAAAAATAGTGGTTGAAAAAGGAAAAATAGAAGAAATTATCCCCGTCAGCGGTGGCGAAATGATTATTATAGGAAAACCAATACTTGACACCGCGGACCACCCTGTTGCAGTCCTGTATATCGGTGACAAGATGAAAGTAAAAGGCGCGGAACAGATTAGTCAGATTGCGTCTGTCACAAAAGAATTCAAGGAATCACGGGTAATAAAAAAAGTGCTTAAGTACAGTTTTATCCTTCCCCTCTTCCTCATAACCATTGTGAGCATCTTCGTTTCTGTGTGGGTAGGCGTGAAAACGGCAGGCGAGATTACCGGACCCATCGAAAAAATAAAAGAGGGTGCTGATATTGTGGCGAAGGGAAAATTTGATATCAGCCTCGAGGTCGGCGGCAAGGATGAAATCGGTACCCTTGTCGGTGCTTTTAACAGCATGGCAAAGGAACTCCAGATTGCAAAGGATGAAATCGAGGAACGCAGGCGTTACATGGAGGTTATCCTTGATAATGTGGCCACAGGCATCATATCCACGGACAAAAGAGGATACATTCTCCTTCTCAACAGGGCGGCGAAGAATATCCTCGGTATAGAAAACGATAGCTGGCGAAAAATGCACCTCAGGGAAGTTTTCGGCGACGGTTTTAAGATGCTTACAAAATCGTTTCTCAAGGATATCAGACGCGCCGGGAACGAAAGCATCACCAAAGAAGTGCGGCTCAACATTAAAAAGGATATTACCTATCTGCGGACATCTCTCACAGTTCTCAGGGATGAATTACAGAGAACCGAAGGATTCATTATCGCTTTTGACGATATTACCCATATTGTGCGTGCCGAAAAACTTGCCACATGGAGAGAGGTGGCCCGGAAACTGACTCACGAGATAAAAAACCCTCTCACCCCTATCGTTCTCTCCGCGGAAAGGATACGACGGAAGATTATGCCGAATACCCGGATTGATGAGAAAAATATCCTCGATGAGACAACCTCGGTCATAATAAGCTCCGTTGATGATATAAAAGGTATTGTAAACGAACTGACAAAGCTCACCCATATCTCACAGACAAGAGCGGTTGAGGACCTCAACGCCATTGTGGAGGAGACCGTTGATGTCTATAGAAACCTTTATCACAACATTACCTTTTCCGTCCAGCAGGGGGTTATACCGCTCTTCAAGATGGATAGGGACGGCCTGAGAAGGGTGCTGATTAATCTTATTACCAATTCCGTGAAAGCCATCGATGGAAGTGAAGGTGTCATAAACATACAAACAAAGTACGAGAAAACGAGAGGGACAGTCGTCATGGAATTTGCCGATACAGGCAAAGGCGTCGCCCGTGAAGACAAGGAGCGGATTTTTTATCCCTACTTTACAAAAGACAAAGACGGCACCGGTCTGGGACTTGCCATCGTCCACTCAATAATCCTTGAACACCACGGGAAAATACACGTCGAAGATAATGTACCTAAAGGCACCAGATTTATCATCGAACTACCTGTCATCGAGTCATAAATTCGTTAGGTCTTTGGGTCATTGAGTCATTGGGTTCCTTAACTGCTCCAGACTCGTGCTTTTCGGGCGTAGCTGTGTTATATTATTATTGCTATGAGGACAATTTGCACGAATAAAAAGGCCTTTCACGAGTACCATATTGAGGACAAGTTTGAGGCTGGTCTTGCGCTGACAGGAACGGAGGTAAAAGCGCTGAGGGAAGGACGAGGAAATCTGAAGGAAAGCTACGCACGCATAAAAGACGGCGAGTTGCTCCTCGTGAACGCCAATATCAGCCCGTACTCCTGCGGCAACATATACAATCACGAGCCGAAGAGGACAAGAAAACTGCTCATGCACAGGCGGGAAATCGACAAGCTGATGGGAAAAGTGAAAGAAAAAGGTTATACGCTCATACCAATTTCACTTTATTTCAACGACCGGAACATGGTCAAAATGGAGCTTGCGCTGGCACGAGGAAAGACACTCTATGATAAACGGGAGAGCATCAAGAAGAAGGACGAAAAACGCCTCATGGCGAGGGAGTCACGACCGAGATGATGCTGAACCTATCATGGAGTGACATTAATAAAAATAAGGGGGCGACTGGCTTCGACAGGGATGTAAGGGTCAAAGAGGCATGCCGGGTTACTGCTTACCCGTACCCAAGCGGAACTAAACATAACTGCAGACTCTCACGAGTACGCACTAGCCGCTTAAGACGGCTACGTCATACGGACTTTCCTCCTGCTTCAAGTCCGATATGGCGTCACACAAGCGGGGTAGTCAGACCGGATGTCTATACGGGCTGGCGAAAACTTATAGGCTGGGACAGGGAAAAACCCGTTAGCGGGTGTCTTCCTGTCTGAGATTAAGTACGCTAACTAAGCATGTAGGCTCTTTGAAGTCTTCTTTTCTGGACGCGGGTTCGATTCCCGCCGCCTCCACCA
>CAZXVZ010000164.1:0-6586 GCA_964644085.1 uncultured Syntrophus sp. | reverse complement strand
CTGAGGAGAGAAAATTTTTCCCTTTAATATTTTATCTGCCAAACAGTAGCCTCAATCTCAATTATAACAATAATATTACGGTATATTAAAGAATTAAGATGGATGCGGCACAAGAGAAAACACGCAAAAGATACATCGGGATTTATCAATCCTCGATTTTACTTACAATTTTTCTAACCGCTTTGTTCCAACCTTCTGGACCTATACCGTGCGCCCAGATTGCGCTGTGAATGTCGAGGGCCGGATCATAAGTGCCGTTATCTTTTTGCAAAATGACCGGTATATCAGCTCTTTCGAGCATAGGAACATCATTAAGGCTGTCACCGATTACCACTGAACAGATATCACCGAACTTTCTTTTGTAGAGATCAAGAAGCAAGGACACTGCTTTACCTTTATCACTATCGCCGAGAAGATGATGGAGCCTGCCCTTCGTTATACAAAATCCCATTTTCCGTGAAGCAAGCAAAAGATTCTGAAAAGTATTTCCGATGCCATCAAGTACGAATGGTTCATCAAAATCGCGGTCTTTTGCCATGACAGCTTCTTCGCGCGGCAGACCCGTGAACGTCATTATTTCATCGACATCCATATCGCCAAAACCTTTTATCTTAAACCCTAATTCACGTAACTTAATGATTGTTTTTCTGAGATTTTCATATTTTGTGCCAAGGGCTAGCACAAAATAGTTATCTATCGTCTCAAAGGCAATCCCCCGTGCATAGTGAATCAAATACTCACATTCTTTTGGTATGAATATTCCGCCGCCGTTTTCCGATATGAATGGGTCATGATTGTCGAAAAGCTGGCGATAATGTTCTATTTCGGCACGTGTTTTGCTGGAACAAATGATAAGGGGAATTCTGCGTTCTCTTATAAGGCGAAGGGCATCGTTTGCTGCCTCAAATGAATATGTTGACGCATCCAAAAGCGTACCGTCCAGATCAGTGATGATAATTAACTTTTTCATTCGATGATAGTCATTTGCAGGTCCATCACGTTAGTACCTGTGGGACCTGTAATAAAAAGATCATTCAGCTTGCTGAAAAAAGTATGGCTGTCATTGTCCTCAAGAAAGGATTGAGGGTTGAGACCTTTTTCTCGTGCGAGGCGGACTGTTGATCCATCAGCGAAAGCACCCGCCGCTTCTGTTGGTCCGTCAACACCATCTGTTCCGGCAGAAAGAAGAGAGATACCCTGAATACCATCTATCTCCAACGCAAAGGCCAGGGCAAATTCTGTATTCCGGCCCCCCTTGCCTGATCCTGTGACGGTAACCGTTGTCTCTCCTCCTGTGATCAGGCAGACCGGTTTATTCCCAGTTTTTTTTACATTATGCTGAATTTCAAGCGCCGTCTTTGCTATCTCCAACGCAGCCTTCCTCGCCTCGCCATTTACCGGCATGGTTATCTCTATTGGAATGCATCCAGAAGAATAAGCATTTTCACGCGCTGCTTCAATTGCCATCGCATTATTACCAATAATGATATTTCGTACACGCTCAAAGGTGCGGTCATGAAGTTTGGGTGTTTCCGGAAGTATACCTTTCTGACCGCTCATCAGGGTTTTTATGACTTTCACGGGTGGATCTTTTATAATACTGGTATTCCTGATAACCGACAGGGCTTCGGAATATGTTGATGGGTCAGGTGCTGTTGGACCTGATGCGATGATATCAATGTCATCTCCCGGTACGTCGGAGAGGATCAAGGAAATTACCCGGGCAGGATAGGCTAGTTCGGCGAGCCGGCCGCCCTTTACCGCCGAAATGTGTTTTCTGACGGTATTTATTTCTTTAATATTGGCCCCTGCCTTGAGAAGCATTTCTGTAGTCGTCTGTTTGGCCTGCAGGTCAACAGCTCCATAGGGGGCAACAAGAAGGGCGGACCCCCCGCCCGATATGAGAAAAATAACGAGGGTTTCTTCATCGGTGTCTCGCAGCAGTTCAATTACTTTCTGCGTAGCCAAGAGACCTCGTTCATCGGGAACCGGATGGTTTGCAGTATAGAGATTAAAGTGTTTCAGGGGGTCATACCCAAGGAGGCGACTTGTTGTTATTACTATTCCTTTTGTTATTGATGTCCCTAATGTATCCTCGAGAGCTTTGGACATCGCATAAGCTGCCTTTCCAAAACTGATTGCATAGATTTTGGGATTACTTGTAACGAGGGAATCTGACTTGAGAAGATTTCCCTGCTTAATCATGATGTTATAAGGATTCACAGCATCAATGGCTGCAAAAAAAATATCCTTCAACTTATTTCTGAGATCATTGCGCATTGAAAAATATTACCACATTATTATTGCTTTGTCACTATTATAATAACATTATGTAACTACTTTAATTTATCTAAGAATCCATTTTGTAAAATATGGGGATAAAAGAGGCGATAATTGCGGGATGGATACCAAGGGATAGAGGTTAAGGAATGGAAGCACCAAATTCCCCCCGGTATTTGTCCTTTTTTTGTTGAGGATTTTTGTGACGGACGTTAATGCTGTCCGGATCTAAGTTGACTTTCGAAAGATGTTGCGGTTTAATATCTGTGAACACAGGCAGACATACCTTTATCCTGATAAAGGAGGCTTCCATCAGAATCCCCTCAGTTTATTGTGTTTTAATCAAATTTTGGGGTTATGACATCTCCCCTCCATATTGTTCATAAAACATCCCCACAGAACATACAAATCAAAGAGGAAAGAGGTGAAAGAATAATGTTAAAAAAGATATTCTATTTGTTTTTTGTATTCTCATTTGTTGTGTCTTTTAGGCCAGCCCTTGCCAGCCCACACATGAATCCCGGCGAGTGGGAGATTATCACGGAAACGGAAATGGCAGGCATGCCACCGCAATCCATAACACACATCCAGTGTATCACTGCTGACGACTTGGTCCCCATGAGCCGGGATGCCCACCGGGAATGTCAGGTCACAGATATAAAAACCAGGGGTAACACCGTATCCTGGAAAATATCCTGCGGTGAGGGTGGTAAAATGAACGGCACCGGATCGATTACCTACAGTGGAAACATCATGAGCGGTGTTATGGATATGACAATCATATCATATGGAACGCATGTGAGAAACAAGATTATCGGCCAGCGCCTTGGTGCCTGTGATAATCAATCCAATGACGCAACATCCACAACTGCTGCTCAGTCACCGCAGGAACATTCCAAAGCTGAGGAGACTGTTACCGAAGATATCAAGGAGGTGGGCAAAGCCGCCAAGGATGAGTTTAAGCATAGCACCGTTAACGAAGTCCGCAAAGGTGTCAGAAGTGTTTTCAAGGGAATTTTTAACTAGTATCCAATATGAAACGCAGGAGGAATATTCATGTATTGTCCAAAATTCGTTTTAGCAGCGTTGTTGTTATTAATTGTTTTCACTCTTCCGGCTGCAGCAAAAGACGTTAAGGAGCATCACCTGATCCGGCCCTTTCCCGGCTCGGTTCTGGCCGAGAACATGTCAAAACATAATAATTTTGATTCATATGATTTTTATTATTTAAACGAGAAAACAAAGAAACGCGAAAAAAGAACCATCAAGGGAGAATTTTGGAAGCTTCTGTATGAAGTTCGTACAAAATCTGGCCAACGAGTCACAAACATTTCCACAGAGGAGTTTCTTGAAAACTACAGAGTAGCTGCAAAAGAAAAAGGCGGGCGGGTCGTTTTCGAAGACAGAGGCCAAATGGTTCTTACCATCCCACGTGAAGACGGCGGTATGACCTGGCTTCAGGTGCAACCCACGTCTAGTTTAGGGCAACAGTATCTATACATTATTGACGAAAAATCCTTCAAGCAATCCCTGACTTTCGGCCCCGCGGAAATGAAGGAAGCCTTGGACAGAGATGGCAAAGTCGCTCTCTATGGAATCCTCTTCGACCTTGATCAAGCCACGCTGCAACCCGAATCCGTCAAGCAGCTTCAGCACGTTGTTACTTTGTTGCAAGACAATCCCCAACTGAAGCTTGAAATTCAGGGCCACACCGACAACCAGGGATCGGCGCAGTACAACGTGAAACTATCACGACAAAGAGCCGAAACCGTCAACCAGTATCTCCAGTTGTTCGGTATCCGTCAGGAACGGCTGGTAGCTAAAGGGTACGGTCAGGACAAGCCCGTTGCCGCCAACACCACAGAAGATGGCCGGGCCAAAAACAGACGTGTGGAGTTAGTCAAATGGTAGCCATGAAAAGGAGCTTCGGAAAACGTGTCTGAATTATTATCCTTTCGCATCGATTGCCGTGGCATAACCGCTCCCAGATGGACAACCGGCAAATCAATGCCAATCTTTTTAATGTCAGGACAGGCAGTGGCTAAATACCGAGGATGCGATAAGGATGAGCTTAAACGGAACACCATCAACTATATTGTGCAAAAAAGGGGATTAACATGAAATCCATCAGGTCCTACAATACAAAAAGACTTTCGTGCAACCTTCGAAGCGTGACAATAGCGTTCCTGTTTCTTGTTTTTGTTTCTTGGATGATGGCCGACCCGGTTTGCGGAGCGGACACGGTGCATGTAAATATCAGCGCCACTGTCAAGTGGAACACCAAATCGCCGGAAGCCGAAGAGGCGAAACGATCAGGTTCAATAAGATGGTCTGAAGGGACTCTGAATTATTCCATCACCGGCACAATGATCCGAGATGATGCCAATAGCCCGGCAGTCTCTAAAAAAGGGCTATTTTTCCGCCCTGCGCTGAGATACAAAGCACAATCTATGTTTGCCAACTATTCCTATGATGAACGCTCTCTGTCGGATGATAAATACTGTCCCCTTGTACACGAATACCAGGGAAGGGGCGGTGGTGATATAACAGAATCCACCAAACTATCCATTAACCTATTATCGTCCATGACCCAATCGTTTCTTAATAACCTCTCCCCCGCACAGAAGCAATTTGCAACACAAATGCAGCAATCCATGGCAGTACCTGATTACTACGAATTTGTTGCAGGCGGACCGGGGGCAAGGGGCAAATTACAGGGAAAAGCGCAGTCACCTAAACCGGGGAAAAGATGTTCCTATCGTTCAGCTGAAAAAAGTATTCCCGGTTTTAGCATCGGTTTGGCAATGAAACTCCCGCAGTCGGGAATCATGGAGGGAACACGTACCTGGTCTGCTGAAGCAAAGACGGAACCCCCTTCTTTCAAGATGGGGATTTATGATGTGGGAGGGGCAGTGGGAAATAAACCACTTAAGCCGCCGGAAGGGGGAAAGAAGAATGTCACCTACACGGTACGCTGGCACATCGGGGAACAGCTTGTTGTGCCGCCGGATGTAGTAAAGGAAGAGGATAAAGACTGCGAAGAAATGAGAAATCAAATCAATTGGCTCGAAGCGACCGTAAAAGCCTGGGAGGACAGGTCACTCCGGAATGAAATAAGGAATAAGTATGGAAACACTGCCCGTAGCAAGTATTTGGAAGCGGTGCAGAAAAGGGTGGGCAAACAGTTCCCAAACCAGGACACAGGGAAACCTTCAGAGGCGAAATCACTTATGGAGACCGATCCACATTGTACTGGTAACTGTGGTCCCGGAGAAAATGAACCTACTATAGATGTAGAGATTAACGGCCAAATAATTCATCTCTACGAATTTGACAAAAGTGGCAGCTTGGTATCACATGACGTAGCAGCCGAACAAACAGTTCGGGAGAGTTGGCAAACCAAACAGGGAGGAAAAGTAGGCGCAAGCAATTTCGATGGCTGTTTGGAGCATGAAAAAACTCACGTCAGTGATTTTGTGCATAAAGGATATCCGGACACCCTCGATAAATTGGCGGAATTTGAGCTGAACGCGCTCAAAAACCAGCTGAAACAACGTTATAAAGACCTGGAGGACATGGGCTGTTAAAAAAATAGGAACAGAAGGTGAAACATTAATATTCCGGAGCCTCCATACTGGTGTACTGCCCCTAACACTTCTTTCGTTACACCTTGCAACCTTAGCCAGAATCGTACCGACGTCTTTTATGACGACAGAAAATCGTAAGGACAGGGCATGCAAGCCCATTGACATATCCGCTGAATGTTATACCACTTTGCCATCAAAGACTAAATAATAGCCCAATGGAACCCTACAATGCTCTGGATGGTTTCAGCACATTCCATAATAGTCTTCTCTTCAGGATACGTTCCAAAGCGTGCTCCGGTGCCTCCATAGAAGACCACATGCAGTTTCTCAGGTAGTTTTCCCGTATATATTCCCAAAGATGTTCTACAGGATTCAATTCCGGTGAATACAAAGGCTGGTAGATGATACGAATATTCTCAAATGTTGTATCAATGTCGTTAATGGGTTACCACGCAGCCGGGTCCATTACCATAACAACGCGGTATCGAGCATACTTTCTAAGAAGATTTATGGGATGATTTCTCATAATTGGGGTTACAGGGAATAGGGTATTGGAAATCAACGAAACAGAAAGGGATTACCATAGAATTCGAATCGCAAAGTACGCTAAGAACCCTAACATACTTTTTAGATCCGAGTTCCCAATGAACCTCTTTCTGCCAGAATCTTCGTTGACATTTGGAAAATGTTACGGTTTAATATCTTTATATGCGGGCCGA
>CAZXVZ010000163.1:0-6590 GCA_964644085.1 uncultured Syntrophus sp. | reverse complement strand
AGTTCCTGAGTTTCTTATCCCCCCTGTTCGTAAGTTCTCAAAAGTCGTTTCTTACTTGTTGGGGGAGCGGCAGGACCGGTGAATATCTCAGGAATCCTTGCGGCAGATAAAAATGTCAGGTCGTTGTCTTCATTACAGAAGGCCTTTTTCACAGTCGAGGGAACGAGTCAAGGAAAAATACGGATGCCTCGATAACCAACTGAAATGTTGTGCGCGGCCCAGAATTCCATTTCATTAATAACAGGAAGAAATAAATTGAGGGAATGCTTGCCAAAGCGAATATCGAGCACTCTCCTTAATCCGGTTTGTCGGTAGAAATAAGACGACAAACCGGCTGGAGTGGCTGAAGGCAGGGAGGAAAGGGATTAGATGTGTTGCCATGCCGGGCTTCTATTGGCGCGCAATTAATAACCACGGACACAACACTTTCCGTGTTGCCAATTGTATATTCAGGCGAAGTATCCGCGGACTCAGCAGGATAGCTGAGGGCCGCGGGTGGAGTGGGTAGAAACATCATATTGAATATAGATCGAAAGCTGGCAAAAAGATATTCAATAATACCAAATCTCATTTAAAAATAGAATGAAGATGACGAGGAGGAGTGAGCCAAAACGCACATTTTAATACGTGAGGACTCATGACCACGAGGAGGCCTTATTGTATGTGCAAATTAGAATTGGTATAGGTCACAGACCGTTTGCGTCGAAGGACACACTCATGGCCTTTACTGGACAGACCTTGACGCATAGTTCGCAGGCCACACACTTCTCATAGTCAAACTCCACCTTCATCGTCTTTCTGTCCGCTATGTGCAGCGCGTCAGGGGCACAGACACTGGTACAGAGCCCGCAGTGGACACACTTTTCTTCATCCCTTCGTATATCCTGCTCAATAGGCTCTATATCAATATTAAGGTCTTTCAGATACTTCATTCCCTTCTTAAAGTTCTGCTCAGACCCGTCTATCTCCATGACCATCATTGATTCAGCCTTGGGCGAAATGGTGGCGCGGAGGATGTTAAAAATCAGGCTGTAATCTCTCACCAGTTTATAGACAATGGGCTTGTCGATAGTGCTTCTCTTAAACCGCAAAATAATTCTTTTTTTCATGACGTCCTCTTGTTATGGGCTTTCAGCCCTTAAGTTCCCTGCCTTTATAATTTCACAATATCAAGATCTCCCCAGACTCCAAGGTGTTCTCCGAGAATGATAAGTATGCCCATAATACCGGGGAATTTTTGTCCCTTTTTAATGGCACCGGGTATGTCGTCCTTCTTTTTTACACCATTACCGAGACAAGTTGCAAGTCCATCCGCAAAAAGCGCTGAATGAGCGATAATACAAACTGCGTCGGCAAGGCCCAGACTTAAAGAAGGACCAACCGTCGCTGAAGATGTACAAACACCATAAGGAACATCATTCGGTTTCAGCTTAATCCCGATATTTCTGCTGAAAGGGGAATCTTTCGCGTATATCTGAACAACTCTTTCCGTATCTGTTTTCAGACAGATGTCTCCGCCGTTCTCAATAATAAAAGTATCGGAAAGGTCGGTAATGTCCTTCCCCACAAACTCTGCCATAGCGCCTGCTACTGTCGCCATGGGGCCTACATTGAGAGTCGATGCCGCCGCTATCATTTCTCTCACAATTGCAGGCGCAAGGGGATCGTTTTCGACAGGTTCAAGACTTTCCCTGAAGAAAGGCTTCAAATGAATATATTCATCAAGCTGATGTCTGTAGAAGAAAACCCTCTCCTTTATGTAGGCGCTGAGGTCTGTTTTTGTACAGCAGAAGAGATCGGTTTCCTTATAAACCACCTCATAACAGATAAGATCCTGCGGTCTTGTTACGTTTCGGTAGAATCGTTCTTCGTACACTTCTCTCTGTCCTCTAACGGCTCAAGTATATCAAATAACAACAGCAATTAACACCAATTCGCGTTTAATATTCTATTCGCAGAGAAAAGAGATGCCACGCAACGCTCCTTTTCAATGCCCGGATTTTTTAATTACCTACGACGCTATTTTGTAAGCCGACTTTTGGATGTGTTTGTAAATAGTCGCAAACAATTCCTCAAATCTGCCGGTGTACGCAATGCGGTAGTTCGAAACATCGCCGTTTGCAACCCTGGAAAGTAGATTTTTTTGAAATATTGATATTAAGAAACACTTTTGTTTTCCGATAATTTAGATTGGAATGAAAAATAACAGCATCCTTTTGTCAAACGTTAGAGGAGGAAAACAATGAAACAAATGATAAGTCAATCCACTATAAAGACACGATTAAGGGGGGGATTGGGTATCATTATCGCTTTCATGGTAGTGCTCATTGGAATCGGCATTTGGAGTTTATATAATATTAACAGCAAATTAAAGCAGATCATTACTGAAAACAACGTGAAGACTATGCTCGCTCAAAATATTCAAAGCTATGTCAACACAATTGACAAAAGCGTAATGATAATTGCTCTCGTTAATGATACAAACAGAACCGAGTCGGAACGAAAAACAGTTGAGGACTCGCGAATATTATTTAAAGAATCGTTGGAAAAACTTGAAAAGTTGGAAAAAACTCCCAAAGGTAAACAACTTATTGCTGACATCAGGGACAGTTACGACATAGCTCAAGGAGCCAACAACCAGGTTATGGACTTTATTACAAGGGGGGATACCCAGCAGGGACGGGACATGGCTACAGGAAGCATGGGGGTATCTACGAGACTCACCGAAAGTTGTAACTCCATGATGAAATATCAAGCTGAATTGACTAACACAAACGGTAAAAAAGCTCAGGCAGCTTATACAATAGCTCTAATCGTATTTCTTGTGTGCGGGATTATTGTTTTATTGGTTGCAATAGGCCTTGGATACTGGCTTACAAGCAGTATCACGAAACCCCTAAATGAAGGAGTCACCGTAGCCCAGAAAATCACCGAAGGAGATTTGACCACCAACATAGAGAACGCGGGAACAGACGAAACAGGACAGCTCATGAACGCGATGAAAAATATGGTGTCAAGGCTTCGAAGTATTATCAGTGAAGTAAAAGCTGCTGCTGAAAATATTGCTTCATCGAGCCATCAACTGAACGCCAGTTCTGAATTGATGTCAAAAGGCGCGGGCGAACAGGCGAACAGGGCATCACAGGTAGCTACAGCTTCAGAGGAAATGTCGCAAACTGTCCTGGACATTGCCAAGAATACATCAAGCATTGAAACCTCCGCGACAGATACCACGAAACTTGCAAAAAATGGAGAGGCAGTCGTAAACAAATCAGTTGATAAAGTAAAATATATAGCGAAAACGATAGACCAGTCCGCGCAATTGATTAAAACTCTTGGTGAACGGTCTAATCAAATAGGAGAGATTGTCAATGTAATCAATGATATAGCAGATCAGACCAATCTTCTTGCCCTCAATGCTGCCATTGAAGCCGCCCGCGCGGGTGAACAGGGCAGAGGGTTTGCTGTTGTCGCCGACGAAGTGAGAAAACTGGCAGAGCGGACCGGAAATTCCACTGCTGAAATAGGCGATATGGTAAAAACAATCCAGAACGAAGTCCATCAGATTGTCTTATCTATGGAAAACATAACGAAAGAAGTAAAAGACGGCGTTGCGCTATCTACCGAAGCTGGAAATGTTTTACACAATATCGTGGAAAGCGCCGATAAATTGCATCTTATGGTGCAACAGATCGCTTCCGCAACAGAGGAAATGGCTTCTACCTCTGAAGAAATCAATAAGGACATAGAAATGATTTCCTCCTTGTCGTCGGGAACATCGGGAAGCGCTGAAGAGATAACCAAGGCATCCCACGAGTTATCTAAACTATCGGTCAATCTTGAAGATGTAGTTAAGGGATTCAAAGTGTAAACTGTCATCCTGGTTCCATATTGGAACCATCAGATAACTGTAAAGGATAGTGATATTAACCGTGAACAGACAGGACCGTATACTTTCTCGTTTGTCTCGTTTTTTCGCGAGGATTTACTTCGTGAAACCCAACATATACTCAAATGAAAGCCACGTATAACATTATGGTCATTTTAAAATGAATAAAAAAGCAACATTTCTTGTTGTTACCATCATCCGCAGAATTTTCTTTGCCTGCATAATGTGCATTACCTTTTTTTCGATGACTTCCCTTGTCTATGCATCAGCGTCAGTACCTAAATCCGCCGTGACAGACCTCAGTATTGAACAACTTATGGAAATTGAAATAGAAAGTGTTTTTGGAGCATCAAAATTCCAACAGAAAGTGACCGAAGCCCCGTCTTCCATCAGTATTGTAACGTCGGAAGAAATCAAACAGTATGGTTATAGGACCCTCGGTGACGTTCTCAGAAGCATAAAGGGTTTCTATGTGACTTACGACAGGGCCTACCATTATCTAGGTTCGCGGGGATTTTCACGGCCGGGCGATTATAACTCCCGTTATCTTCTCCTCATTAACGGACATCGAATCAATGATAACATTTACGATACCGCCTATATCGGGAACGAACTCCTCCTCGATATAGACCTTGTTGACAAGATTGAAGTAATCCGCGGTCCCGGCTCGTCTCTTTACGGCAGCAACGCCTTTTTTGGGGTCATAAACATTCTGACCAGAGAAGCAACAGGAATAGACGGCATGGAACTCTCAGGAGAAGCAGCAAGTTTCGATACCTATAAAGGACGGGCTACCTTCGGGAAAAAACTCGCACATGGTGTTGAATATCTTTTGTCCGCAACTAAGCTTCTTAGTAATGGTCACAGTCTCTACTTCGGAGAATTTTACGATCCCGCTACAAACTACGGAAATGCAGATAACAGTGACCGTGAAAGATACGGCAATGCGTTCATGCATCTGAAATATAAAGATCTCGCAGTAGACGCCGCTTATGGTTCACGCACAAAAGGCATTGGAATTGGAAGTTATGATACTGTTTTTAACGACAGACGGACACGAATTACCGACGAAAGAAGTTATATCAACGCGAAGTACAAGACAGCACTTGGGGCATCAACTGAAATAGTTTCCAAGGCTTTTTATGATTATTATCATTACTCAGGCAATTACCTCTATGACTACCCGCCTCTTGCTATAATGAAAGATTATGCTATCGGCAAATGGTGGGGTTTCGGAACCGAGTTAACCACCAGATTCTGGAAAAAACACACGATTGTCGCCGGCCTGGAATACCAGGAGAACCTTCTCCAGAAACAGCGTGCCTACGACGAAAACCCGTACGTGAGCTATCTCAACAATTCACGAGGCTCGCATGTCTTCGCATCTTATTTGCAGGATCAGTTCACTTTTCTCGACAATCTCATTATAAATGCTGGTGTTCGTTATGACCACTACAAAACTTTCGGAGATACCATTAATCCGCGGATCGGTATTATCTATAATCCCCGGAAAAAAACAACACTCAAATTTCTCTACGGTGAGGCATTCCGGGCGCCCAATGCTTATGAATTATACTACGGCGACGGCGGTAATACACAAAAAGCAAATCCCGATCTTGATCCTGAAAAAATACGCACCTACGAATTGGTTCTCGAGCAATATATAAAGAACTACCGTTTCTCAGTATCAGGTTTCTATTATGAAATGAAAGATATGATCGGCCAGCAGACTGATCCTTCCGACGGTCTTCTCGTATACCGGAATACCGACAATGTTGAGTCAAAAGGCGTTGCCTTAGAAATTCAAGGAAAATGGGCAGGAGGCATTGAAAGCCGCCTCAGCTACACGTACCAGGAGGCAAAAGATAACGAAACAAGAAGAATCCTCACCAATTCACCAAGACATCTTCTAAAGGCACATATCCATGTCCCCATTATGGGAGAGAAACTCTCTACGGGTATCGAAGCCCTTTACACAGGACCTCGTAGAACCCTGGCAGGTAATGATGCCGGCGGTTTTGTTGTTGCCAACCTCACCCTTCTGAGCAGGGAACTCACAAAGGGATTGGAACTCTCGGGAACCGTTTACAATCTCTTTGATAAGAAATACAGCGATCCGGCTTCAAATGAATTTAAACAGAATACAATACCCCAAGACGGCAGGGTTTTCAAAATCAAGTGTACCTATCGGTTTTAATGGCAAGGACAAAAAAAACAGTGTTATTTATAAAAGTTTCCTTTCTCATTATTCTCTGTGCTTTTTTTCAAGCACCTTTGTACATTCATGCGGAAGAGTCTGAATTCAGCGAATATGAAGTAAAAGCAGGCTTTATTTATAATTTTGCTAAATTTGTCGAGTGGCCCGGCGAAACTTTACCGGAAACCAAAAAAACCGTAACCCTCTGTATTGCAGGAACAGATCCTTTCGGAAATGCTCTCGACTCTCTTAACAATAAAACCGTACAGAGGAGAAAACTTGAGATAAAATACACGGGCCGGTCAAAGGACTTGAAGGTGTGCAATATGCTGTTTATCAGTAGTTCGGAAAGGGAAAATCTTCCCCAGCTATTAGAAACATTGAAGAACACACCGACACTGACCATGGGCGATACCAAAGGCTTCGCGCAACAGGGAATAATGATTAATCTCATCATTGACCAGAATAAGATCAGATTTGAAATAAACACGGAAAGCGCCAAAC
>CAZXVZ010000162.1:0-6595 GCA_964644085.1 uncultured Syntrophus sp. | reverse complement strand
ATTATTATTGTGTTTCCATTTTCATAAAGCTCTTCCATACAATTGTGCTTCCCGTCCACTTGCGTATCAATACGTGCCGGTTGACCATTTTCATGGTACAGGATGTAATCGCCCTCTTTTCTCCAGCATTAAACATCTCTCTCCTGCAGACAACCATATCTGTCACATTCTGTGTACAGTCCGTTCAAACTCCCGTCTATTTATTGCGCATTTATCTCTGGAGTACCATTATCATGGCAACTTGCCCAGACTCCATACGGTATGCCGTTATAGTATACTTCATTTATCCATAAAGTGCCATCGCGGCGGATTACGGGTACAAGAATCAATTGCCAGTAAACCAAAAAAGTGGTATTTTACTGAAGTTTATCATCAGGCAAGTATGAATTCGCGGATAGGGGACTACCTTGTTTTTTTGTCCAGTAATTACAAGGGCACTGCTGTCCCTGTATTTAAAATGATTCTGAGTTCTTTAGTTATGGAGGAGAGATATGGATCAACCTGCAAGTCATGAAAAAATAATACAGTTAATGAAGAAAGGCGTCGATATTTCCAATCCTGCTACTATAGCTATAGGAGATGAGGTCAATGTAGAGCAGATATCCGGAAACGGCGTTAAAATTTATCCGGGGTGTCGGATATACGGCAAGAAAACAGTAATATCATCGGGATGCAAACTCGGTTACGAAGCTCCGGTCACACTGGATGACTGCCAACTCGGTTCAAAGGTTGAATTAAAGGGCGGATACTTCAACAAGTCCGTCTTCCTTGAAAAGGCAAACATGGGATCAGGGGCACAGGTCCGTGAGGGGTCCATCCTCGAAGAAGAGGCCAATGGGGCGCACTGTGTCGGCATAAAGCAGACCATCCTTTTCCCTTTTGTGACCCTCGGCAGCCTCATCAATTTCTGCGACTGCCTGATGGCGGGAGGCACAAGCCGCAAGGACCACAGTGAGGTAGGCAGTTCTTATATCCACTTTAATTTTACGCCTGATGGAGACAAAACCACGGCGTCACTTATCGGTGACGTACCACGAGGGGTCATGCTTAATCAGCGAGCAATCTTTCTCGGAGGCCAGGGCGGCCTCGTGGGGCCCTCACGTATCGGATACGGTAATGTTATTGCCGCCAATTCAGTGCTGAGAAACGATTTTCCGGAAGATGATAAACTGATTGTCGGGGAAACACGCCCCGGAAAAATAATGAATTTCAGACCCAAAGCGTATCCGGGCATTCGGCGCGTTGTGGAAAACAATATTATTTATATGGCGAATCTCATGGCCCTTGAACAGTGGTATCTGCATGTGAGGCGTCCCTTTTTTGATGAGCAGGAATTCGGCCCGCTTGTTTTCGACGGCCTTCTCGACAAATTGTCTCTTGCCAAGAAAGAGCGGATGAAACGCCTGCAGGTGCTGGCAGGCAAGGCAAAAGTATCTCCTGAACATGCTTCAGAATCGACACGGGAAGCAGCCGGAAGGAATGAATTTTCCGACAGGTTTGCTGAGATTGAAGCTCTCTTCGCGAAAGAAATGAAGGATAGCCTTGTTGAGAAATACCGTGACAATTTTCTTTCTGTCTTTGAAAAAGCGAGGAGCGCGGGCGGAGCAAGTTACATTGACATCATACAGGGCCTGCCCGCTGATGTTTCCGGCGAGGGCACGGCGTGGCTTCAGAGAATTGTTGACGCTTTTTGCGAAATGTCAAAGACAATCATGCCGTCGTTCAACATATTCTGTAAATGATTTCCAAAAAAATAAGGAGGCAATATTATGGGTAAACTTTTTGGTACTGATGGGGTGAGAGGGGAAGCGAACCGCTATCCAATGAATGCTGAAATAGCTTTCGCCATAGGGCAGGCTGTTGTCTATATTTTGAAAAAGGATCGTGACCGGCCGAGGATAGTAATCGGCAAAGACACGCGTATCTCCGGTTACATGCTTGAAAGTTCACTGGAATCAGGTATAACCTCAATGGGCGGCAACCCTTATTTACTCGGTGTATTGCCTACGCCGGGGATCGCATTTGTGGCACAGAGTATGCGCGCTGACGCCGGTGTTGTTATTTCCGCTTCGCACAATCCATATCAGGACAATGGCATAAAGCTTTTTTCCGGCAACGGTTTTAAGCTCTCCGATGAACAGGAAGAAGCCATCGAGGATCTGATGCTGAGCAACACCCTGCACGGACTGGTGCCGCCTGTCAAGGACATGGGGCAGGCGTTCCGTCTTGAAGACGTCCATGGCCGCTACATTGTCTTTCTAAAAAACACATTCCCCCGCGATCTATCCATTGAAGGGATGAAAATTATCCTCGATACCGCCAATGGCGCCACGTACAAAGTTGCTCCTGACACCTTCTGGGAACTGGGGGCAGAGGTAGAAACAATTCATAATGCACCGAATGGCATTAACATTAACGATAAATGCGGTTCACAGCACACGCAGGACCTGCGCAAAAAAGTCGTTGAAAGCGGCGCAAATATCGGGCTTGCCTTTGATGGCGACGGTGACCGTCTCATTGCCGTTGATGAAAAAGGACAAGAAAT
Organism: uncultured Syntrophus sp.; assembly: GCA_964644085.1. Taxonomy (GTDB): domain Bacteria; phylum Desulfobacterota; class Syntrophorhabdia; order Syntrophorhabdales; family Syntrophorhabdaceae; genus PNOF01. The sequence goes on along the minus strand of CAZXVZ010000162.1, from coordinate 4,050 downwards.
AACAGGCGATCAGATTCTCCTCATATGCGCGAAGATGCTCAAGGAACAGGGAAAATTAAAAAATGATCTCCTCGTGAGCACCGTCATGAGCAACCTCGGGTTGAGGGTTGCCTGTAAAAAATACGGGTTCAAGTATCACGCCTCCAAAGTAGGTGATCGTTACGTCCTGGAAGACATGATAAAGATGGGTGGCATCATAGGCGGGGAAGAATCAGGCCACATGATATTTCTCGACCACCATACGACCGGGGACGGTATCATCACCGCGCTCCAATTACTCGCCGCTATGGTTAAAACAGGCAAACCCCTGTCAGAACTTGCAAAGATGATGGACATTTATCCCCAGAAGCTTATCAATGTAGATGTGAAGAGCAAACCGGATATCTCAACAGTCCCCGAGGTTATGAAAGTAATAGAACGAATTGAAAAAGAATTGGGCGAAGAGGGTCGTGTGCTTGTACGATATTCCGGTACCCAAAATATGTGCAGGGTAATGGTCGAGGGGCCATCGGACAGCATAACAGAAAAAGACTGCCAGGAAATTGCCGACAAGATAAAAAGCATTCTGGGCTGAAAAATATGCATCCGGTTACTTTCATAAAATAATTAGTGGAGGGGAAGTATGCCGATTAAGGTATTTGTGACACATGATTTTAATCATATGAGCAAAGTTGCCGCGGACATTGTCAAGAAAGTGATTATTGACCTATCGGCGAAAAAGAAAGAGATTGTTTTAGGTCTCGCCACGGGAAACTCTCCAACAGGCATGTACAAGCATCTGTCTCAGGCGGCCAATGACGATGAATTTGACAGTAGCCGGATCAGAAGTTTTAATCTCGATGAGTATGTCGGTCTGCCCGGAGAAAATGTTCAGCAGCGCGTTACGCATCCTGAGAGTTATTGCTATTTCATGATCCAGGAATTTTTCGGACCTCTGAGAAAGAAATTTATCGAGACAAATGTACCCTTTGGATCCTTAATTGATCAGAGAATGTTAATCAGCGAACTTAAAAAATATCCGAAGGACTGGGTGTATAAAGGTACAGATGCCGGAAAGTCCGTTGCCATCAAACCGAAAGCCAGATCAAAGTATCTCACCTGGATAAAGAAGGAAATCCTTGACAGGTACACGCGGAAAATCAAAAGAGCGGGTGGTATCGACCTGCAGGTAATTGGCGTGGGCGGGCGCGGGCATGTTGCCTTTCACGAATCCGGAGTACCTTTCAAGGGAAGCTCTGTCATGCTTATCAAATTAGACGATAATACTATTAAGAATTCTGTAATTGACGGACATTTTCCTTCAATAAAAGACTGCCCCAAATACGCCATATCAATGGGCGCGGAGCTTGTATACCAGGCAAGAAACATCATCCTTCTGGCCAACGGCGAGAGGAAGGTTGAATCTGTTACCCGGTCCCTTTTGGGAAAAGTAACACCTGAAGTGCCTATTTCATACGGACAGAAATATATCAATTCCGCTGACACTCTCACATATGTACTCGACAGGATAGCGGCCCGTGAGCTGCTCGCCAATAAAAGCGCGCTGGAAGAGAAGAAAATAATCATTGACGAACTGACATAAATCTGAGGACAAAAGCATGCCCGACTCTGTACAGGACAATATTGTTAATCTCATCAAGACAAAAGGACCCTGTACCGGGTTTGAAATATTATCGGAAATTGATGAAGATAGCCTGCTTATCTGGAAGGCGTGCAAGACTTCTCCGCAACTGAAGGTCCGCGCGCTGGGTAAAAGATACATGAGGCTTGACCGTCACGTTGAAGGCTATGCTCGTCTTTCTCCTTCAATTCTCAGAGAATTTCTTACCTATTCGGTTATTGGCCTCGTGGATGACTCCGGCCCGCTTGAAAAAAGATGCAAGGAAATAACCGTTCATATTCATGAAATAAGCAGATTCAAGTTTGAGCTTGCCCGAAAAATGGTTTCCGAGATTATGGAGGAATTCGAAGATGATATTTCCCGGAAACATCAAATTTGTTTCATCATTGCCGGAGATATCGTCTATGATATGGCACACGATGTGCCCAGGCCGGAAAAAAGCACGGGAAAACTCGTAAGGGGTTCTGATATTGATCTCATTGCCGTTGTTGACGACGCTCTACCGGATGACTCCATAAGCAAGCTTGATAAAATCATACACCAGAAAAAATACAGGATGCTCATTAATCCTTCTGTAAACGAAGAGGTTGATTACAAAATAAAAAGGACCTCTCTCATCAGGAATCAAGCGCGCTTTGACGATTTTAAATACATGGTTGCTATTAAAATTCTCCAGGAAGGTATGTTAGTTTACGGGAGTGAAAATCTTTTCCGGACTGTTAAGACAATCATAGAGGAAAATGGTCTTATTGAAAAACTCAATGAGCTTGAAGAACGCGCAAAGCTTTTCAGAAAAAAGGCTGAAGATGCGATACTCGATGACAGAATGGACAAAAAACAGATAAAAGAAGCACACCTTTTTTATTCCGCGGAAGAATTCGAGGAATTCGAATAATTTTTCTCAGATAATTCTGTGAATACACCCCGGTGTTTCCGGATCGGTTCCACCAAAGCAGGTTTCTTCGCGGCAACGGCCAGATCAGTTACGGTATTGAATGTCCCCCCCCTGAGCGTCAACACGTCTCATATCACGTCCTGATTCCATGAGGAAGCAGGCAAATTCGTCATGATCGCCCATGACTGCTTTGAATACAAGAAAGGAGACTCATGACTATCGGCACCAGGCAACGCACTCTTCGTGAGCAGTAATCAGACCATTTCAAGATAGCCCGATTATGCCGCTATCTCGACAGGCGTTCTTAATATCATCTTATTTTCAATAATCGTCTGTCGGATGTTTTAGAGCACGTTTGGAAGAGCCGTACAATCAGCAAGAATTTCAACGCAGAGGGCTTTTCCGGCACAAACCTGCCCATTTCGCTCCAGCGGCTCAAGTTCCGGGACACCCGCGAGTCGCGCCAGATCCACACTGTATTAATAGAAAATTGTCCATATGTACTTTTCTCCTTGACCGGCAAAGGTAATTCTCCTATACTCCTTCATAAAAGGTTGCTCTATGGCCAAAGCATTCAGTGAGTTTCAGGTTTTTGCCAAACCGGGCGGCTCTGCCTGCAACCTCGCCTGCCGTTATTGCTATTATCTGGAGAAGAAAAACCTGTATAGAGAAGAGCCGATACTGCGCATGCCGGATGATATCCTTGAAACCTACATCGTTCAGCACATCGATGCCTCTGATGCAGACGTGATTAATTTCTCATGGCATGGAGGGGAACCAACTATCCTGGGATTGGATTACTTTCAAAAGATTGTGGGACTACAGCGCAAACACCAGCCTCCCGGACGGCAAATTACTAACGGTATTCAGACAAACGGCACGCTCCTCGACGAGGATTGGTGCCGGTTCCTGGCAAAAGAAGGTTTTGGAGTAGGTCTTAGCCTGGATGGACCGAAAGATCTGCACGACGTATACCGCGTCACCAGTAATGGAGGGCCTACCTATGAACGGGTTATGCGCGGGTATGGACTCCTCCAAAAGCACCGTATCCCCTTCGATATCCTCTGCGTGGTTCATGACCGGAACGTCCGCTATCCGACTGAAATGTATCATTTTTTCAAAGAGATTGGTGTCCGATATCTCGGGTTCTTACCCCTCGTTGAACCAGGAAGAGACGGGCGCCCTGTGAGCGATCGAACAGTTCCTGCTGAAGCTTTTGGTAGCTTTCTCTGTACGATTTTTGACGAATGGCTAAGTCAGGACATCGACCGAATCAATATACAGATATTCGAGGAGACAATCGGGACAGCTTTCGGCAGGGAACAGGCACTCTGTATTTTCAGGAAAACCTGCGGCCATATCCCCGTCATAGAACATAACGGGGATTTCTTCTCCTGTGATCACTTCGTCGACATGGATCACCGTGTGGGAAATATCCGCGAGACACCATTAGCTGATCTACTCAATAGCCCGGTTCAGATGGCCTTTAGATCGGAAGAGCACACGTCTGAACTCCAGTCACCGCTCATTATCT